>NZ_JBVTQY010000047.1:0-31963 GCF_055755215.1 Planctobacterium sp. R6
TGGGGAATAACTTATTCTTTTGTTCATTGGCTAATTCTCTCAAGATAATTAGCCTCCGACAAACCCGGATTGATTCACCTTCCAGCTTTATGCTTGAAGCTAAAAGTTTCTGAGTCAAATCTTGGATTAAATTCTGCACATACTCTCCATGTTTACTGGCAGTTCTAACGGTCAATTTAAAGGGCGATTATTTGATGGCTATAATACCCGAAGAATGAGGGAGAGCCAGCGAGTAAACGTCCCAGTTTAAAATTTTTTGTTATGCATCATTCTCTGCATAGCTGATTAGCCTTTCACTCCACTGCTCTAAAGTGTAAGACGGTTCTATATGAGCCAAATCAGGAATTACCTCTTGCGCAATAAAAACTTCCAAGAAGTATTCGAAACCCTTTTCAAGTTCAGTCGGTAAAGAACCATCCTCAGGTTCCAAAAATAACTCTACTTCAGCATCACAGGTCCAAGGTTTTTTTGCATATATCGTTTTTTCTGAATCAAGGCTGTGTAATTGCCGAGTTAGTTCCATTATTCTCATGATGCATAACGTCTCAATAATTAGTGCAGTTAGTTTGGCAGCTTTATTGCGTTGTTTGCAATACAAGATGCAAAGCTAACGGAGTCTAATTTATTGACTTGTTCTGTGGTAGCCAGACCTTAGTCGCTTTGGCTACGTAGATTGGAGGGTCAAAAACAAATCGTCACTTGATCGGGACTTCATACCCTAAAGCTTATCTCTAAGGTCTGTCTGAAAATAACGTCGATTTCAGCAGCCTTAGAGATAAGCTTTAGGGATTGAAAAACAGTATAGTTCCGTCAAGTTTCTTTGCTAGATTTTATAGTCATAAAAAAGGGAAGTATCATACTGTATAAATATACACCAAAATCCTCTGTATCGACTATAATCTCTAGTATATCTTTTCTCCAATTCCATCAGAACAATTTAATATCGACCCAACGGGTCGTTTTTCTTCCAGCCGCAGGGTCGTTTTCATTCTTTTGCGAATTGATAACAAATTTATCCAAACAATACCAGCTATGGGCTGCAATAAACTTAGCGCTGAGTCAGATTGCTCCCAAAACGACCCGTTGGGTCGTTTTCTTGACTATAGGAGAAAACCATCAATACTGTATATAAATACAGTGCACTTTTTAAAAACTTTAATATCATGAAAACCCGCTCCCCCTATTTAAACCTGGTCGCTGATTTTATGCTGACTAAACAATACTCTTTGCGTTCTATCGATACCTATTTGAAATGGATTAGTGGATTTATCCATTTCCACGATAAGCGTCACCCCACCTCAATGGGCGACAATGAAGTTACTCTATACCTGGATTATTTGGTACTGGAAAAAAATGTGTCGCCAAAAACTCAGGCTACAGCACTAAATGCGCTGTCTTTTTTGTACAAACACATCGTAAAGCAAGAACTTTCGCTGAACTTGTCATTTATCCGCAGTCTACGGCAACCCAAATTACCCATAGTCATGACACCAGATGAAGT
Source organism: Planctobacterium sp. R6 (assembly GCF_055755215.1). NCBI lineage: Bacteria > Pseudomonadati > Pseudomonadota > Gammaproteobacteria > Alteromonadales > Alteromonadaceae > Planctobacterium > Planctobacterium sp. R6. Next base: position 1,502 of record NZ_JBVTQY010000047.1, read on the forward strand.
CAAATTACTGATGTCTTTTTTAGACAAGCACTACTATTTAATTGCGGGCTTGATGTATGGCAGTGGATTGCGCGTGATGGAAGCTGTGCAATTACGGGTTCAGGATATAGATTTTGATTATAAATGTGTTCGTATCTGGCATGGTAAAGGGCTTAAGCATCGTGTGGTTACACTGGCGGTTGAGCTTATTCCGATGCTCAGGAACCAAATAGTGCAAGCCGATGAGTATTTACAGCTCGATCTTAAAAATGAACACTATGCAGGCGTTTGGATGCCAAACGCACTATCCAGAAAATACCCTGCCGCCAATAAGTCGTTGGCCTGGCAGTATTTGTTTCCTTCAAGACAACTTAGCGCAGACCCTGCAACAGGTGAAATAAGAAGGCCCCACTTTCATCCAACAGGTGTCAGAAAAGCCATTAAAAAAGCGGCGGTATTAGCAAACATAGAGAAACCAATTACTCCCCATACGTTAAGGCATTCATTTGCCACCCACCTCCTACAAAGTGGTGCGGATATCAGAACAGTGCAAACACAATTGGGTCATTCAGACGTTAAAACCACACAAATCTACACCCATGTTTTGCAACAAGGTGCAAATGGAGTAACCAGTCCACTGAGTAGAATATTGTAGCTGCAATAGTCAGCTTTAGACATACGCTATTCAAGACTTAATATCTACTTCAGTCGATAGTTTACTCTTATAATCAACTGTTCTGCCGAATAAAAACCGTGAATGCATAACAACTTCCGTACACTTTAAATCGTGAACGATCTTGAACAACCAGAAAAACTGCAATTTAACTGTCGCTTACAAACAGGCCAGGCTAATAAAATCTTCTCTGCCAAATAGTTGCTCGTATTTGCTTTGCAGATAGCGCGTTTTTGATATCCATTCATTGGTGAGGCTGAGTAACTTTACCTGTGAAGAAGTGGGTTCATCATTGAATGTTTGCCCGGAGTCAAACAAGGCTTCATTCAGCCTATTAATTACCGGTTGATAACTGTCTTTCTGAAAATCAATAACGGCGCCAATTTCGGTGGCAAGCTCAAAATTGGCGTGTAGCATATAACCCGACTCCGCCGCTAATGACCAGGCAGAGTAACGCAATGATTCCTGCACTAACATTTGCTCCAGATTAGCCAGTGATAGATTAGCCGCTTCGCCTCGTTGGGTAACCGCCACAACAGCATTGATGCTGGCTAACAAGCCTTTTTGCTTTGGCAAATATCCACGTTCGATCAGCACCTGGTTAAAGCTCAGTTCCGATTTCACATTGCACATGGCAATCTGTGTTCGTTCTTCGATGTCTTTGGCTTCGTCCCAATCCTGTAACGCAAAGGCCAACAGAATACTGGCGCCGATAAACGCCGACTCTACAAAAATAGCACGCCATTTAATAGATCTTCCTACTTGCAGTTGTAACATGGTCGCATCGACTTCCTTATGACGGTGGTTTTGGCGTTGGGTAATGATAACCGCATTTCGCGATTTAGATAAAATTTTCCATAAGTTGTTATAATCGCTTCCCGGTAATTTTATCTCATGGCAATACAGACTTTTCCTTATGCATATTCAGGCAACATGGCGGGTACTCACCATCGGTGACGGTGATTTGTCTTTTTCGGCGGCACTCGCCAGACGTTGGCCCACCCTTAAGATAACCGCCAGTGTGTTAGATTCTGAACAACAGCTGCGCGACAAGTATCAACTCAATGCCATTGATACACTGCAGGAAGCCGGGCAACGGGTAATGTTTGAAGTTGATATTACTCAACCTGACAGTTTGCGGGATAAATTAAAGGCGTCATTTGACGTTACTATTTTTCAGTTCCCGTTAGTTCCCAATGCCGGGCCTCGTCGCCCCGGTCAAAGCTGGCATCAGGGGGAAGACAGTAACCTGTTAAACCGGAAATTGCTCAACGCCTTTTTACGCTACTCACAACATTATTTGTTGGCATCAAACGGGGCCAGACTGAGCTATATCACCTCAAAAGATGTAAAGCCCTATTGTGACTGGAATATTGAGTGCCTGGCAGAGCCCGGCAGTTTCAGACATATAGGACAGATGCCATTTATACCGGGTGAATTTCCGGGTTACCGTATACGCAATGTCGATCGCGATAAACAGGTTAAAAGTACAGCCGCCATCACCTATGCGTGGTCAGACAGCCCCCAACCACAACTTCATCGATATCTCACAGCACCGCCAGAAGCCGCGCCACAATATTGTGAATTGTGCCATATCGGACCGGTAACCGACGCTCAGGACTGGCAGAACCATCTCAACTCCCGTCAACATCGACGCCGTGCAGGATATCAACAAGCCTGGCAAGACTATTTAAACGCTACCGACAAATAGCCCCATGAGCACCTATCGCGACGGGGCTGCCGCGAGAAAACGTTCATTGCGCTCACTGCCAATAACGGCTTCCATCGGGCGCAATACAATCCAACCATTGATATAGATACCTTCCGGCCGGCTGGCATCATATACGATACCTTCATCCACCCATTGGTTAAATTCAGCCCGGCTCACCTGCAGGCTTTCCTTGTTGAAATAATTGTAATTTAACACGGCGTCAAACTGCACATGTTTATCCATAGACGCTGGTTTATTATGGCCGTAATTACCCCGAACAAAACTCAACTGGGTTGCTGAGATATTCGTCACCCGTAATGGCACATAGCGGAATTTGTAATCTGATGCCGGGTTTATTCGGTAATAGTCCACCAAATAAAAGTCATTCACCAGGGGTTGTTGGGCGATTTCCATCCGTTGACTGTGCAGATATTCAGTTATCCCCCAATAGGCCAACAGAATAAGCGCAATCACCAAAAAGTCTGAAAATGTCTTAAACCAACTCAACCGATCTGTTTTAGCGTGAGGTGGGTGAACTACCATCGCATTCATGTTTCTCTCCCTGAATTTAGTGACCTGTGTTTACAGCTTCACTATAGCTGCTTTTTCACCTGGCACAATCTTTGTACTGTAAACTGACCGTTTTTGGCTGCTGTCTGTCGAGTTTGTCTTGGTGTTTGTAAGCCAATTTGTTACAACGCAACGACACATATTATCTGCAAATGTCGGTGAACGATGAAGTTAAAGCTGATTTTAGTTGTTGCACTATTCGCGCTGTTGTCTTGTTCCGGAAACAACTGGAGGACAGCAAGCCGTGCCCCCGCAGGAATTGCTGTCAATCCGATGTTGCATACTGATGCCGTTATTGAGTTTTACGCCGCCGACGCCTATAGCTGGCGTGGCTGGTTCGCAGTACACAGCTGGATAGCGATAAAAGAAAAAGAAGCAACAGAATATACTGTTTATGAAGTGGTAGGTTGGCGCACCAGACACGGTCAACCGGCATTGCGTCAATACAATACGATTTCTCCGGATCGCTACTGGTATGGCGCAAAACCGGAAAAGTTCTATCATCTGACCGGGGAAAAAGCAGAAACCCTGATCCCTCAAATGCGTGAGGCCATTGCGCAATATCCCTGGGCCAACGAATACACTTTATTTCCAGGTCCAAACAGCAATACCTTCCCGGCCTGGGTGGCTAAGCAGGTACCGGATCTGCAATTGCAAATGCCCTTCAGGGCGATTGGTAGCGGTTACGCAAATTAATCTGCCCCAAAAACAAAAAACGCAGCCTGTGCTGCGTTTTTTATCAGAATCCGTTACGGATTAAAGTACAACAACTTCTGCTGCCTGAGGACCTTTCTGACCTTCTTGTACTTCAAATTCTACGCGTTGACCTTCAACCAACACTTTGAAGCCTTCAGATTTGATGGCGCGGAAGTGTACGAATACGTCTTTACCGCCTTCTTCTGGAGTAAGGAAACCGTAACCTTTGTCTTCGTTAAACCACTTAACTGAACCTGTCAATTTAGACATAAAAATAAACCTATAAAAATATTAAATTTTGACGCAAATGCGCCGGTAGAGCCTTGTTTAATTACTAATTTGGAATTGCTGAAGGTACATGGTCGCCAAACAATGTTTGACGGGTAAAGCAGAACTTAAGCGGATAACAAAAATATAACTGACCAAAGGCCGACCTTGATAATAGCACTATAAGTGCCTGGAAGCGAAGAGAATTTTGTTTAAATATGCACTGCGCGGACCTGCACATTACCGAACTGCCCGGAAGAATAAATCAACAAGCTGTAATCGCCCCTAAAAATGGGAAGGCGGAATTTTGCCCAGGCGCTTAATAAAATCAACAGAGGGAGCGAAATACGCGGCTCCGGTCTCCGGTGTGGTAAAGTCCAGCAACTTATCGTAAGTACCGGTTTCATCACCGAAGATCATACTTTCCAGCATTTTAGTAAACGGACGGCTACTCTTGCAGCAGGAAACAAAAAACAAACCTTGCACCTTCATGTTGCCGTAAGGCATGCTTTGCCGCAGGATTTCAAGGCTGTTGCCTTCGTCATCCTTAATACTGGTTCGTTTACTGTGTGCAAAGCGCGCTTTTTTATGCGCCAGGAATTCCACATCATCGGACTTAGTGCGCCCCATGATTTTTTCCTGCTCCTCCACCTGCAACTGATTCCAACGATCCAGGTTGTGCCGGTATCGTTGCACATGAATGTAACTGCCCCCGGTAAAGCTGGGATCTTCATCCCCTACAATAGCCACATCTAACTTTTTCATGCCTTTGGGGTTTTCAGTGCCATCGACAAACCCGGTAAGATCCCGACCATCCAGATAGCGAAAGCCTTTGACCTGCTCCACCAGCTCTACATGCAGTTTTAACAGCTCGTAAACTTCAACGCCAATGGCATGACAAATGTCGGCCCGATCGGCTCTTATCTGGATAAACAGATCACTGGGCACAACCGGTGCGCTGCGATCTTCACAGGACATATCAGGAAACGGAGCCAGTTCCAGTGGTAATTCACCGGGGTAAAGTTCCATCCAGTAATTGCTACCGATGGCGACGACCCCGGAGATCATGGCTTCGTAGTGCTCTTCATCATAATGATTAAAGATATTCAGAATTTTAGCCAACTTTTCACGGATAAGATCGTCTTGTTCGTCAGTAACATTGAACATCAAATACAAGGCGTGCAGATTCGGTTCTGCGCAGATCCCTTTTTGTGCTTGTGGCATTAAAAATCCTGAATAAAAAGCGATAGTTAAGAATATCGCAAAACCGCTGAAGGGTGAACAATTGCTTTAACAGGTTAATAACCTGCGGCCTGTCCATCTTTGCGACTCTCTGACGCACCATAATACACGCCGGTTTTCAGATCTTTCATTATCGCCTGATAGCCGCCAAACCAACCCGAGACTTCCTGCAAAGTATGCCCTTTGCGGATCAACGCTCGTCGTGCCTCAGCAGAAAAACCATTTTCCAGGCTGACAAATCCCCCATCTTCCATCATCTCTCCCGTGGGCTGACTGGAGCCACTGTGCAAGATTCTGGGAGCGTCACCGGCTTCCTGTAAATTCATGCCAAAGTCGATCAGGTTCATGATCACCTGAGCATGCATCTGAGGTTGGGCACCGCCCCCCATGACACCAAAGCTGATCCAGGGTTTGCCATTACGGGTAACAAACGCCGGAATAATAGTATGAAACGGCCGCTTACCTGGCGCATAGGCATTGAAATGATCTTCCTGTAAAGCGAAGAGTTCGCCGCGATTTTGCAACACAAATCCCAGGCCGGTTGGCGTCATACCCGAGCCCATACCGCGATAGTTGCTCTGAATTAAAGACACCATGTTGCCGTCTTTATCGGCGGTGGTCAGATAAATGGTATCGCCTTCATACGGACCGGCATCATAGCGTTTTGCCGCTTTATTCATATCAATCAGTTGACGACGCTGCAGACCGTATTCTTTGGAGATCAACATATCAATGGGTTGCTTATTAAAGTCCATATCAGAATAGAATCTGGCACGGTCTTCAAAGGCCAGCTTTTTGGCCTCCACAAAGGCATGAACATATTCTGGAGTAGCAAAGCCCATTTCTTCAACATCAAACAGTTCCATCACATTCAGGATTTGCAATGCGGCGATCCCCTGGCCATTCGGGGGGAGTTCCCATACGTCGTAACCGCGATAACTGGTAGACAGTGGCTGCACCCATTCAGACGTGTGCGAGGCTAAATCCTCATACTGTAAAAATCCCCCCTGCTCTTTCATATAGGCCGCAATAATGCGGGCAATATCGCCCTTGTAGAACGCGTCCCGACCACCGGTCGCGATTTTTTCGTAGGTAGCAGCCAACGCCGGATTGGTAAAAATGTCACCTTTTGCCGGGACTGCACCATTGACATGAAAGATATCGTTAAAACCGGGATAATGACCGATTCGGGATTCATTGAGTGCCATGTAATGGGCTATCAGTTCTGTCACCGGGAATCCATTGCGGGCATATTCAATAGCCGGGCTTAGTAATTCGGCCATGGGAAGGGAGCCAAATTTGTCGTGCAATTGATACCACCCATCAACGGCACCGGGCACAGATACCGGTAGTGGTCCAAAAGAAGGAATTTTATCTAATCCCAAAGTTTTAAAGTGACTTAATTCCAGTGATTGCGGTGAACGTCCGGAGGCATTGAGTCCGTGTAACTTTTTGGATTTAGCATCCCAGACAATCGCAAATAAATCCCCACCGATACCACATCCGGTCGGCTCCACCAGCCCCAGCATGGCATTGGCTGCAATGGCCGCATCAATGGCATTGCCCCCTGCCTTTAAGACATCCAGTGCCACCTGCGTTGCTAACGGCTGACTGGTAGCCACCATGCCATTTTGGGCTATTACCTCTGAACGGCTAGCAAAATGTTTGCCGGTGATCCGGTCAAAACCGTGGGCAGTGAAGCTAAAAACAAGCATAGAAACACAAAATGACAACAATAATCTGGACTTTTTCAAGACAGGCTCCCGAACAGAAATGAATTGTTTATGGCTATATCAGAGCCTGTTGCGTTTTGCACTATGAGCTTGGGTCAACAGGCAGTCATACCATACTACAGGATCTCTGCTTTCAACAATGACCCAAATAAAAAGCCCCGGTAAAACCGGGGCAAAAAGGGCATATAGCATATGAAGCTATTCGGGGATTTTCCCCGGTTCCAATTGGAACGCTGTGAGAGCGATTCGGATTTTTAACGCATCGCTCGAATTTTTATTATTCAGCTTTTGAGCAGTCCGGTTAGCTTTTAACCGTAAAATCTGGGTAAGCTTCTAAACCGCAGTCCACTTTATCCAGACCTTCGTACTCTTCTTCTTCAGAGACACGGATACCCATCACGGTTTTCAGTACAAACCAGACGATGAAGCTGGTAACAAATACCCAGAAGAAAATAGTCAATGCGCCAATGATTTGGCCGCTGAATGTTGCGCCGTCATTAGTCAGAGGTACAACCAACAAACCAAACAGACCCACACTACCGTGAACCGAAATAGCACCTACCGGATCGTCGATTTTTAATTTGTCCAGACCAACGATAGAGAAGACCACAATTAAGCCACCTACTGCGCCAATTAAAGTTGCTTGCAACGCAGATGGTGTTGAAGGCTCAGCGGTAATGGCTACCAGACCAGCCAATGCACCGTTTAGCGCCATCGTCAGGTCAGCTTTCTTGAACAACACTTTCGCCAATAACAAGGCCGCAATTGAACCACCCGCAGCCGCCGCGTTAGTGTTCAAAAACACCATGGCCACAGAGTTAGCGTTAGCGATATCGCCCAACTTCAGTACGGAACCACCGTTAAAGCCGAACCAGCCCATCCAAAGAATGAATGTACCTAACGTTGCTAACGGCAGGTTAGCACCCGGGATTGCATTAACTTTACCGTCTGCGCTGTATTTACCTTTACGCGCACCTAACAGAATTACACCTGCCAGCGCTGCTGCGGCACCTGCCATGTGAACAATACCTGAGCCGGCAAAGTCAGAGAAACCTAAATCACCCAAGGTGTACAGGCCAAATACAGATTGACCACCCCAGGTCCAGCTACCTTCCATCGGATAGATAAAGCCAGTCATGACGACAGCAAACAGCAAGAATGCCCAGAGCTTCATACGCTCAGCCACTGCACCAGATACGATGGACATGGCTGTGGCAACAAATACAACCTGGAAGAAGAAGTCAGAGGCACCAGAGTAGATTGAGCCACCTTCAAAACCATCTTCGCGACTGGCGAAATCAGATAAGGTTGAAGCAACGTCTACATCCTGAATACCGGATAAAAACAGTGAACCGTCATACATGATCATATAACCACACACCAGATACATGGTGCAGGAGATCGCGAACAATGCGACGTTTTTAGTCAAAATTTCAGTGGTGTTTTTGGCGCGTACTAAACCCGCTTCCAGCATGGCAAAACCGGCTGCCATCCACATAACCAGGGCACCACATACTAGAAAGTAAAAGGTGTCCATTGCATATTGTAAGTGAAATGCTTGTTCCATTATTGTCTCCTGGTGTTATTTAGATAGCATCGCTATCGGTTTCACCGGTACGAATACGAACGGCGTGTTCAAGATCGAAAACAAAGACTTTACCGTCTCCAATTTTCCCGGTTTTAGCAGCGTTAACTATCGCTTCAACCAAGCGTTCTACCTGATCATCTTGTACAGCAATTTCAAGTTTCACTTTCGGCAAAAAATCTACCTGGTATTCGGCACCACGATACAATTCCGTGTGGCCCTTTTGACGTCCAAAACCTTTCACTTCTGTGACGGTAAGGCCGTCTATTCCGATGTCCGAAATGGCTTCCCGGACATCATCAAGCTTGAATGGCTTGATAATGGCACTGACTAATTTCATAAATTTGCTCCCCAATTTTGGCTAATTTAAAGCGGTGTGTTCCACGAAAAGTTGTTATCAAAAGCTATGCCAGAGAAAATATCCTTTAATATTCAATAACATAAACTTAAAGAGGAATAATTACCCCGCCCTATTCGCACCATTTTAGTGCAGCATTATTTTTTAAGATACAGATTGGTGCAAAAATGCGAAGGTAAAAACAGTGAAAAAAGGGACAGTGGGATTGCCCGGCTTATTTGGGATGACTGAAGTGACTATCCACTGCCACCACCAGCTGCCACGCGGTTTCCACTACGCCGGTGTAGAAGGGCCTGGACAACTTATCGGGGGTGTCGTAAATCGTATGGTGATATTTGAAATCTTTGACGCCAAGATACAACCAGGCGATATCCTGCTGGGCGAACTCCCAATGATCACTGGCTTTGCGCCAGTCAATTCGGTAACTGCGATCATAACTGCGACTTACTCTGTCCATGCCGGTTTCGGCACATATCGGGGCGTTGCCTAACACCCGCTCCACGGCGGGTTTGATCTCAGGAAACCCGCGGGTTCCGGCCACATAGAGCGTCCAGTTGCGACCAGGTTGTGCCAGCATATCCATATTGATGTTCATTAAAATATCCGCATGTTCCGGAATTCCCTGCTGCACAAACGCCGCCGCGCCATACAGTCCGGCTTCTTCATAGTCAGTGGCCAGAAACAGTATCGAATGATGACTGCCCGTCTGACTCAGCTGTTGTGCAATATAAATCAACGCGGCAACCCCAGAGGCATTGTCATTGGCACCAAAGTGTATTTTGCGCCCTTGCTTTCCTAAATGATCATAGTGAGCAGATAACACCAGAAACTTATCCGGCTTATGCTGTCCTTTGATTTGCCCGATAACATTTGCACCTTCGGTACGGGTAAACAACCCCGGAGGGGTAAAGGTATGAAACCAGGAAGCAGTCTCCTCAGAGTTATCCTGGCCTTGTTTCTGTGGCAATGGTTCAAGACCCGACTCCTGAAAGCGCCGGGCAATGTACTGTCTCGCCAGTTGAGCGCCTTCGGTGCCGCTTTTTCGTCCTTGCATCGCGGCACTGCTCAAATGTACCAGATCCTGCCATAACGCCTGCTGCTGTGGACTAAAACCATTGGCATTGACTCGACTATTATCAACCCGACAGTCCTGTCCTGCGTTGACCGGCAAAGCCATAATCAACAGTACAAAACAGCCACTGATTGTCCGTTGCAGTAAATTAACCAGATTAGAGTTTGGCAAACAAATCCATCTTGTGCTGATAATGATCTTTGAGATCATCAATGTTGGTTTTTCTTCTGGCCCGTTGCAAATAACGCAACGCCTGTTCCAGATCCCCCATCAGTGCATGCACTTTTGCCATGCCGAAATAAAACTCGTGATGCGAAGCATCTAATCTGATGGCTTTTTTATAGTGAGACATGGCCGCGTGATAATTACTGGCTTCTAACTCCTGTTCCCCTAAATTGTAATGGTAATACGGATTAGAAAGTCGGCGAGTTTCCACTTTTGCCAGCAATTCTTTGGCTAACTCATAGCGCCCCTGATGTTGATGCAACACAGCCAGATTTTCCATGATCGTCAGATTGTCCGGATTGAGTTTCAACGCTTCGTGATAGGTATTTTCCGCCCAGTCGTAATGCCCTGTCATGCGGTATAAAATGCCCATGTTTGCCCACGCATCCTGAAACTGCGAGTCAGTACTCACTGCCGCCCTGAAATAGGCGTAGGCCGTCAGATAATCAGATTTCAGTAAGGCATCAGCGCCTTTGTTGTTGTAAAACATGGATAACACGCGGTTTTTCCTGACCGATCTCGACGGAAAGTACTTCTTCGGTGAAAAGGGATCAAAATCCACCACCATGGTATTGCTTTCCGCATAGACAATCGACGACTGCTCTTCCATTTCAGAAATACGCAAATTGATGTGGCCATTTAACAGACTGAAACCATTTTTGCGGGTCCAATATTCGGGGATTTCAATTTCTCTGAAGGTAACGGTAAACCCCGCTTCCCGTGCCAGAGAATAAGTCATGATAGACAATGAAAGGCAATTCGCACTGCGATTAACGAAGGTTTCCCGCGCGGTTGTATTGGCACTGTTATCGTAAATCATATTAAAGCTGGACCGGTCAAATATCGCACTGATCAGCTCTTCAATAGAACCGGAGCGATCACGTTTGCTTTGTATATCAAAAACAAAACGTTTGGCTTCGTCGCTCAGCTCAAAGATCTCAGACTCAGTTTCCACCGGTACGCTTTCGTAACCGGAAAAGGACATATCCAGGAAGTGGGGATTTACCTGAACAGCGGATTGTTGCGTGGTCTGGCAACCGCTTACAAACAAGAGAACCAGCACCAACGGCAGAAGATTTAACACGCGCATAGAGCACCTCCTACTTTTTTAACCTTAGTCCAATTCGGTGCTCCTCTCAAGGTTGTTGAACGTATAATTCTCCTGCTTCATCGCGTCCAGACACGCTAAAAAGGCATTGAGATTAACGCCTTTTTTTGCCGTAACTGAATACCTTCAGTTCGCATGATTTTAATGAGTTTCGTCAGGTCTTCCAGATTCAGGAACTCGCCCAGCCTGACCTGCTGACGAGCATCTTTGAGAAACAGCGGAAAAACATCTTCCGGATGAGTGGCGGGATATTGAATTAATTCGGCCAATTTTCTGTTGAGCAACAGTTGTCGTTTTACCGACGGAAAACCAGATTGAAACGAAATGTATTCGCTGTTGAGCAAGACAATTTGTCGCTGGTAAGTTGCTCTGGATACCAGATAAGTCAGTGCCAACAACAATCCCACTTCCAGGCCGGCAAACGGCAGAATCAGCCAGGCCCCCAACACAAACCAGACCAGCGCGATACTGAGGCAAAATAGTGCGATCGCAGACACTATGATCAAACTTTGTCGCCAGCTCAGGGAACGGTTAGGCGTTAAGGTGAGCTGCACTGTGCCAGGCAGGCGCTTAAGTTTCACCATGACTGAGATTAGCTTGCAAATACCCGTCAAACTCGGCCCGGCCCATCGGTCTGGCATAATAGAACCCCTGGAAAAACTGACAGGTACGGGTCCTGAGAAACTCACTGTGCTGCTCGGTTTCTACACCCTCAGCCACCACCTGCAAACCCAGGTTTTGTGCCAGCCCAAGAATCGCCTCCACAATGGTTTCGTCTTTCTTATCGGTTCCAATGCCCGCTACGAAACTGCGGTCCAGTTTGACAATGTTAAGGGGCAAGCGTTTTAAATACGCAAAAGAGGAATAACCCGTACCAAAATCATCCAGCGAAAGTTGCACCCCCAATGCCTGAAAACGCTCCATGGTAGTAATGGCTTTTTCCGGGTGAGACATCAGGGCACTCTCAGTCACTTCAACTTTTAACGCCGAGGCCGGTAAGCCAAACTCATGCAGTAGCGAAACCATGCCTTCCGCCACCCCATCCTGCTCAAAGTGGGTAACGGACAAATTGACAGACAGATAAAAGTCGGGAATGTTGGCGCGCCAGTGTTGCGTATCTGTTAGTCCGCGTCTTAAGGCGTCGTTAGTCATGGGGATGATCAGGCCAATCTGCTCGGCCATAGGGATAAAGACATTTGGCGGTACAATGCCGTCTTTGGTGACCCAGCGCAGTAACAGTTCTGCCCCCACCACCTGGCCGGTATTCGCGTCTAATATGGGTTGATAATAATTGACGAATTCCTGGCTGGCATGGGCCCGTTTGATCAACGATTCTTTTTGCAGGCGATTGCGCACCTCGGTGTCCATCGACTCAGTATAAAAGTGATAGCATTTCCCTGGGTCCTTTTTAGCGTGGAACATGGCGATATCTGCGTCCCGCAACAAATCTTCCGGTAACCGGGCATCACTGGGATACAAGGCAATACCAATACTGGGCGTAATACTGACACTGTGCTCGCATAACTCGATAGGTTCGGCGATACAGGCACTTAACTCCAAAGCGACTTCGCCGACATGTGATACATTTTGAAAAGACTCCAGCAGCACCACGAATTCGTCGCCACCTAATCGCGCCACAGTATCCTGCTTGCGCACCCGTTCTTTTAAACGATTGGCAACCACCTGCAGCAATTTGTCGCCATAGTCATGTCCCAATGAATCGTTGATCTGTTTGAACCTGTCCAGATCCACAAACAACAATGCCAGGGTGTTGCGATTGCGATCCGCCACCTGAATGGCGTGCTCGATGCGATCCAGTAATAACGTCCGGTTGGGTAACAACGTCAGGGCATCGTAATTGGCCAGCAGTTTGAGTTCTTCCTCTGCATTTTTCTGCTGAGTTATATCGGTAAAAATCACCACATAATGATTTTTTTCTCGATTTTCGATACTGATCAAACTGATATTGATCAGCACCTGGCACCGGCCTTTGTCTCGTACTTCGATACTATCCTCACCGTGCCAATGCTCACCTATCCCCATCTGCTCCATGATCTGCCGGTATTTACGCATCTTACTGCCCAAACCTCTGAACACGTCATCACCCAACGAGATCTGACTTTCAGGTGCATAGTTAAATGCCTTGTAAAAGGAATTATTCGCCATCACACCGTTAAAATCTGAGTCAATGATTAGCACCCAGTCCTTGGTATTGCGAAAGGCTTCGCCAAACACCAGAGCACTGGCGGCGGCCGTTTGTGCCTCATTCACATCCGTGAACAGCCCGGAAATGAGCCTCGGTTGACCGTTGGGGTTTCTCTCTAAAATTTGGCCAACATTGCGAAACCAGTGATAGCTATTGTCAGCCTGTCGCATGCGATAGGTAAAGGTAAACGCATCAACGGAGGCTGAATCAAACAGCGTTTTCCACTCCCGCATAAATTCTGAGCGATCATCTGGGTGAATTTTCAGACAATGCTGCCGGAAGGTTTGCTCTTGCTTACCTGCGTCGTAACCAACAATCCCTACATAGCGAATTAACCGGTCTTTGTCACTCCATTCCCAGGGTTCGCTCTGACTGGATTTTAACGCCAGTCTCAGGCGCTGCTCACTGTCCACCAGCTCTTTGTTCATCGCCAGAATAACGCGTTGTTTAATGCGTCTGCGATAGATAAAGGCAGCCAGTATGCATAACAGCAACAAAACGTAACTCAATCTGGCCCAGGGCGAATTCCAGGGAGCATAGGCGACATTCAGAACTATTTTACTGGGTCTGGTGGAAAAACCGGTTACCGGTGAGATTGCCCGGACGGTAAATTCGTAGGTGCCGGAAGCCAACTGAGAAAAACGCGCCTCATTGGCGTAGGTGAGTGGATATTCCGTGAGTTCCCTGCCTTGCAGCGAATACTGATACTGCACCTGCTGTTGCTGTTCAAACCCCAGGGTCGAAAAACTGATGTGAATGCCGGCATCATTGTAATCCAGCTCAAACACTTGCTCAGCAAGGTTGCTGAAGGTAACCGGCGTGTCGCGATTTGCGATGTTAAAGTCATCAATTACCACCTGCTTGTGAGGATCTGTCCCCACCCCGATATTATCCGGGTTAAAAAGCGTAATGCCTTTTACACCGCCATACACCATTTGCCCGGAGCGTAGTTTTTTCCAGGCTCCGCCGTTATATTCGAGGGCTGCAAGGCCGTAAGACAAATCAAAGTTCATCAGATGGGCATTGTCCAGGCCCAGATTAAAAATTCCCCGATGCGAGCTAAACCAGACGCGCCGATTGCTGTCCTGCAACAAACCATAGGCCACCCCAATACCGGCAGACTTCAGGTGATTGGTTTGTTTCGCCAAGCTAAAATCTTCGTAATTTAAGGCCACCAGCCCCTGGCTGGTAAAACTGAACCAAACCAGTCCGTTTTGTGGGTCCAGCGTCCAGCTGTCCACATAAACAAACTCCTGCGGAGAATAGTTTTCCAGCTCATATATCAGCCGGGGTTCGAAACTTCGGGTATCCACGCCCCAAATTTGCCCTGAAACACTCAATATCATGGTATCAGTACCGGGAATTTCACCGATAAAACCAAAGCTGAAATACGGATTAATCACCGCTTTGAGATTCGTTAACTCGGTCAGTGTGCCGCTGTCCGGCATGTACAGGTAAAAAGAGTCCAGAGTGGAAAGCCAGATACGTTCTTTTGAATCCACAAATAAAAACGACTGCTGATCAGCAAATATGGCGCGCTGTTTTTCATCGGCTAACCGCACCGGAATTTGTTGTTTAGCCAGAAAATCAAAGCGTTTGATACCTTCACTGGTAGCCAGCCAAAGTTCATTTTCAGCGCGTTGTTGTATCTGATATACCTGTGACAACAGACCTTCCTGGTCATCCACCATAAACCAAAACTCACTGGTGTTTTGGTTCAGATCCAGGTGAGTCAGGCCATTAGAGGTCCCCAACCAAAGCTGATTAGGCGCGGTCTCTTCAATATCCCAAACCTCGTTACTACTCAGTATTTTTTGACCACGACCACTGTTGTAATAATTGCTAAACGCCTCGGTTTTGGGATTCCATAAATACGCCCCGCGCGCATTGGAGGCTAACCAGTAATTTTGGTTTTTGTCTCTGAATAACTTAATGATCCGATCATTATAAATATCCTGATTGGAATTGGAAAACTGCAGTAACGTCTCCCGTTGTAAACTATCCAGATCAATGGCCAATAACCCTTTGTTTGAAGCGGCAAGGATGCGCTCATCTTCCAGTATCAAATCATGAAACTGCAGATTCGGGACTAAGGGTTTTACGAACAGCTGTTGGCTCTCTCCTTCCCCTGCAGAAAGCAATTGTTCGTTTTCCAGTACGAATAGTCCATTGGCTGTCGCAACCCACAGGCGGTCGTATTTGTCTTTCACCAGTTGCCGAACCCTTTGCTGGTATACATTGGATTGTGAAGACGAGGCGACAGTGACAAACTCAATGGCCTGAGTACTGCCGTTATTTGCGGAGTATCGCACCAGTCCTTTATTGGTGCCCAGCCAGATATCCCCTGCGATATTGGCACTACTGGTGATAAACTGTTCATCCCCAAAATTCTCCAGTACCTGCGGCTCTTCAGAAAACTGCTGTTGCGTATAGGAATAAGTTAAAATTCCGTTTGAGGTGAAAAACCAGAGGCTTTCGCCCTGCTCATCTTCGTAAAAGCGCAGCACATCGCGTTGGTAATCCTCAATACTACTCCACTGTAATGTCAGCTCATGGGTTTTATCGTTATATGTGTAAAGGCCCCGCTCAGAAATAGAGATCCAGTAAAGGCCATTTTTGTCTTGAGTAACAAAATGGAAATATGCCCCTCTCAACGCTAAATCAGGGTGTTCAAAAGAGCGCACAGAATAGCCGTTGTAAACGTTAAGCCCCTCGGCTGTGCTCAACCAGACAAACCCCGTTTTATCCTGAAAAAAGTGATTAATTGTGCCCTGGCTTAACCCTTCTGAAGTGGAAATTCGCTGTAACGTTGCTGGTGTTGCTGCGGTAAAATGATGTTGTTCAGAGGCGAAACCTGACAGAGAAGATAACAGCAACCAGGCAGCGGTGAGTTGCCATCGACAAAGCAAACGTTTAAAAACCAAAAGGGGCAATCCTGATATCAAAGAATCTATCAGCAAAGAATAGTAAAAATTTGGCAATTATCCCATTCAATTTAGGTTGATCGCCGGTAAAAGTCGCAGGCTATTCCGGCTTACTGCTTTTTAGCAATCCTGAAGAGCAGTTTACCCATGATGTGTTGGCGGGCAACTTTACCGATTTTATCACTACTGATGCTGCGGGCATCATCGCCTTTGAGCATCACCCCCTGGCTATCAACACTGGCTACGCGTTTAATCAGCATTCCCAGATGTTCATGCTGAATCACCACCACATCATTGATGTTGATCCTGAAAAAATGACGCAAGATAACGATAAAGTCACCGGGTTTACAGGTAGGCGTCATGCTGCTACCTGTCACTTTCAGGATTTTAATCAAGCCTTGGGTACACAACTTGTTCGTTGGGCAGATAAGGCGATGTGGTGATAAACGTTTTCACATTCTTGGTCTGCCAATACATGGCTGCAAACTGATTCACCAGTTCCAGTAACTTTACGCCATTGTCGCGTTGAATGGATTGTTTACAGGCCGAACCGGCCAGCATGATGCTGTGCACTAACTGATGAACGTTTGGGTGAGCGGTGATTTGTGGTTCTTTAAAATAATCTCCCCAAATCACCACGACTTCGTCCTTCACCTTGGCTGCGTGCAGTTCTTTTTCTTGCACCAGGCGGGTCAGCTTTGCCTGCTCATCCAAACTCAGGCTGTCTTTGTCTGACAGTTCGCCAATCAGATCCAAAAATCGAACAACACTGAGAGCGGCAAACTGTGCAATGGCCGGATCATAGACTTTACAGGGAATATCGCAATGGGCTGATACCCGTTCAAAACCGCAAAGCTTGTCGATTAAATCGAGCGTGTTATACAACATGATTTCCCTCCTGAGCATTGCCTCTGGTCTGCACAGATTTTTCCGTGAAGAAGTTGATTAAGCCGAAAAGCACTGCGATCAAAGTAATGAAAAATGTTGCCAACAACGCATAGTGATAGAGATCGGCACTCCAGTGACTATGATCATGTCCGGCATGCGCAAAAACATGGGGAGCGATAAAAAGCAGGCACAATAAGGACAGCTTTCCGAGGAACTTTAACATAAGAACTCCTTTCGGTATTGATTAGATAATTCCGCCATTTGGTGTAAATGACCAGCTTGAAATGATTGGGGATGCTCCTTTTTATGCAGCATTAATGCTGTATAAGTTCGCCTCGCACCCCAAAAGGCGATGTCCTGGTTCTGCTCCGACTGATGCGATACGGAATGAATCAGTTGCATCATCTTTTCATGAACGCTTAATAACTCGCTGAGACACTGATTTGGTTGTTCCAACGCCAGATAACAATCAGCCAGATTGTGATAGCTGACGATGACGGCCATGATCGCCATTCGAAAATCACTGTAGTTATCCTGCAACCTGGTGGCGAGAGAGATGGCCTGCTGATAGCGCGCAATTGCGATACGGAACTCCTGAGCCTCAAAGTACTCATTGCCTTGTCGTATAACGAATTGCCACTCTTCGTACAATTCCTCCGGGTTCGTATACAATGCTCGCGCTGCAGTCGCCATCATCATCTTAGCCTCCTTTGGTCAGTTTCTTAGGTGATAACATTTCTTGTAATTCAGTTACCGAAAAGTCTGTTTCTTCAGCGGCGACATCGACTACGGGTCGCCCCTGAGCATAGGCTTTCTTGGCAATCTCAGCGGCTTTGTTGTAACCAATAATAGAGTTGAGGGCTGTTACCAAAATGGGATTCCGATCTAGTGCATGATTTAAGTTATCCTCATTTATGGTAAAGCCCTCAATAGCCTTGTCTGCCAGCAATACCGCACTATTACTGAGCAGTTGTATGTTTTGCAGCAGGTTGCAGGCGATCATCGGCAACATCACGTTCAGTTCAAAATTACCCGATTGCCCTCCCACAGTGATCGCGGTGTCATTACCAATAACCTGAGCACAGGCCATGGCCACCGATTCGGGCACCACCGGATTGACCTTGCCCGGCATAATGGAAGAACCCGGTTGCAACGCCGGTAAGGCGATTTCCCCTAAACCGGCCAGGGGGCCAGAATTCATCCAGCGTAAATCATTGGCGAATTTCATCAGGGTGACGGCAATGGACTTAAGAACACCGGAAATGGTCACTACGGTATCTTGTGACGAAATCAGCGGGAAAAAGTTATCCACGGTTTTAAACGCCACATCCGTTTTGGTTTTCAGCAATTGGCAAAACGTTTTGGCAAATTCCGGGTGGGCGTTAATTCCCGTGCCTACTGCTGTGCCCCCCTGCGCTAACTTGTGGAGCGACGGCAATACCGCTTCCAGGTTGCGCAGTTGTTGTTCAACCTGATTTGCCCAGCCAGTTAGCACCTGCCCCATCGTCACCGGCATAGCATCCATTAAGTGCGTTCGGCCAGTTTTACAATGATGCCCCACCTCTTCAGCTTTACTTTTTAAGGTACGACGTAAGTGCAATAAAGCGGGTAGTAATTGATTGTTGATTTCCAGGGCCGCACTGACGTGAATGGTAGTGGGAATGACATCGTTGCTGCTTTGCCCATAATTAACATGGTCATTGGGGTGAATGGCCAACTCCGAGTCAGCACTTGCCACCCGGGCTATTACTTCATTGGCATTCATGTTGCTGCTTGTACCGGAGCCGGTTTGAAACACATCAACGGGAAAATGACTCATTAAATCCGCTTGTGCGAGCAAGCTTTGGCAGGCTTTCTGAATAGCTTCAGCCTGCTTTTCGGTCAAACCACCCAGACTACCATTGGCCTCCGCCGCCACCTGCTTTACCAACAAAAGCGCTTTGATAAACGGTTCAGGCATCCGGCAACCACTGACCGGAAAATTATTGATCGCTCTTTGGGTTTGCGCGCCGTACAGGGCATCAGCAGGTACCTCAAGTTGGCCCATACTGTCTTTTTCAATGCGTTTACCGCTCATTGAATTAGTTCCTTTACACTGTTCATCATTTAACTAAAAAAATACTGTCCGAGGCAGTTTACCTCTCGTTGCAACCTGAGCACCTGACGACGACGTCCTTCGCAATTGGCCAGCTGTTCAAGGGCGAGCATTGGCTTGTAAATCACGTCCAGACAACAATGACGCCAGTGTTCTGCCAGATAGGTATCACAAATGACCTCCAGTAAATTGTCCGCCACCCGGTGCAGGATGTTGATTTTCTGCTGCTGGCAATTTGACTCTTCAACTAATTTATCAGCCATCGCAATGTAAGCGTCCAGCAAGGCAGGGTTGTCAGGCTGCAAGCCGTGTCGAATCTCTTTTTCCATGGCCGAGAACGCCAGGTTGAAACATATTTCAGCCATTGCACATCAACCTAATGCATTGCAACGCTGCGTTGTGAAGCCGGTATAGGCATCAGATAAAATCGGAAGAGTTCCGGTTTTTGCAGTTGTGCAATACACTGATTCACATATTCATAGGCGTCCGATGTCGGATCTAACTGTTCCACTGACGTTTTCAGGGTTTCTACCGCCTGTTTGCAGACATGCTCCGCACATACCTTTTGTTTCAGGCGGCGAAAACAATTGTCGAGCAATACCGTGAGGCAACCAAAGCGGGTAACTAACGTACTGCGCTCCCCTGTATATAACTCTAGCAATATTTCCACGGTTTCCCAGGCGCAACCAATCAGTGGCAACGCTTCCTGATACTTATGATGCTCAAGTAAAAACTCGCCTTTCAATTGCATTTGTTCCAGCGACGCCAGCGCCTCCTGGGAGTTAAAATATACCCAGTCCCGATGATGGGGGCACAAAAAGCGCAACTTTGGATGGCTTTGGTTGTGTGTGTTTTTTTCTGAATAGTCTTCCAGCAACATGGTATTTTTTGCCTTACTTAAAAAGAATCACTTGCTTTGTTAGGTATTATCCTGGATCATTTGGTGACACATTGCAAATGATAACCATTATCATTATTATTTTAAATTGTTATCTATTTGTTAAGTTTAAGCATGAAAAGTTCTTAAAACCCGAATTTGCCCCAATAAGGTGAAAAGGACGTATCAGGAACACTTATTAAAAGAGGACAGGTTGAATGCGGAATATGATCAAGGCTGAAGTCACAAAAGTTCACCACTGGAACGATACATTATTTAGTTTCAACACAACCCGGGACGACGCCCTGACCTTTGAAAATGGCCAATTTGTGATGATTGGACTGGAAGTTGAAGGGAGACCACTACTGCGCGCTTACAGTATTGCCAGTGCCAATTATGCGGAAGAACTGGAATTTTTCTCCATAAAAGTTCCTGATGGCGCTCTCACCTCCCGCTTGCAAAACATTCAACCAGGTGAAGAAATCATGATGACGATTCGGCCAACCGGCACCCTGGTCGCAGGCCATCTGTTGCCGGGCAAACACCTGTATTTACTGTCTACCGGAACCGGATTGGCCCCCTTTATGAGTGTGATTCAGGATCCCGACATCTATGAGCAGTTTGACAAGGTTATCCTGGTACACGGTACCCGTTGGATTTCAGAACTGGCCTATCAGGATAAAATCACCAGAGAATTGCCAAACAATGAATATTTTGGCGATATCATTCGGGAAAAACTGGTCTACTACCCGACGGTAACCAGGGAGAATTATCAATTTAACAGCCTGAATATTCCCGGTGGTGAAACCCCTCATGAAGGTCGTATTACGGATTTACTTAGCAGCGGTAAGTTAATGAAGGATATCCACATGCCACCGTTAAATCCGGATACCGACAGGTTTATGCTTTGCGGGAACGACGCCATGTTGCAGGAACTGATGACATTGCTGGACGGCTGGGGATTTAGCAGAGCAACTTCCCGCCGGCAAGGAAGCTATGTGATTGAGCAAGCGTTTATCGAGAAATAATGCCAGGACTCTGTACATTTTCTCAATTCAATCAGTGATAAACTTAGCGGATGATGGCCACCAGGACCTTTTCACATGCCGGTGCAGAAGCTGAAAAAACTGACCTATATTCTCCTTGGGTGGTTGTGTATCACCCTGGGAGTAGTCGGCGCATTCCTTCCGATTTTACCCACCACGCCATTTCTGATCCTGGCACTGTGGTTGTTTGATCGCAGCTCTCCCCGCTTTCACAGAATGCTATTGAATAACCGCTGGGTGGGGGGCTCATTGCGCCAGTGGCAAGAAAGTAAAACCATATCCAGCAAAACGCGTGGCAGAGCGATTGCCATGATCCTGCTTACTTTCTCGGTGTCTGTTTACCTGGTAAAACACACCTGGCAATTACAGATTATGCTGATCGCACTCTGTATTCTGCTACTCGTTTTACTCACCCGGATCCGGATTCAGGAACATCAATAGCACGATAAATCACTAAAGACAGCCGCCAATTGCCACAAAAATGCCTGTGTGTTAAATTCAACCTCCAACACAAACATAAATAACAATCATTATCACTTTTTTAGCAGACAGCGTGCTTTTGTCCGTTAAACAGTGTTTTCCCTGGCAACTTCCGTGAATTCCTGATTGACCGGATGCAGCGAGATAAAGCGTTAGTCGTTCCCGGCTAAACGCAACGATTTTGATAATTTATTTGAGAACACACCATGACTCCGTTATCTACATGCGACGACCTCAACAGAACCACGCCCAGGATTCTGGTGGTAGAGGATGATAAATACCTGAATGATGAGTTGAAGCAATTGCTTTCTGATTCAGCGTACCAGGTGGACCAATGTCATGACGGTGAAGAAGCGCTGAGCAAGGCATTATGTGAAAGTTACCACCTGGTGTTACTGGATTTAATGCTGCCTGTCAGAGATGGTTTATCTATGCTCAATTTGCTGCGTAAAACCGACGCGACGCCTGTAATGATTGTTTCCGCCAGGCACGCAGAGCAGGAACGCATTCAGGGATTAAGTGCCGGAGCCGATGACTACATGGCAAAGCCGTTTAACAAAGAAGAATTGTTGCTCAGGGTGGATGCCATTTTAAGACGCACTATGAGACCAAAGGCTGTTGAAGATCAGGTGCTTAGCCACCAGAATTTAACCCTGAATAAAGCCCAGCAGCAAGTTGAAATTAATCAGCAATCAGTCACTGTCACCCCAACGGAAATGGGGTTGCTCTACATGCTGATACAAAACCGCGGAGAAGTATTGTCTAAAGCATATCTTTATCAAACCGTGTTTCACCGTCAATACAGTCAATATGACCGCAGCCTGGACATGCACATCAGCAAGCTCCGGCGCAAACTCACCGCGGCTGGCTGGGATGGCAGCTGTTTACAAACGGTACATGGCAAGGGTTATTGTTTGCAATGACGCGCACACTCTTTTGGAAACTGTTTCTGATCATTGGGGCTGGCGTTGTCTGCCTTTTTTACATCATCGATATGGCCATTGCACAGATTGAATATGACATGAGCCTGATTGCGCAACCAGACCGAGAGCAATTACAACAGTGGAGTGAACAAGCGGAAGCCCTGTATATCGGAAATGATATAAATCAACTGCAGGCCTGGCTGGATGAACTACAACATCGGGAAAACACCTGGGCAGCGGTAGCACGGGCTGACATCAGTCATATTGCCGGCAGCACGGCTCGCTACGATGATTACAGTGGATTTAATATGGGCAGAAGTGTTGACTGGAAAATTCACTTATATTTTGACTATAACCCTATCATGGAACTGCCGTTTTCGGACGGGAAAACCAGTCTGCTGGTGCAACTTCCGGTGCGAATGCGGCCCGGATCGTTGTGGAATATTACCCGTATCGCACTGCAGGTGGTGCTGCCACTGGCGATTTTAATCCTGTTGTCGCTGGTACTTTATCGTCACATCATGATCCCACTTAAGCGTCTGGAATCCGCAACCCGGGCCTTTACCACAGGGCAGTTTCAGGTACGGGTTCGCCAACAATTGGGCAACCGCGATGACGAGTTGGCCCAACTGTCGGAAACCTTTGATAAAATGGCGGATCACATCGGCGAGCTTATTCTTCGGCAACGGCAACTGATTACTGATCTGTCCCACGAACTACGTACGCCCCTTTCCAGGCTGGATATCGCACTGGAAAACCTGACGGTAACACAAAACAACAACGTAAGAAGCAACGAGCGGGTAGCGCGTATTCAGCGAGAATCCCGACACATCCGGAAACTGGTGGACGACACCCTGTCTTTGTCCTGGCTGGAAAACGAGCGCCCAGCGATGCGCAGCGAATCTCTGGACCTGGTGGACCTCATTCATGTGCTGACCGAGGACGGTAAGTTCGAATACCCGGATAGAAACATCGAGGTGTCGATGCCGGAAGCCGCCCTGATCAGTAACAGCAATCATCGCATGTTGGGTCAGGCAATAGAAAATATCCTGCGCAATGCTCTGCGCTACACACCTGCCGGAGGAACCGTAACCATTGCTATGCGGCAACTCACTGCGCATTATGAAATTACCATTGCAGACGAAGGACCTGGTGTCGCAGAACAATTTCTGGAAATGATCTTCAGACCCTTTTTTCGGGTGGACACGTCTCGTCCGGCAGACGGTAACAGCTTTGGATTGGGACTGGCCTTAGCCCGGCGACAATTGCAAACCATTGATGCAACGGTAACTGCCCGCAATATTGCTACCGGCGGTTTGATAATGGCTGTTGTGGTACCACGGCAATAGATTAGTGTCAGGAGGCCAACACACGAGGCTCAGCATTTCCCGTGCGTTGGCATAATCGCAGGCCTATAAATTAGCCACAGTGTTTCGGCGCAAGTATTGGGCTCAGCGCTTTAAGATATGCATTCGCAGATGATTTCACTGTGTCCTGTTGCATTGCTTCTGAACCTTTGTGAGTCTTTTCCAGTTCAGCTGCGATGCCCTCCAAGTCTTGCTGCAAACGCTGTACTGCGTTTTCCAGGGTGTAGGTTAATTCATGTATTTTGAGCATATCCTCAACACCGATCTCAGACTGTTCGACAATACCGGCAAGTCTGGCATTGAACTTGTTCAGATTACACAGCGCGACGGTAGTATCGGGAGCCTCCAGTGAGGGAAAGTGATTGTATTGTTCATCCGCAGACAAACCGGTCATTGTTAACATGGAAACAGAAAGTGTAGTGAGTAGAGTCGTTTTCATTGCTTTACCTGAATAATGCTGGCCATCATCTGATTGTTACTCAGCGCCAGTGCTTGTGTGTTTTCATTCTTTTAAAAAACGAAGCGCAAAATGCTCTTTCGTCCCGGCTCCGTTTTTGCAGTCAGCCATAATAATACGAACAGTTATTGTTTTCATCTATGTCACACCATCCGTATCAAAAAGAACGAGTTATGCCAAAAAAGACCAACTCCCGACCTTAACGTAAAATTGTAAAAAATGTAAAAGTGCTGTCCCTCACCTTGACTATTAATGATAATCATTATTATTTATTGAAACAAAGGTGCCAAGTGAACAAACTAGTTTTAGCAGGCAGTATCTGCCTCGCGGGTGTTTCATCTTTCGCGGCTACAGCCGAAGAAGAAACAAAAAGTACAGATTTTGAAAAAATTACCGTCGTAGGTGTTGCGACTAACTCGATTATTACCGCAGAAGAAGTCGAAACCTATCAGGCTAATGACCTGGCTGACGTATTTCGGGCGACCCCCTCGGTTTCCGTTGGTGGCTCAGTCGGTGTCGCTCAAAAAATCTATATTCGCGGTCTGGAAGACTCTCTGCTAAATGTCACTGTAGATGGTGCTCAACAAACCTCTACATTATTCCACCATATCGGCCGGGTAAATATCGACCCTGATCTGTTACAACAAGTGGATGTACAGGCAGGTGCCGGTGAAGCCACCAGCGGCCCGGGCGCTATTGGCGGCTCTATCCGTTTCAAAACAAAAGACGCCAACGACCTGCTGGGCGCAGATCAGCAATTTGGTGGTAAATTCAAGTGGAGCGAATTCACCAATGATGGCCGTCGGGTCAGTGGTAGTTTATACGGAAAGCTCAGTGACTCATGGGGACTTTTAGGCTACTACAGCGACGTAGAACGCAACAATTTTGAAGACGGTGACGGCAACGAAGTGTTGGGTACAGCTGCAGAGCAGGACATGGCCTTTGTTAAGCTGAGCGGTAACATCACCGATCGCCAATATCTGAGCGTCAGCTATGAAAAGCGTGACGAAGAGGGACAATTCAGTGCCCGCCCCAACTGGGAAGTTCCTGAAGGTGCGCCTTTATATCCGAGCCAGGCTGAAAGAGAAACTGTGGTGGCCAACTATAGTTACGCCCACAGCGAATTAGTCAACCTGGAAGTCACCGCGTATCAAACAGAATCTGCATTTCGCGGTGGTCGTTTTGACTGGCTCGCCACCATAGACACCTTCGGACTGGATATTCGCAACACCAGTGAAGTCGGAAATCACATTTTTATCTATGGTGTCGACTATCGTGATGACTCAGTAGAAAGTGGCTATGCTATTCCCCAGGCGGAAGAAAATCACGCCGAGGAAGGCAGTGTTACAGGCTGGTACTTCCAGGGTTATACCGACGTCACCGATGCATTGCGTCTGAGTTATGGTGCCCGCTATGATCAGTATGAATATGATCAAAAAATCCTGCTGGACGATTATTACGGCACTCCCATTACCGAAGCGCCAGCCCAACAAGATGATAACGAGCTGAGTATTAATGCCGGTTTGTCATACGCTTTGACCGACAAATGGACATTTGGTCTGGGTTACGCAGAAGCAGCTCGCGGCAAGGAAATTGGTGATGGTTTTACCATTGATGGTTATTTGTATGATGGCTCTGAAGAACCCGTTACCGGCAGCAATCTGGTACCGGAAACTGTAGCCAACATCGAGGCCTCTTTGCAGTACAGCGACAACAACCTGAATGCCAGAATTGCGGTGTATGATTCGCAACTGGACGATGTGATTTTTAATCGCCTGTACGGTGATGCACTGTTTGAAAACATCGGTACCATTGAGACTCAGGGTTTCGAATTTGACGTGGCTTATCGTTGGGGTGAATTTGACTTCTTCGTTGGTTTTTCCAGCAACGATTCTGAACTGGACCCTCGCGCAGATCTGTATACGACGGAATACAGTAATATTGCCATTAATGGTTATGAGTTTAACGGTTTAGGTAACTCTCGTGGCGACACCTGGGTATTAGGCTTAGATTATACGCCGCACGCCGATGTGCAGATTGGCTTTAATGTAACACGGGTGAACTCCATCACGTTCGATACATTGCATCAGGATCACGATCTGGGTTGGGTAGACAGCTTGTATGCCTTAACTAAGCCCAGCTACACCACAGTCGACCTGTACGGCGAATGGCAAGCCACCGCCGACCTGAGTTTTAATCTGGCAGTCACTAATGCGTTCGATAAACTGTATCGCGATCAATCCAGTGTTGGTGACTTTAGTGCTGTACCTGGTTATGAGTTAGTGGTCGGCCCCTATGAAGCTGGTCGTGATATTCGACTGACTGTAGCTTATACCTTTTAATCTGTAGGAAGTCTGGCACCTGATGTTTCGCAAAATTATTTTCTGGTCGCATCTGGTGCTTGGCGTCAGTGCTGGCGTGATTATTTTTATCATGTCAGCCACTGGCGTTGTGCTGACTTATGAGCGACAGATCCTGGAATGGCAGGAATCCCGTTTTACTGTTGTTGAAAGTCATGGTGCAAGCCGCCTGACAACCGATCAGGCGTTGTCTGTGGTCCGGCAAAAACACCCTGACGAACACCACTTTTACCTCAGACAAGTTAATCGTCCGGGCGCAGCCATTCCGGTCTGGGCAGGACGAGACAGTTATCTGCTTCACCCTTATACCGGCGAAATTTTACTAACCGGCCCCACTACCCTGAGTGGATTTTTTCGCTGGAACGAAAACCTGCATCGTTGGCTGTTAGCTGACGGTAGCTTAAGGCCCATTACCAAAAACATCACGGCCTACAGTAATCTGGTGTTTTTGTTCCTCATTATCACCGGTCTGTATCTCTGGTTGCCGAAAAATATGCGCTGGAAAGTGGTCAAACAAAGTTTGTTGTTTCGCCGCCAACATAACTCCCGTCGGTCTCGCTATTTAAACTGGCACAAGGTGTTTGGCGTCTGGACGTTAATACCACTATTTTTTATTGTTTGCACCGCCACTATTTTTCATTTTCCGTGGGCAAATAAGCTGCTTTACAGCGCCTACGGTGAAGTGATTCCCGCACGCGAGCAACACCCGGAACTGGAACATCTTGAAGATGGCAAACAAAGCTACGAAACACTGTTTCGGATTGCGCAACAACACAGCAATCTGCACAGTCAGCGTCCCTGGTACTCCATGTGGATGGAAGTAGGTGAAACGGCCGGTGAGGTACGCTTTTTTATCGATGCTACAATTGGTCTGCACCCGGAACACGCCTATTCCTTGTACCTGGATGCGGATACCGGTGATGTTGTTAAAGCCAAGACCCAGGCGGACTGGTCAAAAGGAGATCGGGCATGGGATGTAGCGCGGTATCTGCACACCGGGGAATATTTCGGGTTGCCGGGGCAAACTATCGCCGGGCTGGCCTCACTGGCCGCCTGTATTCTGGTGTTTACCGGTTTTTTCTTATCCTGGAAACGGCTCATTACACCTCGCCTTAAAGCCCGGCTGACATAGCAAATTACGGCGGGCAGCGGCTGTTACTCCAGTCCCAAAAACCCGCCGGTTTGATGCTGCCAAAGACGCGCATACTGCCCCCCTTTGGCCAGTAACTCCTGATGCGTTCCCATCTCTACGACCTTGCCTTTGTCCAGTACGATAAGTCTGTCCATTGCTGCAATGGTGGACAAACGATGAGCGATGGCCAGGACCGTTTTATTCGCCATGATTTTATTCAGACTTTCCTGAATGGCGACCTCAACTTCTGAGTCCAGCGCCGACGTCGCTTCGTCTAATACCAAAATGGGCGCATCTTTTAACAGTACTCTGGCAATGGCAATGCGCTGCCGTTGTCCGCCTGAGAGCTTGACCCCCCGCTCTCCTACCATGGCATCGTAGCCACGCTGGCCCTGTTGATCAGTGAGCGATAAAATAAATTCGTGAGCTTCCGCCTGTCTGGCAGCAGTAATCACTTCCTGTTCACTGGCATCCGGTTTGCCATACAAAATGTTTTCTCTGATTGAGCGGTGCAACAGGGAAGTATCCTGTGTCACCATGCTGATATTGGCGCGTAAACTTTCCTGACTGACCCGGCTAATATCCTGACCGTCAATGCTGATGGTACCTTTCCCGACGTCATAAAAGCGCAACAGCAGGTTCACCAGGGTAGACTTTCCCGCGCCCGATTTACCCACAATACCCACTTTCTCACCGGCCTGGATAGATAGCTTCAGGCCGTCGAACACCGCAATGTTGTCAGCAACACTCTTGTAATCAAAGGTAATGTTGTCGAACTGAATCGCGCCTTGTTTAACCTGCAAAAATGGAGCGTTAGCCACATCCTTCACTTCCGTTGGCAGCGACAGGGTATCGATGCCGTCCTGTACCATACCAATGTTTTCAAATAGTCCGGAAATTTCCCACATTATCCACTGTGACATGCTGTTTAGGCGCATTGCCAGTGCCACTGAAATTGCGATATCACCTGCGGTGACCGTACCCACTTGCCAGTAAAAAAGTCCCAGTGCAACAACGGCAAACACCAGCAATGCGTTGCTTAACCAAACGCAACCATCCAGTACGGTTACCAGACGCATCTGTGGATATACTGTTTTCAGAAACGCCTGCATACTGGAGCGGGCATATTCGGTTTCCTGGGTACTGTGAGAAAACAGTTTAACTGTCTGAATATTGGTATAACTGTCCACAATCCTGCCAGTCATGGTAGAACGGGCATCAGCTTGCTTTTGCGACACTGACTTTAATCTGGGAACGAAATACCGAAGTATGAGTACATACAAACCAGGCAGCAAAAGGCACTGCAAGGCTGAGGTCCATGGTCATCACCAGAATCACAATGCTGAAAAAGTACACAGACACATAAACCATGAGATCCATCATCTTCAGCACGGTTTCGCGAACTGACAACGCAGTTTGCATGACTTTGGTGGCAATTCTGCCGGCAAAATCATTGTAGAAAAACGACAAACTCTGATGAATCAGATACTGGTGAGCAGACCAGCGAATGCGCATCGGAAAATTACCCAGTAACGACTGGTGTGAAAACAATGCCTGCAGGACCACAGCCGTTGGCAGACCGATAACCAGCAGTCCCGCCATCCAGTACAGTGTGCTTCTATGTTGCTGAAAAAACTGCTCCGGGTTCCCGGCGGCCACGGCATCAACCAGGGTTCCCAGGTAACCAAATAAATACACCTCCAGCACTGCAATTGTACCGCTGAGTAAAGACATCATTAGCAGCGCTGGCCACATACCTTTGCAATAATGCATACAAAACGCCAGCAGGGTTGCAGGCGGCTTACCTGACTCAGTTTCCGGAAACGGCTGAGTCAGGCTTTCAAAAAACCTAAAGATCATAGATAAATTAGAAAGCTTAAAAAATAATTGAGAAAACCCAGTAGAGGCAAATAACGATTTGCACCAGGAAGAGTACCAGTCTTAATTGTACCGCAATAATAGAGGTTGAGAGAAGGTGTACACAGGACTGAGCCAGGCGAGCGGCAAATACTACCAACGCCAACCCGTTAGTCAGCTCTTGTTGACCGGTTGCCAACGCCAACAATAGTGTTCCACCTACAATGGGAAAGCTTTCCACACAATTTGCCTGGGCACGGGTTAATCGCGAGCCAAACGGGGACACGTCTTCGCCACTGGCGTTAAACTGATTGGCCGCTTTTTCCCCTTTGACGACCACAATCGATCGAAAAACAATCAGGGCAATGAGCAAAACTATCGTCCAGGCAATATAACCCGCTAACGCAATAACAGTGGCAGACATAATAACTCCAACTAATGAATGTCATTACAAGACCCAGAAAGAGAAAATAAAATTCCTGAGCCTCTTCAGTGTATTGCAAGAAGAAACATTTCGAAAGTTATACAACGGGAATAAAAAAGGCTCCGCAATGGCTGTCTCTTGATCACAAGTCTGATTCAAGAGACTTAGCCAATTCATAGCCTTCAAGGATGGCTTGTAGTTTGAGCC
>NZ_JBVTQY010000048.1:0-30564 GCF_055755215.1 Planctobacterium sp. R6
GTTGTGGAACTTAATCCGGAGAGCAAAAAAGAAGCAGCTTAACGGCTTAGGCGACAACTACCTTGAAAAACGCCGCCAGCGTAGCGTCTTTCAACTTGGGTTCGTTTTGTACATTACCCCAGGGGTTTACCCGGTATACATCTACCGGGCCAATGTCCGCCGAGCCACTGGAAACGATTTCTGTGGCACTGGTACTGCCTTCTGCATGATTAACTTTCGCATTGGCGGTAATTTCGTCGGGTTGGGTTCCGTTTTTAGGGAAGAACAGCCAGTCTTCGGAAGCGTCAAAGCTTTGGGTATTCGTGGTTTTCTTTTTTTCATTCGTGTAGTAGGAATAGCTGTTGTCTGGCAGGTTGCTGACGTGTTCAAAGGTACTCCAAATCATCTCAGGGTGACCTTCAAGCGTCCCACCGATATGAAAGCCCACCATGGCGAGGGTCTTATTCTCTGTCTCTCCGGTGTTTTTCCATTTTGTCGGATCCTCTGTTCGGTTAAACACAGGTACAGTAGCCTGAGTGAGAATGTAATCATCGCGCTTTGCGACTGTGTCTGCATCGACCCAGGAGATTTTTAGCTCCAGGATCATGGTTTTAGGGTTAACCAGTTTTCTGCCATAAAGTGATGAAAACGCGTCCAGCCCCAACATTTGCAATCCGCTGTAGGGGAATTTGTCGGGCATGGTTTCTGCCAGGAGTTTTATTTCTGCCTGTTTTGTTTTCGATAGATTCGCTATCAGACTGGTATCGCCATTTTTAACTGCCATCGCGGTGCGATACATGGCAAATGCATCGTTGGTATATATGCTGTAGTAAACCAGCGATTTTTTCTGTGACAGCAGTACATCGTCAGCACCAGCTTGCCCCAGCTCAATCGATTCATCGTCTTTACCGTCTCGAAGGCCAATGGCCAGAGTGCCATCTGAGGCGATAAACTGGCGTTGACTATTGCTTTCTACCGAGACGTCATAAAACTGCGGTGGTGTGTTAAACACGTGGTAGTTTTCGTTCGCGGTTGTCATCCACAAAAACATGCGGGCGCCCCAGCGATAAAAATCACAACGGGTATTGTTAGAAAAGTCGGCGAAAACACTGTCGGTACTATCTGCGGCGGTAACGGCACCATTGGCCGCCACTTTGGTGGCATAAAACCAATTTTTAAATTCATCATCGCTGACCGTACAGGTCATATCGACGTCTTTTGGTAGTCGTGCATTTGTAACAAATTCATTGTTGGTTTCTTTGGGTTTTGTGCCATTTGAGCCGACACAAGCAGCGACAAGCACAAGCGCAGACAAAGCGATAACCAGAGATTTGCCCTTAAAATGAGAGCCGTATTTTTGTGTACCAGATTGGGGTGACATTGTGTGTTCCTCTGCTGTAATTAAGTGTCCAGTTCGCTCACCAGTGAGCGGGTCGTTGGGTTTTGTAATAATTGCTGTTTCAGCGGATTAAAGTTTTTAACCAGCGCTGATAGTGGAAATGGGTTTTGTCGACGACTGCCGGCGCTCAGCGCACAAGTCTTAAGGCCCATTGCCGTCAACAGGCGGGCTTGTTCTTGTGTTGCAAACAGGTCTTCGTAATCTATATAAGTGACCTTTCCCGCTGCTGTGTTTTGCAGTTCCGCGTAATAATTTTGATTGAAACGAATCGCCTCAATTAGCGAGTCTGGGTCAACGTTAACGGACTGCACCTGGTTTACCGGCGCGGTGCTGTAGTCTTCCCAAACACCGGTTTGTTCGGCAATGAGACGCGAAACATACACCGCAATCTGGTTGCGGCGGGTGAGCACTATTTTGTGTATGTCCGGGTCGGCACAGACCTGCTTAAATACACCGGGATGTTGCCTGTGGGTCATCTTAAATCCCACGTGCGAACAGCCAAGGTGTTGCCCCCATAAGGCTGTTAAAAACTCAGCCGGATTATCGTCTCGTTGCTGTATGCTGCCCAGACTGAACTCGCTGTTGCGCAGTGGCACGGCCACATAAACCCCATCAGGGTTAAATACCTCATGGTGGCACAGCACATCGGGATGTGAGTGCAGCATTGTGCACAGCAGATTGCTGCCCGATCGGGGCGCTGCCAATATCACAAAACGATGCCGGGCTGAGGTGCAATCAGGCATGACATACAGACTCAACACGCTGCACCATGGCGCTGTAGCGATTGATGACATCCAGGTTTGCCGGATTGACTAAATACACAGAGCCATCGTAGGAGGTCGCGGCAATATTCCGGTTGATAACCGCAATACCGCTGATGCCATTGTTTGCGATCGTTTTACGCGTGACTTTTTCTTCATCTATTGATACGCGCAGTAACTCACCCCAATAATTGGTGACAATAACGGTGGCATCGTCAACGAAACACAATGCTTTGGGTGAGCGATTGCCAAGCGGAATATTGGCACGCAATAGACCTGTTTCTAAATCGTGAATTTTCAGCACAAAATCACGGCCAGCGCTGGCAATCAGCCGTCCTGACGGCGAAATGTCAACGTCATCAATGATGGCCGTATGGGCCTTGAAATCACCGATTATCTCGCCATCAAAGCGCCAGGCGCGAAGCGTACCCTCTGCACAGCAACTCACGCCAATGGGTTTGTCCGGATGCAAGGCAAGCGCTTTGACCGCATTCGGGTGAATTGCTAATCGTTGTTTTATGGCACCAGTGGCTGACAGGTTTACGATTGTGCCACTGTAGCAGGCGGCAAAGATGTCCCCCTGAAAATGCGGGATGCTTGCTACTCTCAGGCAATTCAATGGGCCTTCGTTGAGCCGCACTTCGGTTTCGCTGGTGGCGCTGCGCTCAGGGAAAAAATACAGACACTGGTTGTGGGCACCGGCAATGGTATAACGCGTAGTAGGAGACCAGGCTATTGCATTCATAAGAATGCGTCCCTGAGCGGGGCGTTTTTCCTGGTTGCAGCTGGATTCCTGCGCAGTCAGCGTGATATCACGCACTATGCCATCATCACTGACGATAACCAGTTCATCGTTGTTTTTCGCTGCCAGATCGTTAAAGCAGGCATTACCCTCAAGACTTTTGTCGCCTATTTCATCTAACAGCAGCCCAGATTCGGCTGACCAGATAAGCACGGTGCCGTCAAAACTACCGGCAATAATCTGTCTGCCGTCTGCGCTCCAGTTAAACGAGCGTTCCCACAGCGCTTTGTGATGTGCCAGGGTACAAACTAAGGTGAAGTCCTTATTGTCCCAAATTTGTATTTTTTGGTCGTAGGCTGCAGACAGAATATCGCCGGTAACAGGGGAAACGGCGACTTTTTTGATGGCGCTCTGATGGCCCAAAAAGGCATGAATTAAGGTGCCATCTTGCAAATCAAAAATGCGAACATAACCGTCGTCACAACCCAAAATGATGCGATTGCGGGACGGATCTATAGCGCAGGTGTCGGTTTCGGTTTCAAAGGGACCAATCATATTGATCTGTCTGCCGGTCTCCACATCCCAGACCCGCAGTGTCATGTCGTCGCCTGAGGTATACAGTTTTCCGGCGGTGTAATTCACCGACAGGACATCTTTCTCATGACCCAGTATGATTTTTTCAATCGCACCGTTGCTCAAATTCCAGATAATGATGCGATTGTCTCTGGACACCGACGCGCCACGTGATGCAGATAAAAAGACAAAGTCTTCTACATCATCGTTGTGACCGCGCAATACGGTTTTAACCTGCTTACTGGTTAAATCCCAAATATATACGTTGTAGTCGGACGAGGCGGTTGCGGCCAGTTTTCCGCGTCCATCAACTGTAACCCGGTTGACCAAATGCTCATGATAACCCAGGAGCTCAACTTCCATCGAAGTATAATCAAACAGCGCCACGGCATTGTCGTAACCTGAGGTGATGATTTGATTACTGCACGGAATATGTGTGGCACAGGTTATTGGCCCGCGATGGCGTGTAAATTCATGGTTAATGTCTGACATGATAGAAGTCCTTATTAAAATGGCATACTGATTTTGTTGAGTTGTTGTGGCCGCAACTGGTCACAGTGTTGGGCTTCAAAACGGGCAAGGTATTCACCCACTTTCAGGCCGTTTACCGCTGCATTGTTGTGATCCGCACCACTAATTTCACAGTGAGGCGCGGCGTGCAGCAGAGCGTTGAGCCAGTCAACATATTGCTGTTTGCGGGCACTGGCGTCGAAATGCCAGTGGCTGTAGATGGTAAAAAAGGCATTGCTCCACCAGAGGTAACTGTGTTTGAACTCCGCGAGTTTATTCAATAGCGGTTGGCGGTCGTTAAGCAGGTCGCAGTGTAAAAACTGGTGGGGTAAGCGGCGGCAAACTTGCCAGTGCGCTTTAAAGTTTTCTTTGCCTCCCCATTTTTCCAGTTCCTGCTGCCACATGTGGGCAATATCAGCCCAGTCAATATTTTCCGGGGTGGTACTGTCCCATAATTGATAAAAAACCTCAGGGTGCGGAAATTCGTCAAAAAGCCGTGCAACATAACCGGGAAAATCGTCACCATCCCAATGTTCAATCATGTGCTTTTTGATATCCAGCGCACTTTGACTGTAGTCAAAAAAGATAACCTGGGTATCTTCGGTAAAGCCTTTTTCCATCAAAATGCGATAGGGTTTGAAACCCGCAGCGACAGAGAATAACGCCTCCAAAGGTTGCTTCGCCTGTCGGGCATTGAGTTCACCATAGTTTTCAATGTTGAACAGGAATACACCGCTTTTAGCATTATTGATTTGCCGGTTAATTTTATCGATAAATCGCTGCTGCGGACTTTGTGCGTCAAATTCCACCATCTCTGGTTTCAGTGAGCGGCCAAACAGGGTTGTCAATATTTGCGTGGATTGTTCGCACTCGTTGAGGTAGAAGCGGCAATGGTTTATGTCGTTGCCGAATACCGGCAGGGCAAGTTGCTGGTAATTGCTTTGTGCTATCCAGTTGTCACCCGTTAAAGGGCTGCCGGGGCGGGAGAAATGCGGTTGATTCAGTGCGTTATAGGTTTCCAGGTTGACGAGCAGACAGTCGGTGTTAAGCGACCCGACCCCGTCCGAATGTGGTTCAGCCGCCACCAGGAAAGGCTGCTGTTGCGCTAACTGTTGCAGGGAATCGTAAAACCCATTTTTACCCCAGTGTGACAGATACCAGCGTTCATCAATGATATGACCAACAGACTGAATTAAACAAAAGCCGGCGTCTGTCTGGCTGGCTTTTGCCATGATTTCATCAACGCTGTTCCCCTCAATAATTTCACCCTGATATCGGTAACGAGTCCAGGAAATGGTGAGTTCACGAAGCTTTTGATAGGCCATGTCATCGGCGGAATATTCGCGACTTAATAAACCAAATACAGAGTTTTTCATATGGCAACATCCAATTGTTCTGGGATTTGCTGAGATTCAGTTAAATCCACACTGAGTAGTGTTCCTTGGCCAAACTTCTCGGCGGTGATTTCGTCTTCAGGCAGTGTCTGAACCAGTTGCGTTAACGCCTGAATCGCTTCAGGAATGTTATGAGACGCCACGAAGACGGAGAGCTTATCTACCGCATTTTGCTGTAAAAAAGACTTAATGAGAGTTGGACCGCCCTCCACTAAAAGCGACGTAACCCCGGCGCGTTTTAGTTCCTTTAGCGGTGATGACAAAGAATGGTTCGCACTGTAGATCCCATGGCAGCCTCGTATGCTTGCCACCTCCGCGCCAATAACAAAGGTTTCGCGAGGCAGAGCATCATCTTGTATGTCAAGATTGTGATGGCCACCAAAGATCACGCGATGGGGCTGACTTTTTGGTTTCCTGCCTAAGTACTCGGCACGGCTGGTAAGTCTTGGCGCGTCGTTTTGCCAGGTATTCGCGCCCACGGCGATAGCATCGTAACTTTCGCGCAGCTCGTGCACCCGCTCCCAGTCTTTATCGCAGGAAATTGCAAGGCACTGCCCCCGAGCATCTGCGAGTTTAGACTGGTTTGTAATAGCGAAGTTGACATGAACAAAGGGGCGTTGGGAAGTTGTTGCTGGTGAGTGATGATGGGTTTCTCGGGATTCGTATAAAGACCGGGTTTTTATCATATGTCCCATTAATTTTTGTTTTGTATCCAGGTAATCAATGGAGCTACAGGTTGGTGTGGCGGGGACGGGTATGCGGCCTGTCACGTTAATGTCCAGCCCGGTAAGTTGCGCTATCTTGTCCGGGTTATTGGTCATGAGCTTGATGGATTCCACCGAGAAATAATCCAGAACACCTTTCACGTCTTCGTAGGTTCGGGCATCCACCGGTAACCCGAGTTTTGTATTGGCATCTATGGTGTCATAGCCTTGCTCCTGTAAAGCGTACGCTCGTATCTTGTTCACCAGGCCAATACCGCGACCTTCCTGCAATAAATACAAGACAATGCCGCTGTGTTCATAGATATAACTCAGTGCATAGTCGAGTTGTTGCTTACAGTCACATTTTTGAGATCCCAGTACTTCGGAAGTAAAGCAAGAAGAATGCACTCTGACCGGGAGGTTGTGCTGGTGATTTAGCTTTCCGTGATGAACCACCACCACGTCTAATCCTTGAGCGTTGGTAAAAACTGAAACGTCAAACGTTCCCATCTCCAGGGGTAACCGTGTTCTGGCCTCAAATCGCATTTTGACTCCTTTTCCATTCCGTAACAGAACTTGTTGCATTTGTTCAAAACTATGTAGTTACTCTAACCAATAGCCATGTTGGGTAACTTAAATGACCATAATTAAAATAGGTGATGGCGGGCTAATAAGCTATTACAGCCTCTTACAATTCAGTCTTTTGATGACTAACTAATTGAATCTTATGGTTAAATAAATTACCGAAAGGGATGTGTAAAACGACTTTAAACCCTCAGCGCTGGAAATCGCTGTTGGGCTTGCTGCTTGAGTTATTGGTTGTCGCAGCAGGGGATTGCTTTTATGTTTAGACTATTTGCGTGGCGATTTTTTTATCGGACTGGAGCTGGGCTTTTGCCCCTCGGATTGACGATTGGTTGTGGCGTTGTTTTTTCCGGGTAATGCTGGGTTTTTTCCCAGTGGTGGTGGGTTTTGTGCCTGGTTGTGTTGTTGCTGTTTTTGCTGAGCTTCCACTCTTCGTTTATATCCGGCTGGATCTTTCAGTGCTCCGCGCAACTCTTTGAAAAACTCCTGGGCAGTGGGTTGTTTCTCTTTGCTGCTGGATTGCAACCTTTGTTGTTGCTCAGGCGGCGCATTGTGCTGTTGATTGGCACGGGCCTGTTCTTTTTGCAGCGCTTCCCGCTTAAATTTCGCAGGATCTTGCAAAGCGGTCTGAAGGCGTTTGAAAAACTCGCCGGCAGTGACATTGTCGTCATTGTTTTTGCTCTGCGGTTGCAGGCTCGTACGGCGGTTGTCGTTGTTTCCGCCCGGATTAAAACCAGTATTTCCAGGCGGTTTAAGGAAACCCGGGCGCTCATTGCTGTCTTTTGCCGTGGACTTATCTGCCGCATCAATGAGTTTGTCCATAAATCCGGCCATCAGGTTAAATCCGGTTTTTTGGCTGAAAGTCAGGTTATTGCGATCCGGGTTTTTGGCAAATGCCGCACGTCCCAGGTTTTTAACCTGCTCGCCTAACCCAAATCCGGTGTTATTTGGGGGCTGACTATTCTGTCGCCCCTGATTCTGGCGTTTTCCAAATCCCTCCGGTGCACCAAAAACGGCGTTTGCTCTGTTGCGGGTAACCGGTTCTGACTGGGCATTGCTGCGAGTGCGCCCGGGAGGCTCAAACACGGCATTGGCGCGTTGCCTGGATTGCGGTGCTGAATCGTTGGCAAAAGCATTCCGCCCCTGGTTTTTAACTATACCAAAGCTGGAATTGGGTTTGTTTTTCGGACCCTCGTTTGAGTTTCCGTTATTGCCGTTCATGATAAGACGTTCGTGTTTTAGCTCTGCTCTTTTTTCAGCCACTCAATGCAATATCTGTCAGCGGGCCGCAACTGTCAATTTTGTTAACCAAATAAAATCAGTCAAACGTTGTAATTTTGCTGTCGAACGCACATATTAAGGGCATCAATTCTTGAAAATGGCTTATTGTGCGGGCTCAGGGTAAAAACTTTATAAACAGCATACGTTCTGCAGTGAGCAGTCGGCCTTTCTTCCAAAAAAAGCCCGCTCAGGAACACAATAAGCTGTTCGACAGAAAATTCTTCGATCACAAAGCATTGTCTTTCAAAATGCGCAAAGCGCTGGTGGTTTTGCAAAAAGGGCTGGCACAGGAGAGTGCAGAAACCCGACAAATGCTGGCCATCTATCACAAGTATACCCGCGGCGAAGCCACTGAGCAGGAAATGCAGGAAGCCAATCAGCAATTTAAGGACGTTATAAAAGGGCTTGGATTGAGTGTGGTAGTGATATTGCCTTTCTCACCTATTACCCTGCCAGCCATTGTCAAGCTGGGAAAAAAGGTGGGTATTGATGTGTTACCCAGTGCCTTCAGGGAGCATTACAAGGGCTTGAATGAGCCACCTGTGCCGTCAGATGACAGTGCCCTGAGCCAGCAATCTTCGCAAAACTCGGAACAGCATCCCAAGCGCCTGAAATAACCTGATAAAGCTAAAATTTGAGCAATTGTGCAGATATTCCCGTGCAACCGGTAAAGGTGTGGTTAAAATAACACCCTCATTTAGGTACGAGGGAATTGAAATGTTACGCAATACGCAAGTTTTGGTGTTCCTGACCAAAGGGTCACCGCAAATGTCTCAGGTTATCGAAACCTTTAAAATGCAATGCAACTGTGTGGTTTTTACTTCGCTGCGGCAGTTTGAAATAGCCACTTTTAAAAAAAGATTAGTGCTGTAATCGTCGACTTTGAAGAAGGCTTTGAGCTGGCAAAGCGCAAACTGGCGAGACAGCCCGTCGCTGCAATAGTCATTAATATTTGTACCACAACCTTTCAGATAGTGGGCGAACTTACCAGTCATTCTACGGATAATCTGGTGAATATCTGCCAACGGGTTTTAAGCTCCCTGACCATGTTCAACCCTGGGTTTGCGTCGGGGCCTTTCGCTCCACCACAGCACCCATTTAATCAATTTTCGCGACATCAACAGCTGGTGAAGAAAACCTGTGACTATTTGTTGTCAAATTTGGATAAGCATTTAACCCTGGCATCCATCAGTAAAGCCATGTTTACCAATCGCAATACCTTGTCGGGCGCATTTAAGAAAGAAGTCGGGCAGGGGGTGGCCGGTTGGTTACGCCAGCAACGCATGGAGCAGGCAATGCACTTACTCATTACTACTGAGCTGAGTATTCAGGAAATTGCTATCGCAGTGGGATATCCGGATCAAGCGAATTTTTCCACCACCTTTAAACATACCTTTGATAAAAATCCTCTGCAGGTCAGACGGGCAATGAGGCCTTCGGGTTAACAGGGAGCCTGGTCACATATGACCGTTAATGGTTTTAAACAGGTCTGAATGCGCCGGTGAATTTTGTGCATTGGCGTTTGGCATTGCGCTGTCATCAATATTCGCCAGTGTCGGGCCGGGAATTGTTCTCAAAAGCGCTTTGCAGATCACTGGCACACATCTGGCAGGGTGCTGTGCAAGAATACATTGCGAGGATTTCAATCATGGTGTTAGACAGCATCGCTTTTATGGACAAATTGCGCCTGTTCCGGCAGCAAGAGGCAGATATTGCGGAGCTGCTGCGCTGGTTAAAACAGGCCCGCCTGGTGTTGCTACAAAGTCAGGGGCAGGCAATGTCAAAAACTCAGATTGCTAAGTCAGAAGCGGACTTTGCAAACGTCATGCGCGCTATTTCTAATCTGGTAGACAACAGCCAACCGGAAGATGAGCCGGATGTGAGCTGGATTTTACAACAGGTTACTGAGTTCTATTGTTGGCTGAATTTTCAAACTGGCCTCAATGACAGTGATATTTATGAAAACTGGTTGTTTTGGCAACCAGACAGCGCGAAAGATGACGGCATACAGGCCAATGCAGAACAGGCAACACAGCCATCAGACATCAGCAATCAATATGTTTCAGAGCGCCAGGGAGTGCGCAATCCGCATCATCTGGACTACTGGCGCTGAACAACAGCCTGCTATTTAGGAGAATCAACATGAGCGATTGCAATTACAAGAGCCAACAATTTATCGAGATAAACCAGTTGCTCAGGGACGTACAGGTATTTTCTGAAACCAGCCAATATCTTCAGCCCAGTCCGCCGGAACAGGCATTGGCACAGTTTTTTAAGGATATGCAGTCATTGTTGGTGTTATGCCAGCAAATCAGGCTATTGCCTGACGTCGCTTTAAAAGACACATTGCAGCAGATATCCGCACTTTATGTACCCACCACCAGAGGGCTAATGGCATTGTATATGTCAGCGCCTGATCCGGAGTCAGCCAGGGGATGGTTTGACTATCAACGAGAGTACACCGCCAGGCAATCGTATATCCGCAATTTAAAGGCCTTAATCCTCTGGCAGGAAGCGGTATATGCCCAGATTGTCGGTCACTACCCGCTACTTCCTGTTCCCTACGACTGGCCACTGACGGAGGGGCCTCAGGAGCCGGATCTGCCAGCAGAAAACAGCACCGAAGAAAGGCTCGATTCTGCCAGAAATGAGTCGGTAAACGATGGCTTTTCTGTGCCTGAGCTGATCCTTTAACTGGCCGGAGATAATTGTGTCCGGAACACCGAGATATGACCGGTTTGGCTGGTACTGGCAACCTGCAAGGTGGCTTCAAAATATGACTGCGCAGGATGCTGTTGATGCCACCCAGCAGGCAACTAAAATCAACGCTAAGGGCAAAGCATTGCAATTACAGGCGAAACATCAGGAGCAGGAAGCCGCCCAACAGCGTGCTGAACAGGCTGCGTTACTGAATTCGTTCTGGGCTGAGGAATAGCAAAATGCCGGACGTGTCGCCGGCACAAAAAATGAATTAATTTGCCGGACGACGATTAAAGATACGACTAAAAATGGAGGTGGCCAGTCTTGGTGGTGGGTCCTGGATTTCCCGGCTACGCGCCGGAGAATACGGTCCCAGAATCGTTTCACTTTTTAATGCTGTGTTTTCGATGATTTTTTCAAATTCCTGCCCCATCGCCGGATTTTCCAGCCACTTTGCATAAGCTGAACCCATGGCAACCATGTTCACCGTATTTTGATTGCGCAAAGCATCAACTTCATTTTGCAGTGAAAATGCCACCGATTGTGCCAGGGATGTGGCGGTGACATCATCTATTGAAGTGATTGACGCCACGTCTGCTTCTTCCTGTTCCAGGGGGGATTCATCGCTCATAACATCTCTCCAGATTGCGTGAAAGTTGGATTAATAGCGGTTAGTGAATTGACGCTATTTGGATTTTTGCTTTTGCATCATCATTTTTACCTGATACAGAAAGGCGATCAGGTCATTAAGGCCCTGCTCATCAATGGTGGAAACTAAATTAGGGGGCGGGGCTAATGGATTTTCCGAACTGTTAATTTTGCTGGACATCGTCAGCGAGTTTTGCACGCCGTTGTAACACAATGACCAACTACCCGGTGAATTACCGTCTACGGGGTCAAAAGGTGCGCTTACACAGTTGGATACATCTTGTGATGAAGAGGTGCTGGCCATTTTAATTCTCCTTGATAATCAATATTAATGAGTTTGTTAACCTCGATCAGACACCGAGGATTTTATTACAGGTTTGTACCATTGCTGAATTTGCCAATGTTTGTGACGAATACTGATTCGCCGTATTGTTGAGCATTGACAAGGTTAAAGCATTGACTAAACCACCTTGTGACAAAACCTGCAAGGTTTCATTGCTTTGGCTTTGTACTTCGTTATTGATGTACTGCGAACATTCGATAAAACTATTTTCTGCGGTAGACATAAATTCACCCCGTGAGTGTTGCGGCTCTGAATAGACAGCGCCATTGTCGGTGCGGAAGAAACTCTGAAAAACGAGTTTGATCGTTTTCCAGAGGATCGTTAGTTACTTGTTCTGAGAGAACAATTTAGTTACACCCAGTGTGGTGGCTGCCTGATAACTGACATTCGCCTGTTGCTGAGCGTAAACGGCGTTAGCTGCCGCCATCGCTACCGAGTTGCCAATTGTCTGATACAGGCTACCCATTGCCATAGCAGGGGCTTCAGCGAGTACTTTGGTATTGGCAATCGTAACGGCATCGACGATAGCACCATTGACTGTTGCGGGTTGTGCACTACTCATAATTTCCTCCGGTTAAATATTGAGTGGTTTAATGTCTACTGGTTCTGTTCGAACAGTTTGGTTACACCAAGCGTGCTGGCAGACTGATAGCCTACGTTAGCTTGTTGTTGCGCATACACAGCATTGGCAGCTGCCATAGCAACAGAGTTGCCGATGGTTTGGTATAAGCTGCCCATTGCCATTGCAGGTGCTTCAGCAATGACCTTGGTGTTTGCGATGGTTACCGCGTCAACAACAGCGCCGTTGACTTCACTTGGTTGTGGGTTGGTTGTATTAGCCATAGGTTAATCTCCTAATTATTACACTTTGTTTGTTGAGAAATATTAATTTGCCAGGTTAAGGCAAATGTTTACTTAGCCTTTGTTTTGGCTAAATATTTTTGTGACTCCCAAAGTCCCTGCAGACTGTGAAGTCATCCATCCTTGTTGCTGCGCATAAACCGCGTTTGCTGCGGCCATGGCAACAGAATTACCAATCGTTTGATACAGGTTGCCCATTGCCATTGCCGGAGCAACGGCGCCGACTGACGCATTTACCGTAGTGGTTGAATCCACCACGGCACCGTTAACAAATTCAGGTTGTGACATAGTTTTTTCCTCAGGTTGATTTCAAATCTTCAGTGATTAGCCATTCTGAGCAAACAGCTTTGTCACACCCAGTACCGTCGCGGCCTGAAACGCCATATTGGCTTGTTGTTGTGCATAGACAGCATTAGCTGCGCCCATGGCAACAGAGTTCCCCATGGTTTGATAAAGGCTGCCCATCGCCATCGCGGGTGCCTCGGCAAGCACCTTTGTGTTAGCGATAGTGACACTGTCGATCACCGCAGCGTTTACTGAATCTGACATCACTGATCTCCCTAGTGATTAATTGGTTGACTATTGGGGCTTTGTTTTATCAATGCACCCGACTGGGTATTACAGAGAATGTGCCAACTTTAAGTTGGCAATTTAATGCTTGTTATCTCATTGAATTATATGGATTAAATTTTATTTCATGATGCCTGGAGGGAGAGGGGCTGGTGGCCTATAGCAACCATGTCGAGTAAAAAAATGGGCGTTTTATGTCCATATCAAAAAAAATTAATTGAGCTGTACCTCATTGTTCAGCATTGGGATTGCAACAGATCCAGGTAATAAAGTGCCGGCAATGGCAGGCCTACTATTTCTGTTCGGTGTTTGGCCCGTTTAAAACCGTATTGTTTGAACATGGCCGCCAGATTGGGGTTGTACAGTGTCGATACCATGCCCCGTAAGCCGAGCTGCAGGCATAATCCCTGAAGGTTTTGCAGTGTGCACTGTACCAATCCTGACACCCATCGCATCGTCTTTTCAGGTGCCAGGGGCGCGATTAGCCCAATGGTCGCGGGCAGGATATTCAGGTTTGCCAGATACACCGCGTCCTGCCAAACCATTACTATGACCTCGGAGCACAGGGTTTGATCACTGAGTAACAACGTTTGCCAGTAAAACGGGGCAGAATTTAAGGTAAAGGCCTGACTACCTGTTTGCTGAGACGCTATCGGAATTGGGCCAAAGTGAAAAGGGTTGAGTGTATAGGCCAGAATATCGTCATAGGTTTGTTGCCGCTCAGGAAGAAGTGCACTGAGGTTTGTCTCAAGCACACTTTTCAATGGTGTCTGAAACTCCCGTTCAAGTTCTTGTTGGGGCAAAATTGTCGGGTTCAGGGGGTTCACATCCGGGCACCTGAAAGCGATTCATCGAACTTTGCTGATAATTTAGTTGGAGTCAAACATAGCCCGGATAGCCTGCAGTTCATCGGTTTCGGTAGTCTCCGCCGGACTGTGATCGGTCACCGCGTTGGGGTCAGGGACGGGTTCAGTAACAGGAGCGCCCGGATTGTCGGAATTTTCCTGAGGTGGATTGAACAGCTGAGCCTGTTGCGCAAAAAGTTGCTGAATATTCATACTGTAGTTACTACTTTGCGCTTGTTGATGCCCTGAAATGGCATTGGGAAATGCCAACTGGACAGGAGTAAATCCAGGAATATTGCAGCTGTTCAGAGCATTTTGCAGCAATTGCTCACTTTGGGAAAGCAACTGCTCCTGCGACTCATGCTGTTGCTCCTGCAACGCGGGTTGTGCCGCGTGGTGTGATT
The DNA here is from genome assembly GCF_055755215.1 of Planctobacterium sp. R6. Lineage (NCBI taxonomy): Bacteria > Pseudomonadati > Pseudomonadota > Gammaproteobacteria > Alteromonadales > Alteromonadaceae > Planctobacterium > Planctobacterium sp. R6. The sequence continues at coordinate 14,300 of NZ_JBVTQY010000048.1, forward strand.
GACTGTCAGTGGTTTTCGGCTGTGTCACAATGTTTCTCCTTCTTAAAGTTAAATGTCTCGTTTTGCCATTTTTTATTACTTCGCGCAGCATACCCGAAGTGATAAAAAGGCCCACCAGTGTTGCCGATTACACCTTCAGGCCTTGCTTAAAGAGAGGCTTCAACTACTACCCAGCAGCAATTTAACGCCCTGAGTTGTTGCTGCCTGCTGTGCCTCGTAGGCTTGCTGGGCTGCCAGCACCATGTTCATTGATGCCATCCCCGAGTTAAACGCTAGTGAATAGTAAAGCTGTCCCATGGCCATTGCTGGCGCAGAACCAACCGTTAAAACATCAATGAGCGAAACCGCATCAATGATTTTATTTTCTTCCGACATACCTGTTTCCTATTTCTCAATTCAACAAAGTGCACTGTGTGCCAATAACGCATTGCGAATAACTTGCCAATTGTTAAATAACTGGCGAGATCCGTCCTTCAGGCCTCAGCCTGACTGGTCTTAAGCGTCCACATTGAATTGCGGTAACAGGGTTTCATTGGTATCCGGATTGGTCAATTTCCTCCAGGTTGTGAATTTTTACTGGTCATTTCTGGCCTATGGTTGTAAGTCTTTTAATACCTGAGCCCCTGATTCACCGACCTTGGCCAGATTTTCTGCGGCAAAAGTAATGGTTTTGGTGGCATTCTCGATAATATCCTTGTACTCCGACATAGCCGGGTTAGCCAGCCAACTGGCAGAAGCGACCCCGATCACTGTCGTTTCAATAGTATTGATGTTCTTCAATAAATCCGCAGCACTTTGCACGGCCAGAGCCACAGATTGATTGATGTGTGGCTGAATAAGTTCTTGTGCTGTATTGCCAGCGTCGGCACTATTTTCAGCGTCACTCATCAGCATGCTCCCGTTGCTTCATGTAGTCATTGATGGCTTTCTGAAACGCCTGAATATATTCCCTGGAATGTTTGCTGCTATTGAATCCCGGCTGCAGTTCAGTCACCTTGCCCAACGCAGCGATATAATCGCTGTCGGTGACTAACATCTCAATTGGTGACTCACCGTTGGGTTGCACCGGACCCTGGAGCTCGCTCAGCATTTTGTGTAGTGTCTGCCAGTCCTGTTTGGCTTGCAGTTGTTGCGATTTAACGGCTGCTTTGAGGGTCTTGCTGGCATCAACAAACTTCCTGAAGTTTGCCAACTGGCTTTTTTTAAACGCCGCACTACGTTTCACAATGTTGCTGATTGAGATGCCCATTAGCTTACTATTCCCGATTGAAGCCGTGACTAAGTTGTGAATTCAGAATGGCGCGCATTTGTTCATATTGCTGCAACATCTGCTGGTAATAGCCGTTGTATCCACCGTTTAGATTACTTTCAAAAGTGTGCTGAAACAGCGAGTTATTCGGTTTTACCCATGGGGGCGAAACACCGAACAGAAGCTGAGGGTCGATGTAGTAGGCTTGTCTGCCAGTGCTACTTCCATCGCCGTTGGCAGCATCGTCGTTGACAAACTTTTCCTGACGGTAGTCTGTCTCATGGTGTTGTTGGTTACTGGTTTTCGGCTCCTGAACTTCAGGAGCCGAATCGCAGACGAAATTGCCCGAAGCTTGCCGGGTGGCTTCAAAGATCAGATTTGACTGGCTCATCAGGCTCTCCATTGGAATCGGCGGTCGCGGCATCGGATTCACTGTGCCTGGACTGCAAGGTTTGTTGGATACGATTCATGATGATATCCAGGTGCCCCAAATTGTCGGCCTGTAATTTAGAGACTTGTGCGAGTGGTACCACGGGCTCTTCCTGTGTTGACAACGGTGTGTCATTGGAGGGCAAATTTTGTACCAGGTTCTGCTGGTTTTGGGGTTTGTCAGATCGGGTTGTATCCGGGGTGTGCCCTCTTAATTGCTGAACCATATCGTTTAACCGGGACTTTTGTTGCAACATTAACTGCAATAATTGCTGATCAGCTTGTTGCTTTAGTTGCAGAACCTCTTGCGTAACCTGTTGTTGTGCGCTTTTTTGGTCAGCGTTTGATGCCATGGGGGCCGCTAGGGTATTCACAGGATCTGATATGGGTTTCATTTGCTTACCTCAATGACATGATTTGTGCCAGGCGTCGTTCCACTACTTTTCGATGCACACCAAGTAATCGGGCAGCTTCTGACTTATTGCCCTTTGTCGCCTCAACAGCTTGTTCGATAAGTGCATCGTTAATCGATTTGAGTTTGTTTGAAATGGGCAGGTCGATAATTTCCATTGCTACCCGTGCAGCCCAGTCAATGCCGCTCTCACACATGGAGAGTTGTTGCAGTGTAATGGCTGAAATTTCTTCAGACTCTGCCAGCACCGACACTTTTTCGATGGTGTTCTTAAGTTGCCTGATGTTGCCCGGCCAATCTGAAAATTGCATGAGTTCAAGTGCACAAGGTAAAAGTTGTATGTGTTGCGAGTTTTTAGCGAAGTAACGGGCCAAAAGCGGAATGTCTTCCCGGCGTTGGTTTAATGTCGGGATGGTAAGTTCAAAAAGATTGAGCCGGTACCACAAGTCTTCTCTGAAGTGGCGCAGTGCCACCTGTTGCTCTACATCCACATGTGAGGCACTGATGATCCGCCCGGTAAACGGGATGGATTCGGCGCCACCTACGCGAGTAAAACGGCGCTCTTCCAGGACACGTAGCAATTTGGATTGGTGATTCAGTGGTAATTCTGCAATTTCGTCTAAGAACAGCGTGCCCTGACTGGCCTGATGAAAAAATCCATTTTGCTTTTTATCCGCACCGGTAAAAGCGCCTTTTTCGTGACCAAAAAACAGTGATTCGAACAGGTTTTCCGGTATGGCACCGCAGTTGACGGAAACCAGCTCTCCCTGACGACCACTTACCTGGTGAATGGCCTTTGCAAACATCTCTTTTCCGGTTCCTGTTTCACCATTTAAAAAAACAGACGCATTGCTTGTGGCTATTTTTCGAGCCTGCCGGGCAAGCTTTTGCATTTCACTGTTCTGGCTAATGATGCCAGGAAGTACTTGTGGAAATACCGGGATAAATGCTCTGAGTGCATCCATGTTAAATCCTCCTGCAAGGTTCAGAGTGAAATAGTATCGGATATTAAAATACCCTTTCTTTTGAATTTGACCCGATTTTCTTTTGAAAATGACACTAACTTGCCAGGTTTCCTTGAATTTAAAAAAATTATCTGAAACCCGTTGGACGAATATATCCAGTCTGCATTTTTTAATGGATATAAATGGCCTTAAATAAATTTATTAGATTGGTTGTATTTTACCAAAAATAAAAATGCGACGCCTTTATGTGACCAATTTGTGAAAAATTGAAGTTAATAAAGGTAGTTTTTAGTTTGTTTATTGATTTGGTATTTCAATTGCAATCAGGAGGCAACAGTAAAAACAAATTGTTAAAGCGACCATGGATTTTGAATTTTTAACTTTTGTCAGAGTCGTCAACAGACTTTATTCAGAACCTGAGCGCGAATCACAAAAAGCGCAACTTATTGAGTGGGCAAAATCAGTCTATATCGCCGAAGTGTTCGGCCCGTGCAAAACATCTTCGGGCGGGAATTTTTCTGATGTGAGTCATCCGGATGTCTGTTATCAGGTGATGACTTTGGTAACTCAGCGACTGGCCAATATAGAAGAGCCGGAAGATGCCCGCCATCAATTCGATGCCGGAGTTGAGCGCAAGAAAAGATTACAGGTGTTGGCAGATCTCGAAACACTACAGCAATTAATCATGGGCTTTTATCGCAGTTTGGATAAGCAGAATCGCCTTGAAAAACAGGCATTTTCAGAATGCAAAAGGGCAGCCTCAGATTCAATGAGTTTGGAGCACTGTTCAGAGAAAAAAGAGTCCTTCTTAAAAACAGAACCTCAGGGTAACTATCTAAATGATTTTTAATATTAATATGAATGTTAGAGGAAAATAAAATGGCTGATTTTATCACTATCCCTTCTGTGTTTGATGAAAATGACAGATTGAATTTTGAAGATGAAAATTACCAGGATCTTTATTTGGCGCAGCAGCAGGCGATTGGCAGCATTTATAACGAAGCTGCTATTGCGAAAACAAGTATTACGCCGTCTATTTCAGACAAAGACACAATATTTGGCTTTGAAGCTGAGTTTGCGCAAAGTGTTTATGGTAGAGAAACCGGACAACATTCCAGCGCAGGATTAACTGAGGATGAAAAAAAGACAAAAGCCTCTTTGGAATACTTATTTCATGCTGAGATTGAGAATTCACCATATTTTGTGGATAAAGATGTAATTATTGATGATGCGGTGGGAAGCTGGGACCTGGGCACCGACTATTTTGATGTGTTGGAATTAGGTACCCCGGGATTATCTTACCCGGCTGTGTGGGACACAAATAAAGCTGAATTTCCGACACTAAAGTCGCAGGGTGAACCATGGAAATTAATGCGAGACATTGGCACTATCTGGACTAAAGCTCTGTATATCAGTACATCTGAACGATTTTACAATGCGATCTTTAATCAGCCTGATGTTGACCAGACCAGGCATCATAAAGAGCCCGGTGACAAAACCAAAGACGTCAATATGGTGTTGGCAATGTTACGTGGGCCAACGTCCACTGTGGGGCACGGGAAAAACGTAGATTATGGGTTAATAAGGTCCTGGGGGATTAATGAAAATGGTCGTCCTGACACTATCAAATTAGCGCGCAAAAACTTTACACTGCATCCGGAGGAAATGCCTAACTGTAACTGTCAGCAAACCCCCAATATTTTTAGAAATGATATTCTGAAGGGAGTAATTCAGCGCAATTTTATGAAAAATGGCGTGAACCTGGTGGCACCGCAATACAATGTGACGGTTCCGGCTACCTGTGCGATGCAATTAATAGAACTGGGCGCCGATTTAGATGCTTCGTTTGATTCCAAATATCTGGATGCATTGAATCGTCTGCATTTAGGGTTTCGTAAGTTTTTAACCTCAACGGTGAACCCACAAACACCGGTAGCGGGGTTTGCTGTCACCTTGCTGGCTTATTATCTGACCAATATTTGTGGCCTGCCTAGTCAGATCCGGGGGGACATCCGCACCCAAACTAAATTCGACGCCAGTACGAGTGATAACAGGAAAAAACGTTATTTAGCTAAAATTGCAGAATTTTTAAAAAGTAATAAAGGCTATGAAATGCAAGCCTGGGTATATACTCACAGTTGGATAAAAGACGTGGCTCATACCTGGGTCAAATCTAATGGCGTAACCGCACTGAATAAATTACTGGAATGTTTTGAGGCTACTCAAAAGAAGGAGTTTCTGGATGTGTTTGGCAAAGCGCTGGTGGCCATATCACCGGAAAGTGATAATGATCTCGCCGGACTGAAACAGACCCTGTCAAACGGTGACATTTCTGATCCTTTGCTAACAGTGGCGAAGTTTATGGACTATGAATTTCCGGATCGTAAATTTATCCACTTTGTGCTCAATTCCGAGTTGCTCAATGTGGATAATGCCGATCGCCATTCGTTTTTTGTTAACTACAAACCCGGCGCTTATGACCCGAAAAAGCCGAAACAACCTGCTGAACACTATCTTGCGCCACAATATGCAGATTCCGGCTATCAGCAATGTCTATGGGCGATAAACAATGTGGTCAGATGCTTTAAATTTCACCTTTATAATTTGATAAATGATCTTGATAAAATTTCTGAATATAAGGCATATGAGAACATCACCTGGTGCCGTGCAGATACCTATCAGGTTTTTGAAGAGGGATTATACAAAAAAAGCAAAGGCATGTTGGTGACAGAAATCCGGGATCAGGAGTTTCTGGAGGCACTGAACGATGATCTTAATTTAAATTGTCGCGGAGGATAATGATGAAACAGGAGCAAACCCCCGCCATTATCATCAATCAACAATTGATTTTTGACAGCAACTATTTGTGGCAGCCCCCGCCTGAAATAAAATGGTGTCTGGTTACTATTACCGGAGCCGGAGGGGGCGGTGCCGGCGGCGAAAACGCGCTTACCGGTTTTTCTGCATCCAGACCCGCACTTGGCGGAGGCAGCGGTGCTGATGGCACTTTTTGTATATTTCGTTTTTATCCCGGACTGCGCATGTCAGCAGAGCCCCTTGCCCTGAGGGCTGGCCTCGGTGGCAACGGGGGCAAACCGGGTGAATTTGGCGGTCAGGGAGCGCAATCCCGTTTTGATAATTTAGTCTTAGTCGAGGGGGGGTACGGAGGCACATTTTCCGGAGCGTCTGCAACGGGTCGCATTTTATGGAAAAAGTCACAAGTACTTGAAATGATTTCTTACGGGGCGCTAAGTGACGTTACCAATGTCGGTCGTATCTCCATGTTCAATCGCTTTTCCAATGACAGTGGCGCTATGCCAATGGAATTGGATGAACCATTGCAGCACATGACGGAGGTCGTATCCGGTTTGCTGAAAAAACGTGGCAGGGAGGAATTCGAAGCGCAGGAAAACGCACCTGAACATGCTCCGCCGGAAAAAAAAGCGAGATTTGAACCACCTTCTGCCGCTGAGTATCATGCCGGACACTCACAAACGTCAGACTTCATCGGCAATGGGCTTTCCGCTGGGGGCTCCGGCGGATGTGGTGCTAATGGCCAAATTATTATTAGTTGGGGTTAGTTCGGTGGGCTTAGGGGAGTCGATGCAACGGCATCGACTCCCTGAAATAACTACACAAGTGGAGCCAGTTGAATCTCTGATCCCAGGGACACCAGCAGCGCTGTAAGATGTGCGTACAATTCCGGTACAGCACAGTCTTTGCCCTGATAATAAAATACTTCGTTATCTTCCGGCAGCACGGCTTTAAATGGGAGTCGCGCAAAGCCTGCCTTTTGTGTGGCTTGCTGAGAAATCCGATTGTGTTTGAATACCTTGGTAAAGCAATCCTGCATGGCAAAATGATCCTTGCCCAATTGCAGTAGCTGCTGCACCGCGGCAGGTCCGTAACCTTGTCCGCGAAAGTCGCTTCCCAACCAATAATAGAAAAAGCCATGTCCATCATGCACGTGCAGGTTTGCGGAACCGATAAATCCCCATTCCCGATGAATGATGGCAAACAGCTGTTGGTGGGGGTTTTGTTTGCAATAATATAGCCAGTTGATCCAGTGTTCAGCGGACCGGAACACCGGTAAATTGCACAGACTGGCGATGTCCGGATCGGCATATTGCCAGCAAAAATCACTGACATGATGAAAGTCCATCGGTGTCAGATACAATTGGCTTTTCGACGCTTCAGCGTAGCTTATCCCAGGTATTTGCAATGCTGCCTCTACATAGCCAGCTTGCTGAGCGTGTGTTGAACTTAACGCGGTATCTGAATGTTGTTGTAGCAGGTGCTGTGCCTCTTTCCACCTGCCCAGCTGAATATAGGGGGTCACAAGTTCATGGTTTGCCGGAAAAAGCGAACCTTTTGATTGTATCTGAATGAGTAAAGACCAGTCTCCAAGAAAACGACAGACCGCAATAATCTTATCCATAACCAGTTGACTGCAGGTGTTGTTTGTACGCAATAAATTGCGCATCGCCTGCATCCATTGCACGCGTGAACGGGCGCAGATAGTCTCCGGTTGAACACCAGAAAGATGCCGGATTGCCTCAGAATTGCCGGATGATGCGGCTTGCAGGGTACCTGCCAGTTTGAAGGTGTCGGTGTCCTGGGGATTGAGTTTTAACTGTGCCATTTTGTGTTCCCATGTTGCGCAACAAGGTGTATCAGTTACACCAATTCAACAGGAACTGAGCAATTGTAGTGCCAGTGAGACATCCAGCACAATGTCTATAAGCGGGGCCGGAGTAACCCGGTTCGTTGGACAGTTTTAACCAACCGGGTTATTACTCTGGTTATTTTTAACCGGATATTGAGTGGGGCTTGATATCTGTAATGTCGATATCAGTGTTGTCGATATCAGGCGTCTCGATTAACGGCAATATCCGCCAGCGCGATCAGAGCCTGTTTATATTCAGAGTCAGGAATGGGGGCCAGTGCTGCCACCGCCTGGTCTCTGGCCTCGATAGCCAGTTTTAGGGTGTAATCCAGGGACCCGGCTGCGCGCATTGCGGCTAAAATGGCGTCGAAATTTTCAGTGCCATCACTGTTTTCAATCGCTGAGCGAATCAGCTGGCTGTTGGCTTCATCGCTGTGCCACATGGCGTGTAACAACGGCAGCGTAGGTTTGCCTTCAGCCAGATCATCACCGGCATTTTTGCCCATGACTTCGCTGTCAGCGGCATAATCCAGGATATCATCCATCAGCTGAAATGCGGTGCCCAGATATTTGCCATAGTCCTGCATAGCGGATTCAATGTCTGATGCCTGATCCGTAAGTATGGCTGCCAGTTGCGTTGCGGCCTCAAACAGGCGGGCGGTTTTACTGTAGATCACCTGCAGGTAGCGCTCTTCAGTGGTGTCCGGATCGTTACAGTTCATCAACTGCAATACTTCACCTTCGGCAATGACATTAGTGGCATTAGCCAAAATTTCCATCACCCGGAATCGCTCAAGGCTTACCATCATCTGAAATGAGCGGGTATACAAAAAGTCTCCCACTAATACACTGGCCTGGTTGCCGAATACTTCATTCGCTGTTTCGCGGCCGCGACGCATGGTGGATTCATCGACGACATCGTCATGTAGTAATGTCGCGGTGTGAATAAACTCGATAATGGCCGCCAGAGTGTGATGCTGATTGTTCTGAATACCCAGCGCGCGGGCTGCCAGTACACAAAGCATAGGACGCAGACGTTTACCGCCACTATTAACAATATAGAATCCAAGCTGGTTCACCAGAGAGACTTCTGACTGAACTTGTTCCTGAATCAAACGGTTGACGCTCAGCATGTCATTGTCGCTGAGTTGACGGATTTGCTTTATTTCCATTGCTGAAGGGTACAGATAAGCTTTTGAAATTAAAATCGTAAGTGCGCGAATTCTGACAAAAAACTGCCGAGGTATCCAGTTTTTCTGCCTTGTCGGAAGGAAATCCTAAGCTAATCCCGAATTGTACAAAATAAATTCAAATTTAACCTTGATAGTCCCAAATAATTCACATACAATTCGCGCCCTGTTTTTTGAATGAATGCACTGGTTGGTTTTGGGTAAACACAGTGCAAGTGCGGAGTAAGTTATGTACGCGGTTTTCCAAAGTGGTGGTAAACAACACCGTGTGGCTGAGGGCCAAACTGTTCGCCTGGAAAAAATTGAAATAGCTCCAGGTGAAACTGTTACTTTTGACGAAGTAATGATGGTGAGTAATGGAGACGATATTAAAATCGGTACTCCATATGTAGCGGGCGGCAAAGTGACTGCAGAAGTAGTGACTCATGGTCGTGGCGAAAAGGTAAAGATTGTTAAATTCCGTCGCCGTAAGCATTCACGTTCTCAGATGGGCCACCGTCAGTGGTTCACAGAAGTGAAAATTACTGGCATTAGCGCTTAATAGGAGAGACGACAAATGGCACACAAAAAGGCCGGTGGTAGTACTAAGAACGGTCGTGACTCAGAAAGCAAACGCTTAGGTGTTAAGCGTTTTGGTGGTGAGTCAGTTCTGGCTGGTAACATCATTGTTCGTCAACGTGGTACTAGATTCCACGCAGGTGACAACGTTGGTATTGGTAAAGACCACACATTATTCGCTTTATCAGACGGTAAAGTTCAGTTCGACGTTAAAGGTCCTAAGAACCGTAAATACGTGAACATCGTAGCTGCTTAATCGGCGCTTCGAATCGAATTGAAAAACCCCGCACAAGCGGGGTTTTTTTTGTTACAGTAGGTTCGAATTTGACCGCAGCGTTAGAATAAATTCTGACCTACAATTAGCTTTTTATTAATAGTTAGATTCCTCATGAAATTCGTAGATGAAGTTGAGATCCGTGTAGAAGCGGGAGATGGTGGTAACGGTATCGTTAGTTTCCGTCGTGAAAAATACATTCCTCGTGGTGGTCCCGATGGTGGTGACGGCGGTGATGGCGGCGATGTTTATTTGTTGGCCGACGAAAACCTCAATACATTGATCGACTATCAGTTCGAACGATTTCACCGAGCAGAGCGTGGTCAAAATGGACAGCGCACTGACTGCACCGGTAAACGCGGTTCAGATCTGACTGTCAATGTTCCCATCGGAACCCGTGTCACCGATAAAGACACCGGTGAAGTGTTGGGTGATCTGACCCAGAACGGGCAAAAGCTGATGGTGGCCAAAGGGGGCTTTCACGGATTGGGGAATGCCCGTTTTAAAAGCAGCGTTAACCGGGCGCCACGTCAAAAGTCCAATGGTACGCCGGGCGAGATCCGCAATCTTAAATTAGAATTGTTGCTATTAGCAGATGTTGGCCTGTTGGGTTTACCCAATGCCGGAAAGAGTACTTTCATTCGCAGCGTGTCTGCGGCCAAGCCCAAGGTAGCTGATTATCCCTTTACCACTTTGATCCCGAATCTGGGAGTGGTGCGTCAGGATGCCAGACGTAGCTTTGTTATTGCCGATATTCCCGGACTCATAGAAGGCGCTTCGGACGGTGCGGGATTGGGGATTCGCTTTCTTAAACACCTCGAGCGTTGCCGGGTATTATTGCACCTGATAGATTTGTTGCCGATGGATCAGTCTGATCCGCTGGAAAATGCCAAAACCATTATCGCAGAACTGGAAAAATACAGCCCTAAACTGGCTGAAAAGCCGCGCTGGATTGTGTTTAACAAGATTGATTTGATGTTGCCGGAAGAAGTGGAAGAAGAATGTCAGCGCATTCTGGAAGGCCTTGGCTGGCAAGAAAAACATTTCCAAATCTCTGCATTCCAGAAAATTGGTACCGATACCTTGTGTCACGATGTCATGAACATGCTGGAAACCCTACCGGTGGAAGACTTTAAAGAGGAAGAAGGGCAAACCGACTTTAAATGGGATACCCATGATGAACAGATCATGTCGGAATACGAAGATGACGACGACGATGATGACGACTGGGACGATGACGATTACGACGTCGAAGTGATCTACGAACGTTAAACCAAACCTTGTTCTAATCTCATTGATAATTTTTAGAACAGAGATTTGAGAACAGAGAGTGACAGGAATTGATTGCCCTGTTCACACAACCTGGTAACTCTCTGACTTAGTGATTTCGATAGCGGTGCAGATCTTTGCTGGGCGAGGCGCCAAATAGTCGGCTGTATTCACGGCTGAACTGCGACAGGCTGCTGTAACCCACCAGATGGCAGGCACTGCTCACATCTAAATGTCGGGTAATCATATAGTTGCGGGCTTCCTGCAAACGAAAATTCTTCTGAAACTGCAGCGGGCTCATTGCGGTAATACTTTTAAAATGGCTGTGAAAAGAAGACAGGCTCATACCTGCCATTTTAGCCAGATCTTCCACTTTTAAGGGACAAGCAAAGTTGTCTTTTATCCATGCGATAGCACGGGAAATCTTGTGTGCGTTGGAATCTGTCAATCCGATTTGTGCAATTTCAGGTCCGGCCGGGCTGCGTAATAGCCTTATCAGAATTTCATCCACTACCAAAGGTACCAGCAAATCTGCATCTTCCTGATGGATAATCAACTCAAGTATTCTGATTGCCGACTTAACGATACTGGGATTGCTGTCACCCAAATAGATTGCGCGTGTTTGTGCATTTTTAGCCAGACCATTGGGGAAAACCTTAAAGATTAAATCGGTCATGCGCTTGGGATCAATATGCACCACCAGACAAAGGTAGGGCTTTTCTACTGTCGCCTCGACAAATTTTACCCGGACGGGAACTTCCGCCGCGTACACCGCCATTTTCTTTGCACCATACTGGTAATCTTCCTGAGCCAGAGTCACGTTTTTGGTTCCCTGAGCAGCAATGCAGATACCCGGTTTACTCAGAGAGTGAATGCTGTCATTGCTGGTGGTTGAGCATTTTACAATGTGCACATCAGGCACCGATAAAGGAATGCTGCCGTCGTGCGGTGCGAAGCGGGACAGCAAGTTGGCCAGTTTATCCAGATCTTGCTGTTCAGGGCTGTAATCATCTTCGCCAACAACTGAAAGTGGGGAAATTTTGTGGTTTGCTACCGCCATAATCGGACCTCTGCCTTTATTTTAACCTATCGTTGCTAAACAAACCGCTTTCCGGGGGCATTTAATGCTTTCGGCATTGAGTTTATATAGTGTTGCAATGATAGTGCGATGTGTCGCCGGTGGCTTGCCTATAACTCTAATTGTTTTGCCTAATTTTAGCCAGATTGTCATGGGCAGTAACTGCGCTTATCTGAGAGTCCAATGGCCAAAGAACGGTTTATTTTGAAAAAAACCAATAAAAACATAACGATATCTTTTCTACAGAAAAGAGCGGGGAGAGTGAATTGTAGGAATGGAGCAGAAGCTTGTAGGATTGGGCAAGCTTGAGATTTATCTGATTCTATATAATGGACCTCTGTGAAAACGTCAATTGGCCATACCTGTCTGGTCAATAGGGTTTTAATCTGGAGGCTATTCGATGTTAAATACCTTTTACAATAGACAATCTGGCACCAGCAGGTTGCTTTTTCTGTCCACATTTGTGGTGGCATGTATTGTTGCTACTTTGCTCTTATGTAGTGCCTCGGTAAAGTCATCTACCGCTACTGCTGCCGTTCCCAAACAATTCACTGAAGTGGCGACAGCCACAATTAAGCAGCACCCTGTGCAGAGAGAAAAAGCGTTTCCGGGGCGCGTATCTGCCGCCCGACAGGCCGTAGTAAGACCTCAGGTGGATGGCATTATTACGCAACGATTTTTTGAAGGTGGCACTTATATCGAAAAAGGCCAGCAACTGTATCAGATAGACGATACCCGCTACCAGGCGGTACTGAATAGTCGCCTGGCGGATCTGGAAAGTGCTGAGGCCGATTTCCTGTTCACTTCTTCACGGGTGCAACGCTATAAAAACCTGATGGTTACCAATGCAGTCAGCAAAGAAGACTATGAAGATGTGAAGGCTAATTTTGCCCGGGCCAAAGCGGCCGTCAGTGTGGCCCAGGCAGCTGTGGATTTGGCGAAAGTGGATTTGGATTATACTAAGGTGTACGCGCCAATTTCAGGTTACATCAGTCGTTCTTTGGTGACTGAGGGAACGCTGGTCAGTGCCAATCAGGTACAGGAGCTGAGTGTTATCACTCAACTTGATCCCATTTACGTGGACTTACAGCACTCCGGCGCTGGCCTGGAAATTTTGGCGTTGGCTGAACGCATAGCGTCAAATAGTCTCTCGGTTAATCTGCAACTGGAAAGCCAGTCGAAACGCGTCAATTATGACCACGCCGGGCAACTCATCCTGTCAGAAGTTACCGTCGATGAATCTACCGGCGCCACCGCTTTGCGGGCGCTGGTCCCTAACCCTGAAGGTGTATTGCGTCCGGGTATGTTTGTACGGGCGCAAGTGCAATTGGATAGTCAAAACGCGTTGCTGGTGCCTCAGCGTGCGGCAACGCGCACCGCCACTGGTGAGCTGCAGGTCTGGACGGTTGATAAGGAACACAAAGCGCAGCGACAAACCATTGAAGTACAGTCTGCCTACCGGGACAGCTGGATTGTTCAGGCGGGACTTTCAGAAGGGCAGCAGATCATTATTGAAGGTTATCAGAAGGTCGTTGCGGGTGAACAGGTCAATACTGTACCGGCGAGTGGCGATATGCTGAGCAAGCAACCTGGCCCTGAAAATCAGTCAGTTGCAATGAATCAAAGGTAATTCAGTATGTCGCAGTTTTTTATCAATCGACCCGTATTTGCCTGGGTGATTGCCATCGTTATTATGCTGGCAGGGATACTCTCAATTCAGCAGTTACCTATTCAGCAATACCCCACGGTTGCACCTCCCACCGTTACCATCTCGGCAAACTATCCGGGGGCCTCAGCGCAAACAGTGGAAAACTCTATTACCCAGGTTATAGAGCAGCGTTTAACGGGTATTGATCATTTGCGCTATTTCAGCTCTAACAGTGCTGATGGCACTATGTCTATCACGCTGACCTTCGAACCCGAGGCGGACCCGGATTTAGCCCAGGTGCAAACCCAAAATAAGATTCAGGCGGCCATTTCGCAACTTCCGCAGGCTGCACAAAGCCAGGGGATTCGGGTGACCAAAACGAACAATAATTTTTTGTTAGTAGTGAGCATGTATTCGAAAAACGGAGAACTTAGCCAGGAAGATCTCGGTGATATTGCCGCATCGCAATTTTTAGATCCGCTATCGCGAATCAATGGGGTGGGTGATATCCGGCTGTTTGGCACGCCTTACGCCATGCGAATCTGGCTGAATCCGGATCAGTTGCTTAGTTACAGCCTGACACCACTGGATGTGCAACAGGCACTGGAAATGCAAAATACCGACATTTCTGCCGGGCAATTGGGCGGTATGCCGGCCATCACCACGCAACAGATAAACGCCACGATCACTGCGCAATCTATCTTACGTACAGTTCAGGACTTTGAGAATATTATCCTGCGTGTCAATCCCAACGGCTCTCAGGTGCGACTGAAAGACGTGGCCCGGGTTGAAAGAGGGGCTGAGACATACGACATGATCGTGCGCTACAAACGTCAGCCCGCCATTGGCATGGCTATTATGCAGGCCACCGGTACCAACGCCCTGGAAACTGCCAGAGCGGTCAAAAGCATGGTTGCTGAACTCTCTGCATCATTACCTGAAGGGGTTGAGATTGTATATCCCCGGGATTCCACGCCTTTTATTGAAGCCTCCATTGAGTCGGTTATTCACACCTTAATTGAAGCGGTTGTACTGGTGTTTTTCGTGATGCTGTTGTTTCTGCAAAATTTGCGGGCAACCTTGATCCCAACTATCGCTGTACCTGTGGTGTTACTCGGCACGTTTGCAGTGTTAAATGTACTTGGATTCAGTATTAATGTGCTTACCATGTTTGCCATGGTGCTGGCTATTGGACTGCTGGTGGATGACGCGATTGTGGTGGTTGAGAACGTCGAGCGGATCATGCAGGAAGAGGGATTGAGCGCGAAAGAGGCCACGAAAAAATCCATGACTCAAATCAGTAGTGCGCTCATTGGCATCACTGTGGTGTTGTCTACCGTGTTTGTTCCCATGGCCTTTTTTGATGGTTCAGCAGGAACCATTTATAAACAATTCTCCATTACCATTGTGGTAGCCATGGTGCTGTCAGTATTGGTGGCGATGATTTTATCCCCCTCTATGTGTGCCACATTTTTACAGCCCCACAATCCAGAAAGCACCGGGTTATTGAGTAAGCTGTTTACAAAATTTAATCAGCAAT
Source organism: Planctobacterium sp. R6 (assembly GCF_055755215.1). Classification (NCBI taxonomy): domain Bacteria; kingdom Pseudomonadati; phylum Pseudomonadota; class Gammaproteobacteria; order Alteromonadales; family Alteromonadaceae; genus Planctobacterium; species Planctobacterium sp. R6. The sequence continues at coordinate 29,578 of NZ_JBVTQY010000048.1, forward strand.
TTGATATAGGACGCGATCGCTATCAAACTATCGCCGTACTGATGGCAAAACGCAGTGTGCGGTTTTTCCTGCTTTATATCGTGCTGATCGGTGGGCTGCTGTTTGTGTTCAACAAATTGCCTACCTCCTTCATTCCCAATGAAGATCAGGGCACCATGTATATGACCATTACCACTCCGTCCGGCGCGACGGCAAACAGAACCCTGGAAACCGCAGTAAAAGTGGAAGACTATTTCCTCAGTGAATACGATGATCTGGTGGAGCATATGTTCACCGTTGTTGGCTTCAGCTTTGCAGGTTCTGCTCAAAATGCGGCACTGGGTTTTATCGGCTTAACGGACTGGGAGCAACGTCAGGAGGCAGACGAAAGTATATTTGCAATTACCGACCAATCCCGCAAGGATTTAAGTGCCATTAAAGATGCTTCTGTAATGACCTTTTTTCCACCCCCAATTCGGGAACTGGGCAATGCTTCTGGTTTCAGTTTCCAGTTAGTGGATGAATCAGGTCTGGGACACGAGGCGCTAATGGCAGCAAAAGACAATTTGTTGCGCATGGCATCTGAAAGTGCGCTGTTGGCCGGGGTCAGATCCAATGGTCTGGATGACGTGCCGCAATTCAGCATTGATATTGACAGTGAAAAGGCCTCAGCACTGGGCATCTCGCTGGGTGAGATTAACCGGACCTTGCAAATTGCCTGGGGCTCGACCTATGTTAACGACTTTGTGGATCGCGGCCGAATTAAGCGTGTCTACCTGCAGTCGGATGCTCAATATCGAATGATGCCTGAGGATCTGAGTCATTGGCATGTGCGCAATGCCAACGGTGAAATGGTGTCCTTTGAAGCCTTTTCCACGGCCTCCTGGAAAAATGGCTCTCCCAAACTGGAGCGCTTTAACGGCAACTCATCATCGGCGTTTTTCAAGGTAGTTGTCGCCTAAGCCGTTAAGCTGCTTCTTTTTTGCTCTCCGGATTAAGTTCCACAAC
>NZ_JBVTQY010000049.1:0-28714 GCF_055755215.1 Planctobacterium sp. R6
TGTTGTGGAACTTAATCCGGAGAGCAAAAAAGAAGCAGCTTAACGGCTTAGGCGACAACTACCTTGAAAAACGCCGTTATTATCTGTGAATAATAATTAGAAAGGTGAAATTACATGAACATTAAAGTTGTAGAGCCTTCTAGTTCGATTGACATGATTGCCCATATTTGGCAGCAAAGGTTAGATGTCCTTTCTGCGATAAAGAAAACACACTGGCGCACATTGAAGGTCCAACAAGTCCGGTTAAGGTGGTTGATATCTGTGAACATCTTTCAGCACACATAGTTGAAGAAGGTGATAGCAAGTTTGAATTTATGAGCTAAATAAAAATTTATCAATATTTACTTTTCCATTGCCATTCCTAACTAAAGGAACACCTGAAGAAGCGGAAGCTTTGATCATGCCGCAATTAAAGAAGCTGAAAAACATCAAGAATGGATTCAGCAAGGTAATGAGCGAACGAATAAAATTGAAACTGCTGTTCAAAACAGCAATTGTAACCAACTCGAACATCATTGATGTTCGACATATTAATTAGAGAATTCATGAAATGAGAGCAATTAATAAATTGGCTGAACTGTTCGGCACGCACAACCATTGCATCCAACTATGGATTGACAATCTCAATATCACAGAAGATGAAATCGAATTTGCGATTGTCAATTTCACCAAAGCTCAACGCTTTAAATTCATTACGGAATATATACGCCCATCGGAATATTTACTTGATCACCCAGAGTTAATTGATCACGTCCAACGCATCGGTGTAGACAATATCAAATCACTACCCGAGAGTGTTTTTTTGCAACACTTAGAGCAGTTGCAAAACGCTGACAGAATAGGCGATTTAATTAATAAACGTTCGTTTCCATACAATGACTACGATGCGCAAGTATTTTTGGGATTAAGGCACGCTGAAAATACGTCTGATATAAAGTTCATCAAGCGCATGTTTGGGCGCTCAATCAGTCACCATACCTATCCGAATGCGAGACAAAAACTCAATAAGATGTGCCAACAACTCACTTAAATATAAAGCCTGGTAAAAAAAGAATATTGTACTTTGGACCCACCAAAGTCAGAGCAGAACGAACTGGGTAACGGGATTGAGGATGCTTATTTCTATGGTCTTGAAGGAACAATTAAATTGTTCCGCCAAACAGTTAAGTTCGGAGCCCATTTTATGAGATGCATAACAATACTGGAATAAACACTCCATGCTCCGGTAGCTAAGTACTTGTAGGTTAGAGTAAAAATGATTACAGACAGAAATCGATACACAACAACAGATCCATATAATGACCACCACCCTTTAGGCGGTCATCCCAATTTGAAGCCACTGGAAAAAATGATTATCAGACATCAGCTTTCTTTTATGAAAAAAAATAGTCTGACTGACAGGGATCGGGCTGTTCGCCTACTACTTTCTCGTATACAGGACTATTACCAGGTGATTGGCTATGTTGGCCCATTCATGAGCCGGACTTCAGAGTGCGCCTTTTGTCTTTGTGGTTGGAATGTCGAAAAGGGCTTTCCCCCATGGCGTCAAAGCTACACTAATGTGATGTATTCATTTACAAAAGAACCAGCGAAAATATTTAATAGTGTCAGGTACAGTTGTTTTGCAATGGCGCTTCATCTCGCGGCATGGGAGCTTTCAGAGGAAGTACCGGAAAGCCTGGATGAGTTAAAGAAAGCTGCATGGCTTGCTCACAATGTTATTCGCCAGTTTAGTCAGAGGCCGTGGGTGGATATTAGGGGCAGGCTGGGTAGCTCAGGTATGCGTAAAAATCTTGCTCATGTCATTGGTCTATTGCCTGAACTTATCTTAACAGAAAGCGCATACTGGTTAGGTAGCTATCAGCACATACGGAAAGCATCATAATACATCCCAGACGTTTTATCAGTGGCCATCGGCTTTCCGTAGTCAGTCATGTACAAGTATCCCTCCCCCACCCCGCTTGCGTGAGTTAAGTTCTACTCTACCACCCTCCAAAATGTAATTATATCATTGACAAACAATATGTAACTAATATAATTGCACCAAGTCGCTAAATAGGAATTCACATGGACCAAAATACGCAAACAAATGACTACCAACCTACAAACGGTTGCATTTCGGTCAAAGCCAGCAGCATCCATGAAGCATTTGAAAAAATTGCTGAGGCTTTAAATTCTCACCCCGATATTGCTGTTGACTGGATCGACGGTATCGAGATTGAAAATTAAAAAGGAAACTACTTTGGCGCAGTCAAAATCAGAACAGCTATATCACAAACATCATGTTGAATTCGAGCAGTGGTTTACCAGTATTCACCCTGACCACGAATTAACGTTTGAATGGGAGTTTGTTTGGGACTCTGGGTGGTATAAGGAAGGTATGGCCAATGGTGCATGGATAGCGTGGCTTAATTTGACTAACAAATTTCAATAGAGGAATTCAAAATGTTATCAAACAATGAAAATCCATACCTCACTATTGGTGAGGCCAAACTTACGATGACAGCATTGTCTGACGATTATCATAACGTAGAAACGGCTAATGATGCCCGTGCCAAAATTGGATGGCTGGCATTACAAAGTTATACAGAATCAGCTTACGGCAACCCATCGGCTGAATCTGTTGAACAAAGTCTCATTGACTTATTAGGAGACCTACAGCATACCTGCAAACACTTCAACCTGGAATTTAATGGATTACTTGACAGAGCAACCCGAACTTTCGAAGAAGAGCTTATTAGACCAATAGGGTAAGGAATGCATTGTGAAGACAGTTACTTTAACCAAATCGCAGATTGAGACAATAGTACTCGAATCAATTCAGGCCGGAGCAACTACTTTAGCTGAAAAGCTAGGAGCAGAGAGCGTAGATAAAAAAGTGCAGGCAATGGTCAGAGAGGAAGGTGAAGATCTGATTCAATTCATTTCATCTTCAGCAATGAAACGTTATAGCCAAAAGTAAAGGGGAGACTATCAATGAGACATCTAAAGCTATCAAACCCACAGAAAAATATTTTATCTATTGTGGTCAATGAAACATTGAAGACTAAAGGTAAAAACAAAGGCCAACTAAAAGGTGTCGTTTCATCAGATAGCTTTGATGGGAGGTCATTTGGCCCCTTGGTGGATAAGGGGCTAATTAAAAGCTATGACGGTATTTTGGGTAACGGCTTTGTAGCTACAGAACAAGCCTTAGTAATGAATTTAACAAGGTAGGAAGCCCGGCAAATGTTATCAATAGACAACCAACATGGTCTTGTTTAATCAGAGGTATCCATTTTGATCTCTTACACAAAAAATAAACCGTTGATTGTTATTCCTTGTTCTGCAGACAAAGCGAACGAAGCATGTCAGGCTATTAACTTGTATAAAGGAAAAGGTTACATTCCAATACTAAAATCCTCCACCGCAGCTTTATGGCTGGATTACAACCTTGCTTTTATGTCAGCGAAATATGGTCTTGTCATGGCTGATACAGTACTGAAGCCATACGACCAGACCCTTTCAGAAAAATCAATTGATGCATTGATAAAGTGCTCAAAAAGCAAAGCAAAGAGAATTATGGGAAATGTACACCCTAATCGTATAGTTGCATGCTTACCGAAACTTTATCTACGTGCTTTTACCCAGATCACAGAGGATTTTTTACATGGTATATCTGTCACTACACCACCACCAGGTGCCGGTATCGGCAGTCAGCGCGGTTTCCTTTCCAATGAATTGATGCGCTGTGAACCTACATCCTTCGATGTATTCGTCTTTGAGCGCACACATCAGCGGCCAGGACGAACGCCCGAAAAACCTCCCAAAACAGCACTACTCAAGGTTTCTCTGGGGGATGTTGTTGAACCGTGGATTTCTGGCGTTGGGAATGACAAACACATAAGCAACCCGGTCACGGTAACCAAAATCATTAATCGTCGTTTTGGCACAGTGTTTCTTGATGAGCATGGTAAGGCCTGGCATGCAAATTCCGTCAAGATGGGATTGTGCGAAGAGACAAAATCATACATCGCTTCATTTGGTGGTCATTACGCTTGTGTTGATAACAAAAATGAGATCACTGTATCCTGGCGTGATATACCCTTGATAAATAAATTTCAAGCGACATAGATCAATTGTAGTAGCCTTCAAGTAAGACATCCTCTATCCGGCAGTCAACCAGTGAAGTGATCACCCTCTGTACCTATCTGTTACGCTTGCTTTTTCTGAACTGGCTGATTTGCTTTTCTTCAACATCCAGAAGCCTGGTAAGCTCACAGTCCGTATCCAGGTTAAGTTTATCAGCAACATTGCAGATAATAACCCCTTGCAAAATGTAATTATATTATTGACAAGCAAAAAGTAATTGATACAATTACACTAGGTTATTCAAATTAATATTTCCTACACAGGAATACAGAAATCAATGAGCAATTCATCAGTACCAATTATTGAAGGCGGAAAGATATTTCACTCTAACGACAAAGCATACCTACAAGGGGTAGAACGCGGGGTGGAATATGCAAACGATGGCGCGTTGACATCACATGGGATTCATTCAAGCACAAACGACGAATGCAAATTTATGCTCGTGATTGAAGACCGCGACGAAGACGAAGTTAATGAAGAAACTATTTAGGGAATCCAGATAATGAGGTTAGGTGAAACCACAATGTCGGTTTATTGGAGCAAGGTCAATAGCTGTAAAGTTATAAAGACCGGAGCTTGTGGCGACAACGTTGGTTACGTGCAAAACATTCAATCGCTTGAAGAGTTTAAAACATACGGCTACAACAGCATGGAAAAAGTTGGTGATATAGACGTATGCGTATCAATCACAAAGCAACCGTAACCAGCAGGAGGTAATACACCATGACTCCATCATTTGAGATTATTGCAAACATGCTCGGCACGAAATCCGTGGCAATAACATTTGGCCACCCCGGTGAAGCACTAAGGTTAGAAACAATACTGTTTTCGACAGGAATTGGTTACCATGGCTCAAAGCTTAATTCGTTTTCCTTTACCACCTATGTACATTTTGATTCATTTGCTGCCTTTAACATCAGCAAAGGATTTGCTCTGAGCCTGCTAACATCCGAATGCATCGCAAACCATGAGGAAGGCGATATTCTGAGAGCCAGTGATATTCTGTCTCTGTCCTCCTTCCAGCTAATAAAGCTGAAACACAAAGTAAGCTCATATCACGAGGCCAAGTTACAAAAGCGAGTGCAGCAGGAGCTTCTGGACCAGGTGGTCCGGCTGAAAGCAGGCGAACTGACGCCAGAGCAAATCAGACATCTGGAACAAGCTGTAAGACTATAGAGCATTGACAGCTATCGCGCTTCATTTTTAGATTTTTGAAAGTCAGTGATGGATATCATAGCAGTTAGTGGCGCAGGAGTGGGTTGTGCGATTCTCATACCCGTTACAATGAACCTATCAAACCAAACAACGGAAACGCAGCAAATGATCAAGCAAACACTCGCACAATGGGATTTCTCATTTATTCAATAAAACGATGGAACAACTAGCAGCGTTAGTAATAGAGCGGTTTATTTGAATGACCGTCATTTAACTTGCATGTCACTTTCATGTTGATGTGTTGGTGTTAATGCGACAATTCCAAGCTTTCTAAAAGGAGATATTCATGCCTTATATTGATGGCAATAAAGTGAAAACATTACGTAAAAAAAGACAGTGGACGCAATTTCAATTAGCTGCTTTATCCGGTTTAAGCGAAAGAACGGTCATTAAGATCCAAAATTCACCTGGTACCAATTTTGATGAAGACACTGCAAAAGCATTGGCCAGTGTCTTCGAACTTAGCTCATTTCAGGATATCACCATGCCAATGAGTCCAAAGTCAGATACGCCGGGTCTAACCTTTCTTGAATTCATTGGATTGAAAAACGGTATTAAAATTTTATACGGGTTCTTCTTTGGATTAATATTTACAGGCTTTGGGATAGGTTTTCCTGTGTTAATGTATTTTATGGATGTCACCCCGATTTATCCGATGTCGCGTATACTGGTAGTTGTATCATCTGTATTTCTTATCGGTTGTGTTTTATTACGAAGAACTCATCTACTTGCTATAGAGCAACATAACAAATACGAAATTTTTCAAAACAAGGCTACTGAAGAGGAAACCGATAAAAAAGAGTCATCGAGTGCGCTTTGGGTTGGGTGTTTGTGCGTCGTACTTTTTGTGCTAGGAATGCTCTACACTTCAAGGAGTGGTGCGCCAATATTTTCTTTTTTTGCATCCTTTCTGTCTGGCGTGATCGGTGTTATTTTTCTTAGGTTCCATGCAAATCGTAGATATAAAATCAGTTCGAAGGGAGAAACCCAAGAATAGGTGTATATGATATAGTGCCTAGCGTTAGGGCGACACCTTATCTTATTTCCGCAACCATTCAATACAACAAATCGCCTCTGATATTGATAACGCCAGGTCAAAACCAACCAAATGAAGAGGTAAATATGTCTGACATACCACGTGAGCAAGCAGAGTTAAAACATTGTCTCCGGGAAGTGATTAAATGTTTACCTGAATCGTTCAGTTGTATCAGCAGTCATACTGGAGTTTCTATTGAATCAATCGAAACTCTAATGAAGATGGACGAAAGCATTACGCATTTCGAGTTCGCAAAACTCGTCGAGTATTTTAATTGTGAATACAGCATAGTGAAGTGGGGAGATAATTGCGATTATGACATTAGGCTCGCAAGTGGTTACACCCTATACCCAAATGGAAAAAAAAGGATAAAAGACCTGTATGAATCTCTGGGTAATGGTGGCGATACAGTCTTTGCAATTCATCTTGTGAATCCCGACCGAATAGCTTATTCCAACCAAAGGTATTTGTTACTGCATACATGTTTCTATGTTTATTTCCTAATCGTTATCGAAGGTGAGGAACAAAGCCTATTTCTGGATGAATTAGTTCGTGATGATGAGTTGATAAATTTCAATGGTGACAGACAAGTTAGTAACGAACTAATGGATACGATACTTGAGCATATTTACGAAATAAAACAGCATCCAGGTAAACGACGTGTTTTAGATTCTTTGTTCTTCGACAGATCTAAGGATTTGCTATTTGCTCAATTAGCCGTGTCCTATCCAGAGCCAGATTTTCAATATTTCGAAAAGATGGTTCCGATTAGGCGTTATTAATCTACGATAGTTAAGATTGAGTAAATCCAAGTCAATAACATCTCTGAATTTTGCTTTATCGCGCCACCAGCGATAGTCCGGCATTTTCCTGACATCATCGAAATACCCTACCCGGTAGCCAATACGGAAAAGGAAGCGATAATTTCATAGTTTTGCGGCTTCATAGGTTAATGTTGGCAGGCTTTATATTTGCCGCCATTCAATCAGTGAAGTAATCACCCTCTGCACCTACCTGCTACGTTTGCTATTTCTGAACTGGTTGATTTGTTTTTCTTCAACATCCAGAAGCCTGACAAGCTTACAGTCCGTATCCAGATTAAGTTTATCTCAAAGCTGAGTAGTAATATTGATGATCATAATTCTTGAAAAAAGTGTAATTAAAATATTGACACACAGAAAGTAATTGATACAATTACATTAAGTTATTCAATTCAATGTTACCTGTACAGGAATCCACCGAGATGACAGTCAATTCAACTTTATGGGATGCAGTACAAGAGCATATTGACAACAACTACAATCCATCTACTCAAATAGAGGATGACCCTATAGATTGGGTTAAAGCAAGAAATGAGGCGCATGAAGCCTTGGATGATAAATTTGGCGCTGACGCAGTGGATAACGCTATTGACACATACAAAAACTAATTAAGCGCTTTTTCTTTGCCTGTTAGTTTGTTTTTGAATGTCAGTAGTAGATATCGGTGGTACTGGCTGCGTTGGGTTGCGAAAACATCAGAATCAGTACACTAGAGTTATCAAAACAAAACAGGAATCCATCAATGACAACGATTGCCTACCATCACGCCAGTAAAACGATTGCCTATGATTCGCGCAGAAAGAACGAAAAGCGCATTGTTGATGATGCAGTCATGAAACAACGAGTGAATCACCAGGGTAACTTTTTCTTGTGTGGCACCACCTGGGATATGGACATCTTCATGAATGAATTCGAAGATGGTAAGGAGTTCCGCGATCTAAACGTTGCCGCATTATTTGTACCTCACGGTTCAGATGAAGTGTATGAGCTAACTCACGAAAAAGGCCGCTTTAGAAAAGATGGTCCAATTTATCACAATTACGCAATTGGAAGTGGCACAAACTTCGCAATCGCGGCTATGGATTTTGAGCGGAACGCTGGCGAGGCAGTTGAATATGCTAAAACCCGAGATTTTTGTAGTGGAGGAGTAGTTCACACCTGGTCTATTGATAGTAATAGCAAACAAGGAAGTGACCTTCTTCACAGTGAGAATGCCACATCATCTGCACCTGAACAATTACGACGGGCAGGATAAATTAGTATGAGCACTGTGAATTTATCTAAATCTCAGATTGAAACAATTGTACTGGAAAACCAAGAGTTAAGGGCGAAAAATGCTTCTGGCAATGTCGCAGAATTAAGCTGGGTAAAGCGATAAAAACGAGAAAAGTGCGATTATGAAAAAATGCAATAAAATCAGTCACTCACCGACTGTCGCAGTGCGGTATGCAGGGTAAATCAATGAAATCAAGCAAGCTTAAAAAATGACATATGGTTGCGGCCAAGCAATCAAAGTTTTGGTAGCCAAAAAACTAGGCCACGCTGTATCCACTTCGGATATAGCGGAGAGGCATTTGAAAGGCGAAACGATTCACCCGATTGTCTTTGCTCAATTAGAAAAGGAAGCAACCAGCATCCATAACCAATTAGCTAAGAATATTGAATCGGTTAAGCAAGCAAATGTGATTTCTAACCAGTTAGCCGTTGTCCACCCAGAGCCAGATTAAGTTTATCTCAAAGCTGGTCAGCAATATTGAGGATCATAATTTTTGAACAACGTAATTATATTATTGACACGCAATGAGTAATTATTATAATTACATCAAGTTATTCAATTTAATCTTACACGACACAGGAATCCAGTAAAATGAAACCTTTAGATCAGCAGTTGCAAACGACAATAAAATCATTGTTACTATCCATCCAAGATGGCGCAATAGATTTTAGTCACAGAGCTTTTCATATACGGGCATACCTTAATTATCTTGATGAAGAATCAATTATTGGGTACACGGGTAGTGAGAGGGAGTGCTTGTTGGCCTGCACACCGCGCCTGCAAAAGCTATCAGAGAATATAGCTAACAATAAAGACTCGGTTAACCACGACCTTTTATTCAAATGGCAATTTGAACGCGCTAAGAGATACCTTGGCGGATTGAAGTTCAAATATGCTACCTATGACACAGGATTGAAAGTTGCTTAGGCAGCTTTTGCCTAAAATCCACCTAACACATTTCCGAATATTCCTCGGTCCTTTATTACTAAAGGCTTGCCGGGGATTCAGTAGAGTATTCAGTATTATTTGTATTACTATCGTAATACATATATCTTATTTATAGTCATATGTATTACTGAAAGCTATCATGCCAATCGAACGAATATTGTCTGAAAAGGATATTGCCCAGATAATCAGGTCTAATAACAAACCTCCTTTTGCTCAGCGTAACAAAGCTTTAATTTTAGCCAGTACATATTGGTTGTTAACGCCCCTGGAAATTTCTGAACTACGTCTTGAGGATATTCTGGATAAGGACGGTTCTTTCTACCGAATTTGGGTGTTACCCGATTACGTAGCACAAAATGGCGAAGCACGGGAGATCAGGACTTCTGACCATATAGCTAAGTCAATGCAGCAGTATCTGGATTGGTGGAAAGCAAAAAATTTAAACTTGTCACACAGAAAGGCCTATCAAGGCTTAGAACCAAAGTCCCACTTTATTCTGAATGACAATTACGAGCGTTATCGTGTCACCAGACGAGCTAAAGATGGGGGTGGTTATATCCCGCTTGCACTGAACAAAAAACTAAACAGTCTCTTAGAGAATGCCGGTATGAAGGGCTGCACAGTGAGTTCTTTCAGGGATAGCGGTATCAAGCTTTTTTACGATCACGGGGCAAAATATAATGACCTGAAAGATTTTACCGGCATAAAAACGAAAAAAGCGTTAGATGGAAAAATACGCCCCCACGAGGCCGAACTTGACTCCGTTATGAACCAATTGTTCAGGAGTGTGTAACTTGAGCAAGAAGTTCAAATTCATCAATAAGCAGTCCCTAAAAGAATTTCAGTCACTACCGGATAAAATACAGAAACGCTTCGCGAATGACCTGAATGCTATCTGTCAGAATAAGGCACCGTTCAGCAAATACAAGCACTTAAAGGACAGTGTGGGCCTCGGCGCAGTTGAACTCATTGAGAACGGCAGGCCAGCATACAGAACGATTTACGTGGCAAAGTTTAAGGACACTGTTTATATCCTGCACTCGTTCACCAAAACAACCAATGGCGTTGACCGACAAGCGATGGATACCGCTAAGAAGCGCTATAAACTGATGATGGACGACATTAAATGATATATATCAATACTTGTATATATATCAATACTTGTATATATATCATAACTGGTATATTGTGTGTATAAATTAATCTCCGAGGTTCATATGTCTGGTTTAGAGTTTGACAACATTTTTGATGTGACGACAGATGATAAGGCTGCATCTTCAGAGTTACAGACTCGCTCTGATCTAATGATAGCGATACGTGACATCATCGATTCAAAAGGATGGGACCAAAAGCAGGCGGCTGAGCAACTTGGTTTGACGCAACCCAGAGTGAGCGATCTTAAGAACGGTCGAATTGATAAATTCAGTATCGACAAGTTAATGAATTGTCTATACAAGATTGGCTTTCGCTTTAAGCCGCAGTTTACAAACGGTCAATTAACCATGGCGGTTGAGACCGTCCAGGTACAGTAGGGAAGGAATAGTTAAATTGAATTTGCATACCGTTATCGCTTCAAAATGGTTCACGAACGTGACGCTGGCTTGCCTATTCATTGTCGGATTGATTTCCACCAATTTATTAGACTCGAATCTTGAGAAGGTTTTTGGTTGGAGTTTAATGGTTCTCGGGATATTTGGCCTTTGGAAAGCAAACAGCTCTTTAACAAGTAAAAATACTACGAGGGAGGTGAATTTATGAAATACAAATTATCTGTTGAAAGGGATTCTTATAAACCTGATCATCCATTTGTAAAGAAACTAAAATCTCTTGGCTTTGTTTTTAAAGAAGAGCCAGCAAACTCATCTTGGTTGATGATTGATAAAGAAGCCATGAAAGAGCGAGTTGACGCAAAAAGCTCCCAGGAAGGAGCTTACGTTTTTTACGATGTTGAAGTGCTTGATGACATTACGTCATTAGAAGCAGAATTTAGAAAACTTGACACTCTTCAAGAGTTTAGAGGGTTAGTCATCAGGGAGCAAAACATCGAGATTTACAATGATTACCGTGAGTAAGGAAGTGAGTAATACTGATCTTAGAGAATTATGGAACTGGTTCTATCCGTCGGCAACACTGTTTAGCGCGATGAGTTTAATACTTTTACTTGTTGGTTTTTTTGGAAATGCAACTAGCAATGGTGATTTTCTGGATATTCCTGCTTACCAAGAGAAAGCTTTGTTCATATTCATCATAGGGACTTTCATATCAGCTATGCGGGCGTCTACAAAGGTGAAATGATGTTAACTATTCTTTTATGGGTCGTTAGTTTTGTCATTATCGCGGTGGCATTCACTAAAACTAAGCATTGGTTGTCAGGGCTTATGCGCTTTTCATTTTGCATTGGCTTAGGTTTGTCGTTCTGGGTAACGTCCGTTTATGCGCTATGGCTGCTTGCCTTTGATCTACAGGTGGACGCAATAGAGAACGGTAACATGGCTAACCAGTGGGGTCTTCCTTCAGTGGTTATCATTTTTACTGTCGGCGCTTATTTCACCGAAAAGTTCACGAGGAAGGGAGAAGATGATTTTGAAAAATTTCTACTCTAAGTTTTTAGGGGTTATTTTTATAGGGTGTTTTATAACTGCAATGATTTATGCGCTTTCTTTTCAAACCATCCCTGCATCCATGCAGGCACACTTTCAGGTTATCATTCAAGACGAAAGCATTACCCAACAGATAAGAACGTTCACCGTTAACACGCTTGCGGATGATGTACAAATATTTGAAATAGAAAAGATTAGGTTAGCTCTCACCAATGACGCTTGCGATGCAGATAACTTATCGGCATGGCAGTCCTTTATGGCTCACATGTTATCGGGTGTTATCGGCATCAGCGGATACCCCAATTTTTTTAATAAGCGCGAAGAGTATAAGTTTGTTATGAACCTTTACTCGGACATTAAAACCCAATGCGTTTAAAAAGGGAGAAGAGATGGCTAGAAAAATCACAGTACTTGAAAATATCAAATCTCTTAGCAAGCCCAATTTAAAAGTGTTGGCTCTTGAGTTATTCCACCTTGAAGAGCATGGGGCTTACCCTGAAAACTCTGCTGTAAAGAAACTGGCCAGAGAAATAACTGAAGAACTTGATGGTATTCACCTAAACCATGCTCAAGACATGGTTAACAGCCAAGTGTTAAGAGTTATCGCACGAAACTATCTAGGTGAGGAAGATTATGAATAATACCGTTATACCACCACTACCCATTATGTTGTCTCTTGGAGCGCCACTTAGTTTCATTTTGGGCTTGTCTGCTATTCTATGCGGCCTGATATATCCCGACGACCTAAAATATCCACCAGAAAACGTCATTATTTCAGGAATCCCGTTTTTTGTTTTAGGGGTATTAGGGATTATTCATTTAAGACGACGGTATAAAAGAATAATGTCGGAAATTGGGGAGGAATAGAGATGTTAAAAACACTAATGAGCAAAGTTACTAATTCAAAAGTGTGGCCCAGTAATCATGTTAATTTAAACTGTGCTTCCTCTAATATTATTATGTTTTTATTAGTTTCGGAATACCTTCCTCCCATCGAACAATTCAAAGAATACATTGCAGAGGAGAAGAACAGTGCCTAACAAATCGAGCGATGACATGTCTCTAACTGCCGCTATGCGTTGCGCTATTGATGACATAAAACAGCAAGATCCAGATGAATACGTCGCTAATGTAAAAAAGCATCAACATAGCCCTATAGCTACCACCATTCAAAATGTGGGACCTGTACTAGTTACTCCCAATACTACGAACAAGGAATAGTGATAATTGCTTACGTAAAAATAGGTCGGTAGAGTGATGCGGCATCATTTGATCAGCATGCCATAGCTTCTGCTAAAACTGAGTTAACTTCTTAATTTTGATGAGGAATGTATAAACGTGAAAGATTTTGTCTTATTTAGTTTAGTATTTACAGGATGTCTGGGTTTTGTTGCCGATTACTGGTGGATTGAAGACCTCGTGGCGGCGGGCGTTTTTAAGTCAAGCCCGGATTTATGGATCCATCTATTTGTATCATATTTAGTCTTACTTGTTCCCCCTTACATCATGATGAATGACGACCGAAGAGAGTCTGCTGAATTAGTAGCTTCAGCAGTTGCTTCTTCTTTTTTAGGTGCCATGAGATGGATATCGATTGGTGCCCTGGTGGCCATTGGGTTCTATATTTTCAATACGGCTATTGGCCAATAAGCGAGAGAGGAATCACGCTGGTTGACAATGTACCTAAACATTTTCAAACAGCATGCATTATCAACAAACTTTTAAGTCAGGGTAAGAAATGTTTGTAAAAACTGGTACTGAAAGCATGGAATTCCAGCACCTGAAAGAAACTTTTTGGCAGTTCTTGCAGGGCAATTTCGGAAAGCAGGATGAGCGCGGGATATCCCTCGGTTATCGTATTGTTGAAAAATTTTATTCTGATAGTGAGTTACCCACGCTCACAAGCAAGCAACTTACCAAGAGATTCAACGCAGCTTACAGAGGCGCTTTTAAAGAATTTTGTGTAACGGTGCTGTCAATGAAACCACACATGGTCAACGAAACGTTCAATAGTCTTTCACATAATGATCAAAAACGATTAGATAAGATGTGTCTACAGAGTTTTTTGGACGCCGGTGAAGGCCTGAACGACGCAGCACTAAATCGTTTATCTAAAATTTTAACATCCGAAGGGTAGCTCATGACGGGAAATAAGCTTAGTAAAGAGCAAATAGACGCAAGGTATAACGCTTTTAATGAGGCTATTGATCACATATGTGATAACAATGCGTTCGAAACCAAAGTTGAACGTGAGCAAGCCCAAGTCCTAGCTGGGCAACTTTCTCGCTTAAGAGATAGATTTTTGAAAAAGTATTCAGCAAGGGAGTGATACAAATGCCGGTTAGTTTGTGGTTGCAGGGTTTATTTTTCTATATGTCGCTCTGTTTCACTCATTGATTACGCAAGATAAGGCAAGGCCATGTTAAAAACACTAATAAGCAAAGCTACTAATTCAAAAGTGTGGCCCAGTAATCATGTTAATTTAAACTGTGCTTCCTCTAAAATTATTATGTTTTTATTAGCTCCAGCTATTGGTGTTACCTCATTTGGACTTTCTCTAATTCTTATTTCTTCGGTAATAGAGGGAGCATTCACATTAAAGCTGGTGGAACTATCAAGTCACAAAGGCATTTTATTTGTTGCCACATTTTTGTTTGTACCCATTGCTACTGCTTTATTCAAAGGATGCGTGAAGGTGAGTTATGACCTCCCATTAAGTATGTTAACGAGCAAGGATTAGAGAATGCGTAATTTACTGCCATTCAGCCAAATGCTTGAACCTGTTCTAGAAAAGGCTGGCTACCCAGTTTTGCTTGTTGAGGGTGACGATAGCGAAGATAAAACAGACGTTCTCTTCATTCAATTTAGAGATCCTACAATCCCTTGCGGTATTTATGTAAATGTTACGATTGAACATATTACCGAAGAATATATTTGTTCATTGTATGAGCGAGGCCATAGTGGTGGCGATATTGAAATTAGTGAAGCTGTTAGCTTTAAACAATCAGAGGCAAAAAGCAATTTGGAGCCAATGTTGGCCCTGGTAGCGAATAACAGTCTGCTGCAACGAGGAAGGAAGTGAGGTTGAATAGAACAATGGGCATGATAGATAGGATAACTAATTACGGGCTTTCAAAGCCTAAAAGAACAATCGTTATCGCTGTTTTAGCGGCTTTATTTAGTTTGGTTTTAGGAAAGGTAGTCAAACATCAGCTAGCAATGAGTCAATTAGAATCGATGGTAGTAGCGCTAAACAATTTACAGCCAAATGAAACGGCTCTCGCTCCCTGGGGGGAAGCATTGTTGAAAACCCCAGATGGATTTGAAGCCAAAGAAGTTCCTGCAGTCTTCTGTACTCAAGCATCTCATGTAAACGCATCTTGTGACGGCGGCAATTTCTATATCAATTTGAATTCGAGTAAATAAAATGTTGCGAACCATCAATTAACTTTGTAACAGGGGATGATAATGACTGAAAAATTGAATGAAGCAGCGCGGCTTTATATCCATATGAGCGAACTTGGTCAAGAGTTGTGTTCAAAGCCAGAATTTGAAAATTACGATATCAATGTTGTTTTCTCACCGAAAAGCGATGAGAGAAAGATCAAGGTTGATGCGTCACCAGCATTAGTTGCCCATTTGGATACGGGTAAGGAATACGTGAATGAATCAGAAAAAGAAATCCATCCTTTAGAACAAGCATCTATTCACATGCGCCTGAATGAAGAAAACAAGGCTCTTTATCTGGTTAGTCAAAACAGTGAATCAATACATGGGTGGAAGAATAAATACGGAAACACTATTGCAAATATTGCTGCATGGAACGGATGTGTCGAAGTATTAAAACATTTGCAACAGTGTGGCTATAAATTTCAGAAGGATACTATAAGTGTTATGGGAGCGAGACACTTAAATGTTCTTAAATTTCTTTCTGTACAAAAAATTTTATCTCCTAATGCTCAAGGGGATCATGGCACTACACCTCTGCAACAAGCATGTAATATTTCTGGCGAATATGGGATTAAATTTCAAGAAGATCTTGTCCCTGAATGTTTGGAACGCATTAACTACCTGATTTCTTTAGGTGCTGACGTCAACCAAAGAAACGCAGATGGAAGAACAGCAATAATGGGAGCTGCATACATAGGAGCATATCCCTTGGTTGAGTTGTTAATAGATCTCGGCGCAGACTGCTCACCTAACATGAGGTGCAACCAGAACAAATCTGTAATTGATTATGCCTATGATGAACATACTAAAAGCTTAATCAGAAATTCACTGATGGCTTCAAATTAACAACAGGGGAATACGTTTTAACGTGAAATTGTTAGCTAAATTAATTTTACTGCTTACAGTGTCAAACGCCTCTTTTGCTGATGACCTATCAGAATATCAGAAATGCGTATTGGATTATGAGATATGGGCCGATGAGTACTTAAATGGAAAAACCAGACCAGTTGGCAAGCTGAGAGCAAGAATAGCGTTGCAGCCTATACCGTGGTTACAAGAAAAATACTCATCTTTACAGTGTATTGACGTTGTAAAGTGCACTAGAAACGGAGCCAAAAAGAGCAATAGAAAGCTGGTAAACCAAACTAATAAGCTTAACCGCAAGGTTTAGAAAATGGCATATGCAGAAGGTTTTAAAGAGTTTGAATCACAAAATACTGCAAGAAACCTTTTATCACAACATGGGAAAAATACGTGAGTAAATTTGACAAATATTCAAAGAAATCGTTAAGAACCACACCTAATGTCGTTTTGGACGCAAAACTGACAATTCACTGTGCTGACAATAGCATCTCCGATGATGAGTTAATGGATATGTATGAAGAGCATTTGGCGCTCGTACGGTACAACTCGAAAAAAGATATGGAGATGGCTCATCTCAAGGTCTAAAGTTTGAATGCGAAATATGATGGTATTTCCTAATTGACGTTAAGAATGTGAACGTCTTTTGTTACGCAGGAGTCGAAGTCGAAATACCCTGACAATAATTTGCTGTTCAGGTAAATTCAAAAAGTATAGTTACAGAAAGAGTAACCAGCCTACAATGTGCAGAGTTGTGTAACTCTAAATAGCTATTACTGCACAATTTCAGGAATTATTTATGAAGAATTCGATTGCGAAGGTATTTAAAGTTAATCTTATGATTGTTGTTAGTGTTTTAAGTGGATGTGCTGGGCAAACTTCGTACAATAAACACAATAAGGGCAATGAGCAGATCCCCGTCGCATCGTATATTCCGTCTGTGGTATATGAGGCGGAAGATAATCGTAGTGCTCGTGAGGTGATAATTAATTACGGTATTCACAAAGATTCGAAAGCTATTATAGCGAAAATATCTAATCCGACTAATAAATCAATGAGTTACAACAACTTGACGTTGGAGCCTGACATGAGATCACCAGCTAAAGTTTGTGAAATGAAGCAGGCTCATCCCGTGATTGTTCCGTCTAAGACGTATATGGAAATTAGCCTTATGCCATCTTCGATGGTGAAAAAATGTTTCAGATTGAGAATAGGATACAGTTTTGTAAGTATGGATGGGCAATATTCCCCAAAAAGAGGCCACAATACTACCAGCAGCACAACCGAAGCCAGATTGCGGGTTGTCGAAAATTATACATGGAAGGGTTTCACTCATTCCAATTCAAATCACCTGTATTTGCATTTTGACCATGGGGAACAACCGCTGGAAATCTGGGGAGTTAGTGCACAAGGAGTCCGAAATATAAATTAAGGGACAAAAAGATATCGCTGTTGGAAGTAACGCAGAACACCAGCTGACGTTCTCGAAAGCGCATCTTCCATTACGCCATGAACAGGGTGAGACGATTTATTATATTGGTCAACCCACTCACGTCGATACAGGTGCACTTCAATGCAGTCATGGCCGTACCCTCGACGTACTTTATCAAATACGGGGATAGACAGTGCAAGCGCTTCTGCTTTTGAATTCGCCAGGGTTATTACACAATACTTATCATAAGATGACGGTATATTAGTAAACGCTAAATAAAGACGCAGAGTATTACCTAAAAACTGCTTTGCGGAGAGTTCTTTAAACGATTCAATAGCGTAAGTAGAAAGTATCGGTGTATATGAAAGTAAGTCTCTCTGCAATAACACTATTACCGGAGATTTTGAGGCACTACGAAACCTCAATATTTCACCCAACTCAGTATTATTTTGCCAATCTGTAGTTATGTCCGTCAGGTCCAATATCAGATGCGCAGCCTGGGATCTCACTTTAAGAGCCTTATATTGGGCCAGATTATCAAGAGTAGTACCACTTAAAGTCCGCAAGTCTCTCACAGTCAACATTTCGGCACGACAAAAAAGGCGAGCCAACCATTGCTGATATAAAGGTATTAGCGTAGCAAGTGTAATTTTAGGGGCGCTGACTATAAGATGCTGAGATGCCATAATTGTACGATACATTTGTTGCATTACCTCATCAGTAAAATGCTCAGTAACATCTTTCAGAGATAATGTCGTTTCAGTACCAGGTTCTAATCCGGATTGCATAGCCTTAACATCTTCATTGGCCATTACTTCATAAGCACTTTTCAGCGTGTCATAAGGTATAACCATTCCGGGTTCTATCTTGCGCCCAAAAAATGACTCCATAGTAGCTATGTAAGACGATTTTTTTTCTTTAAATGGGTAGTTACCATTGTTTACGAGATAAGCGACCGCTTCACTTAAATCCATCCCCTGACGCTGTAATGTTGTTACTGCAGTAGGGTGTACATTTAGTCGCTTACACAAACTAATGACGCTGTCATATTTCTCACCACGATACATTACAGGCTGTGATGCTCTTTCACTGTCTGACGTGCGCGCCATCGGTGTGTTGTGCTTTTTTAATAGCTTTAAGCTTGATTCAATAGTAAAGCCGGTGTTCAATAAGGTTTGCAACTTATCTTGATCAACTCCGTGCTTTTCAGCTAAAGACTTTATATCGCTATCAGACATAGGAGAACCAGAAAAGTCACTCATTTAAACTACCGCGATCGAAACGTGGTATAAACCTATTTGAACCTTGAGGCTCAGAGGTGCACAACAAACTGGAGATCCTGAACGATGAGAATCAAGAATCGTGAGCGCCTTAGTAAGAACATCGGAATGAATGGTATCCAGCCGACAGATCCCCAGATGCACTTCATCTAAGTAAATATCAAATAAGGAGTTGCCATCGAAAGTGTTATAGTGCTGAAAAGCCACAGAGTATTCACTGATTAACGTCATAAAAATACAAGCATAATTGACATACCTTGCACACTGAAGCATTAATTGCTTGCAGATCAAATATTTTCACTTGTAGGTGTTATAAGTTAAATCTTTCAGTAATAATCGCCCGCGCATTTTTGTCAGGCTCAAACAAGCTCTCTACACTTACTCTTTTCTTCTCAAACAACTGACTTTGAGGATTTATGACATTGATATATGCCTGACGCTCAGCCACAGACTCAACCACCCCGGGATAACATGGGGCATTTTTGATATGTTGGTTGGGAAATTTCGCTCGGTATACTATTGGTCGCCCTGGAGTCAAGGTGTCAAAAGGTAAAGGCACTATTTCCAGTGAACGAATTTTTTTTCTATTCCTTCTGTCCTCAGAAGTTTGAAATTTACGACCAAGGTGACTAATTTTCTGTTCTTTCTCTGGAGAGAGGTTGTTGACAGGAATGTGAGTAATCAAATGACGCAATAATAAGTTTGTCGTAGTCGGTTTGCTGTCGCTACGAAACAACTGAGAGACACTTTGATGAGACACACCTAAATAATCAGCCAACTCCTGAATGCTGGCTAAATCAAGAACTCTCAGAGCTGTCATGATTAGTTGCCGATTGTCTTCAGGTAGTGCATACGTTTTGTGTACGGTCATATGTGTCGCTAAATAGTATAATTCAGTTTTAATTTTAACAGTCGGGACAAATGAATTCCAGAAAAAGGGGGAAAGGCAAAGTTGTTGCAAATATTATAACACCTATGCATAATGAAAATAGAAAGTGTTTGACCCGAACAAGCAGAGCTGAATACACTAATAGCATGATTGATATAATGACAATGTAGTTTGAGGTTAAAACCGTGGATATTAAAACGACGCTGATTGATCAGATTCAAACAATAAAAGATCTGCTTGCTCGTATAGAGAGAAACGAAAGTAAAATCAGTTTTGAACAAGATGCAGAGGCTGTGGCTAAGGTCAAGCAACTGATGCTTAAAATGATAGTGAAATTGTCTCAAAATAAGGCTGTTCTTGACAGTGACTGCGAACCTGTTGAACTTATGTCTATTATGGAAGATATTGAGGCTGCTAAAGAGGTTATTCGAGATATAAACAATGAATTCATCCCAGCCCTGGAACAATCTGAATAACAAACCGACAACCTCCTCAGCACTAAACTCTTTTGCGCAGAAAATTGAACGCTCTGAAACTGCCGCTCGATTTTTGCATCTAACCTCTTGTTTATATCTAGACACACAAGTCATCGCTACAGAAAGTTTTCATTTACAGTACATGAAGGCCCGCTCTCAACGGGCTTTGAATGAAATTAGCTCAACTGCTATGGCAGTTACTGAAGCAGAGCTAATGCAGTTCGCACTTGAACCTCAACTGTTGGACGATAATCATCGTTGTACCTTAGCAGCTTTCCGATTGTATGAAGCCGGGGAGCTATCAGAAGCTCAGTTGGGTGGGATGTTGCCTGCTCAGGATATGCAAGTCCTGAAAAAGGATGTGTTATTACAACTCAGTAAGTGTTGTGTATTGCCGCAAGACGATAGCTCTACTATAGATAATATAAATGCGGGCGTTTATAAACCTTAACGAATACCGGCAGGTAACTAAGAGAATACTATGAGTACCGGGATAGAAAAGCTGATTTACCCCCTAATATATGAAGGTTGTGACTGTATAGATCTGCTGATTAGCGTTACTCCTGATTTTGAAGTGGATATACAGGCAATTAATGACATTCTGAAGACAATGCAGGCGTGTATTGCGGGCCTGGTTAGCTGTATAGAGATGTTACATGATGGTGAAAATATTGACACTGATACTATGATGCAGGTCAATGAAAATATCGACTCAGCTCGATATATCATTCATGTTGTCAAAACTGATTTCATTCCGGCTACAAAGGAGGTGTCCGATGGCTAGCCCTGCCCTTTATGAAATATCAGAGCGTATCGTACAGTCAACGGCAGCAAAACGATTTATTGCTAAATATGAAAATGGCCAGTTTTTGCGACAATCTACATGGCCTAAATTGGATGAGGCAATGCAGCGGCGTCTCGCTAAAACTCAGCGAGCTTTAAATATGCATGCGGCAACTTTACAAGCGTTCAATAAAGACGAATTGACGAGTAGTTCAACAAATACAGAGCAAGGAGTCAGTGAACTACTTGATGTCTCAGTTAAGTTTTTAAAAAATGAACTGCAGGCACGTAATTCTATTGATAACAGTAACGCTGGATATTATGCCTGTAAGCTTTATGAGGTAGGCATATTGGATGATATGGAGTTATTTGAACAAAATAATCATCCGGATCCAGAGTTTATCCAATCAGCTATTCAGCAATTTTTTAGTAAGTACCCAGCAAGCGAGGCCACTGATACTGTGGAATACACCCCTCCACAGATGACTATGTAAAATGGCGATATTAAACGAATTATAAAATACAATATTATATTGTATTTTATAATTCGTTAGTGTATTCTTTGAACATCGATACATCGAAATACACAGGTAGCTGCTATGTCAGATTGGAAAATTCAGTCATCGTGGAAAAATCGTAAACAAGCCGCGACGGCATTGACGCAAGACGTAACTCTTTGGCCGGGAGATATCCCTCAAAACAGCAAGATTATAGGAGCAGCATGGCGTGGCAAATTCTATTACATGCTTCTAAAAACTCCCGATAACTGCGCTACTATAATTAGCGCTGAAATTGCTTATCGCCGGGGGAAAGGAGCTTATGGTGTCAGAGTGTATACTGAACGCACTTCAACGCTTTACAGTTGTCCTGCTAACATTATTGAACAGGCTAACGCCCTCCCCTCCTTATTTAAAGAATCACTGAAATACCGCTCTAACGTTATTCAGTGGCACGAACAGTACAGTATTGATCAACAGCATAAGAAAAGACTAAAACGGCTGGCACCAGGAGACCAGGTTAGCTTGAAAAATCGCTATTATACATTGCATTCAGCGTTGGGAAAGCGTCGGGGTTGGACGGCCATTGACGTGTCTACTCATGCTAAAACTACTTTAACCCCAAAAATGCTCCGAGAAGTTTCTATTATTCACGCAGCCAATCCTCTTGCGCTTTCTCCTATTAAAAAACAGAGATCGGCAATCTCTCAATCGCCTACTCTGGATATAACTTTACATGATGAAGCATCCTCGTCATGTAAAATTGCATCCAAAGAAGAAACGGATGCGACATTATCAAAAAATGTCAATAAACCTGTAGGTGAGCAATCAGATAAAACACAAAAATCATTAACAATTGTGTTACCAAATAAAGGCAGAGCATTGTCATCAGACGGATCATCCGAACAGCCTAAATATATGACTTTGTCATCACTAATTTTTTAAAGGAATAATTATGGTACCAGTGACGCCGCTTTATACATTTAGTTCTCATCAAAACAGATTAATGATGGCAGCGACCCATAGGCGAATGACGCTAACAGCACAATCAGTTCATGCCCCAACTAATGTCATAGAGTTGCATTCATGTATATATCGTGACGCTCTTATGGTAACTGGTGTGGCCTCAAATGCTGGTGATTTAAACCGTCAATTAAGCATGGATACCAGGTTGCTAGTGAAACCGTACCTTATTAGATTATTATACCACCAAGCAGAGCTAACATATCTTCTCTCAGGCACTCCTGCCAGACGGTTAAGTCGTCTAAATAAGGGACTGGTTGCTAATTTCTCTTTAAATGAATTAAGTGTCATTCAGGCCGCAATGCAATTCGTTGAACAGGTACACCAGGGGTTTTGGTCGTACTCCCTTTACTCATACTTTTTAACTCTTGCACAACTCAAAGCCCAAGACGTATTTATCGCTGTGCTATTAAAAAATTGTGTTTTAGCTATAGAAGCATCGCAAACAAACTCAGGAATGAAGCCTGTCAATATCACTAGTGAGTTAATAACTTCCGTATTAAAAGATATAAATTTAGAAGCTCATGATGCGGAAACACAATTGTTTGAGAGGCTTATCCAACATGGATGAGACTTCGGGTGATGAACAAAATTACTTCCAAATGATTCGGCAGCGTCAGACGGGCATTTTGAATGATAAGGCCCGCATGCGTTCTAAAATGGTACCGCACAAAATTGTTCTAAGTAACAAGATTAATGCTTGTAGTGACATGGTCAAAAGCAAGATTGTCAAAGCCCTTGGGCAGTGTCGTTTCCACAAACACGATTTATTACGAGATGTTGGTGACTTTACAGTGCATCACGACAAAAGGATCTACCGATGTATCTTCCGCATAGATTATGGTACGCGGGAAAGCCCATGGGCATATACATCTACCCCGTGGGAACTAAAGTCCACACTAAGAACCATACATGTAATGCTAAGAAGCGACGATTAATAACGGAGGAAACATGGATAAATTCAGATATCAATGTCTTGAATCACTGCACAACTGTTGCATTGCATTTTGCCTCAATGATGCAAGTGGTGACTTCTCGGCCTTTGCTCGCAACTATCTGAAGAAAGCAGGCCCTATTAATGACCGGGAAAAGTTTATGCGTTACCTTCACGAACGATTAGGCATAAAAACAAAGAGATTTAAGATTCATTTTGATAAAGAACTTAGATCCCTTTATCAGACCGCTAAAGCTATCTATAAATATTATAACCGCCCAGATGAAGAACGCTTGAAATATGCATTTGAACTGCTGGGCCATCAAATGGTTTCAATATATAGAGAAACCGCGGACGGTTATGCGATTACAGTGTTGCAAAAACACCAATACGAAACTGTTGGACTAGTAGGTGTAGCAGATTCTGAAATTCAGCAATTACACAATCCCAAAAAATGGACAAACAAGGACAGTGTATATGTCGATATAATGGCCAGAGACACATTTATCTTTCATGATGTTAAGCAAACATTTACCCAGCTCGGTTTTGTAGTGGTCGGGGAATGTAAAGTAAATATGCACACACAACTAATTGTATCTTTGATGCACGATGAGGTCGAAACGGGCTTATTTAACCTTGGTCGTGACCTTAATAAAAGAGGTGCGCAGTCGGCAACTGCCTGAAAGAAGCTCAATTTTCAATTGCATTAGCATTTGCGCAAAATCAAGCATAACTGATAGTATATAGGCATAATTTTATAAAATAATTAAATTATGCAAAACATACCATTGAGCGCCGCTTTTAACTTGAAGACAATGGACTCCCCCTATATTGTGGACATGGTGGAGTTCATTGAAGCACTTATCAAAAAATACGAACAGAATTTAAGTGGCACATTGAACCTCATTGATGTTGCACGCTTTTCCATGATCAATCACCGCCATGGGTATCAGATAGGAACCAAAGTATTAGAGATACTGGAAGAGCGCATTATGGAATTCACCGGTGAACACGGTAGTATTTGTCGTTTCTATAAAGACCAATGGTTTATCTTCTATCCCTCAATTTTAACAAGCGAACAGGCTAAACACCATTACATGCTTATCACGCATCACGTGTGCAAGACTATTCAAATTCCCGAATTAGAAGACAGTATTAAACCGATAATCAGAGTGATAACCTCACCATTTGGTAAAGCGAGCAACACACCTGAAACTGTACTTGCTGCGTGTGAGCAGGGTTTAAAAAAAGCTAAGAATGAGAATATGCTTTTTCTTTATGAGAGTAATTACAACAGCCCCTTCTATATTAATAAAACTAAGATGCTGGCAGATTTTATAAACGAAACGAAATTAGGCAGAGTGGAGCTGCATCTTCAACCAAAGGTAGATTTGGGAACTTTTGAAATTACAGGAGTGGAAGCGTTACTGCGCTGGAGGAAGAAAAATGGTGGATATTGGCCTACTGACAAAGTAATTGCAGCAGCTACACAACTTGATGTTATACAGACACTGGGGAAATGGTGTATTTATGAAGTTTTCAAAATGGCTGAAGCTTACTACGTCAAAGGAGTTCCTCTAAAGATAGCATTCAACCTTTCCCCTTACCAACTACATTCAGTAGACGTAATTGCGACCCTCAAGAAATTATCCATTTTAAAACCACATATCGTGAATTTAATCGAAATAGAAGTCACAGAAGATGCGCTTTTTGCCAGTGATGAAATTACACGTGATCACATCGAACAATTGAGCCAGATGGGTATAAGCATCGTTATAGATGATTATGGTATAGGTTACTCTAACATCAGCAAAGTGATGGAATTACCATGCATAGATGCAATCAAAATAGACAAATCCCTCATTAGTATGGTCGGTGTTAATGCTCCCTATAAATACGAACAAGCTATACGTAGCATAGTAGCCTTGGCGGGTGCCATTCAAGCGGTTGTAGTAGGTGAAGGAGTAGAGTCAGAAGTACAATTAGAGGTACTAAAACGAACAGGCGTACATAGTGCGCAAGGATACCTTTTCTCTCGCCCAATCAGTCGAGCTCAATTTGATAAACAGTTTTGTATAAAGAGAAAGTTACCACCGAGCATCATTAAAGAAAGTACAGATACGGCCTCTACAAACAAGACAATATAGTCCTCCCCCTCCCCTAATTTAATTGTCACTCAGAAACAGGGGCAGGAGAGGAGATTGAAATTTTTCTACATCAGCCAGAGTCATTTAATCGCATCAGACGACACAGCTCTCTATCTTAGTGGTTGCATGATCTACTTTCTGCTTATTAGTGTGCGTTATGCTTTTGGGACTGGCACTAGCGTACAGTGTACAACTATCAGGCTGCAGCGTGTTACCGTGGAAGATAGCCAGTTTGCCTAGCTCCACATTATGAAAAGTAAAAGCACTAAAAAAGTTAACTGTCATCATCTTTACACATGTGATATCAATATCATTGATATATACGCCTATTTTAGTCAGCAGTGAAGGATCGATATGATACAGACGCTTGCAAGGGGCCAACATGCAGCGACCAGAACCTCCAGCCGGATCATTCAGTAATAAAGGCCCCTGGTGTTGTGCAGCATTTCGATTTATTACATCAGGTGTCACCCCTGTTATCCGATCCAGCATTATGCAAATATTAAAGGGGGTAAAGTACTGACCAAATGATTTGCGGTTGTAGGCAGCAAGGCTCTCATACAACTCTCCAAGAGGATCACTAAACGGATCTGATAAAAGATAAATCTGGCGCAATATCGAAGAAGCATCTTTAAGCCAGTTCCCCCTCCTCTCATTAAAAAAGTCATGTTCAGAAGGTTTTTTCTTTAAATTTCCCAGGGTAGCAAGCATTTCATCAAGCAACCAATTAAAGGGATCACCATTAGGTACAAGATGAAATGAATGAATGAGCAAATTAGACAAGTTACGCTGTAACGTTGGAATATCATTACTTAACTTAGGCATTATAGCGTCTCCCGCTTATCAGAGTTCAGCCAATCGGCCATGCGATTACAGTGAGAGGTGTTGGCAATAAACTTTTTGGTATTCAAGTCGAAAGTACCAATGCACTCTAGCTTATTAGCAGGTACAACAGATTTAGCTACGGTAGAAGCCTTATCTCTGCATCGAAATGCAGCTACAGTACACTTGTCCTCAAAACTTTCTAAGTTACAGGCGTTGTAAAGATTACCTTCATACCAGATTTCAACCAATCCTTGCGCATAATGCTTTTGCTTGCTAACAATTGCTGAACCTTTTTTTATCCCAAGATTACTCAACTCAGTTGACGGTATATAAACGTTGAACATGTTTAGTATCCATTATGAAAACCATTGAGTGAACAAAATACAATATAATATTGTATTTAGCAAGGGTTAAGAGGCTTTGTAGCTGCTTTTATTTTGCATTTATATTAATAGATATGCATAATGATAAATGTGAAAGCTAAAGGCATGTTAATTTTATGAATATTGATACTTTTGATATTTCTGTTACTCGTTCTGGTTTAACGGTATTACACAATTTTGTTGCAGATATCGATCATGAACACGTTATGGCTGTCAGTTATGATATTGAAGATAGTGCGTTACTCGTTCGATTTCATTTATTAACTGATGAGGTCACTGCTCGCTTTTTACCAGTTAGCAAGCGCGTTACATCATTATTGAAGAAAACAACGCAAATTATTCTAAAGGAAATTAAAAATACTGATGAGCTGACTTACACAGCAATTAATGCGGCAATGTTTAGTGAAGAATAATTAAGCAGGAATGCCCCATGAAGAAATTCATTCAGCACGGTGCAATGATGTCTTTGGCTTTGGCTGCGAATGTATCTCTATTGTCTTTGGAAGACAAAAATATTGATAATGAATTGCACCAAGATGCGTTGATTCCTCTTGAAAAAGTTGTAAATGGGGCCCCGGCTGATTCCGTGTCCAGATTCTATAGTTTGAGTCATGGTCAAGATATCGATATTAGTCAGTTGGACAAACTGGCATTAGCTGTGTCACAAGGTGTAGTGTTGCTTGATCCTGTAACTGGTGAAAAAATAGGATTGAGTATTAACAAATCTATAATTCCCTATGAAGGAGCGGTACAAAGTAAAACGACACAATTATTTGCACGGCAACACCAACATCATATCAATAGTCGTGAAAATGTGAGTCGTACCGTATTTGCTCATCCTGACGAATACAGAGCTATCTATGGTGATAGCTTTCTTTCTTCAATTGAAGCCTTCAACAAGATCATTGATGATGATGGTTTGCTTAACCATACCATTCCGACTTTACAGTACAATTTCGGTGATGATTTAATAAATGTTTCGCTCAATGAAAAAAAGCAGGCACAAGAGGTGTTACGTGGATTAAACAGTGAATTGGCGTTGGAATCGTTTAATTTACAAATATTTTTCCATGAGTATGGGCACACATTAAATCGTTCAGAAGTAGCAATTAGCTATGTCAATGCACTAATTACAGAGCGTCAACAGTTGTTAACCATTACACCGGATGAACAAAATAGTCATACAAAGAAAAGATTGAACCAAATAGATGAGACTCTAAATCACCCAAAATACAGTAATATCCAACTTTATAGTGAAATGGTAGCTGACGCATATATGGTCAGCAAAATGCATCAGTGGCACATCGAAAAATCACCTGGGGATGCATTAACACATACTATGAAATTATTATCTCAGTGGGAGTACATTCGTAGACACGATGTGGTCAACGCATTACACCATGGGGATAAAGTTACGCATGATACTTTACCCATAATGACACTCATGAGCAATTTTACTGAAGAGCAATGGCAGGAACTGGTAGCATCGGACGAATCGACCTTACGGCTCAAGATAGAAGCCACGGTGTCAGGTCTGGTAAAGCATCCTGCATATCAGGAATATTTAAGTGAACAGGCATTAGTAGAAGGTGTGAATCGCTGGAAAGGAACTAGCAAGACTAGTATTAATGACGGCGTTTTTCAAGGTAGTTGTCGCCTAAGCCGTTAAGCTGCTTCTTTTTTGCTCTCCGGATTAAGTTCCACAAC
>NZ_JBVTQY010000050.1:0-27521 GCF_055755215.1 Planctobacterium sp. R6
TTGTGGAACTTAATCCGGAGAGCAAAAAAGAAGCAGCTTAACGGCTTAGGCGACAACTACCTTGAAAAACGCCGATAGCGTGCAGTCTCTTGTGATACTAAAGCAGTATTCTCGTTTCAGAAAAATCGGGATGCCTTCAGGTATATTGTTGCGCTGGCTGGATAATGTGAAACGGATAGAAACCGGCGAGTTATGTGAGCTGTGTGGCACCCCGTTACTGGAGCAGGGGCATAGTCATTCGGTAGAGAAGTCAACAATTAATGGCGATATTAATAAGCGACTAGTCAGTGCGCCAGTTAAACGGATTGATACCACGCCCACTTCAAAATTCCTGGTTTTTTAGAGGTATGTGCAAATGAGTGATGAAAAATTGTTAGATAGCGTGGTGGTTCTATCATCTTTGGCGTACCAGCGGCAACGCCCGGTAATGCGAAAGGAGCCAGATTTCGAATTGCGGGCCATTGAAAGATTGAGTTTTTATGTGCAGCGATGTATTGATTTAGGGGCCACGCTGGTATTAAGCGGGGACTGTGTTGGCGGATTGTCCATCAGGCAGGCATTACACCTTTCAGAACAAGCCAAACAATGTTCGATTGTCATGGTGGGCAAGCCCAGCTCTTCAGCGGCCGTCATGATTGAGATGCGTTATATTCACCGAGCGACAGTGATAAGGGTAGGTGACTGGCAGATTACGACGGGGAAACAAGGCGAATTGGTATGCTATCAGGGAGATGCTACGCAGGCACTGACGTTACCTCTCGCGTGTCAACAAGATGATCGAATGGCAGCGGGATTGTTTGTCAGTGAAGAAAAATTTGAACAGATAACCTATCCTCATGATGAAAGCATGTGGATTGAAAATCAGCCTGATAAGCCATCCGAGTTGTCTGAGAAGGACTTTGGCGAGGCACTGAGTAAGTGGTCAGAGCAAAAACAACAGGACAAAAAGCTTAGTCTAAGTGAAATGATTGAAGCATTACCGGTAGGAGAGGCAAAAAATAGCATTCGGGCGTTACATCAACAGGTAACCTCGCAGGAGGAGCAATGTTAAAGCATCGGCGTGATCTGGCAGCGGCCAAAGCTGCGCTGCTGGAGATTTATGAGAAGCAATCAGGCAAACATGCGTGTCATATACTGCAAAGTGTTTATAGTGACGGTTTGTTGTTAGGGCAGTTTTTGTTTGTCAAAGATATAGGCTGGAGAGAGTCCTCCGGTGAGCTTCGTCTTGAAACGCAATGCCAGGAACATTATGCGCTCCATACGGTGGCCGACAAAGTTATTGAAATTAAAACCCAGGTGTCTATTGAGGATAAGCAACAGGCAAATCGCATTAGTGATCAACTAGTATCGCAATGTAAGCAGGGGTTGTTCAGTTACGTCATGATTTGTTTCTATTATGCAGAACAGGCCAAATTAGCTGTCAGCAGAAAAGTGCTAAAGTGGACTAGAAGTATTTATGAGCAAGCAGAACTGACACAGTTCTACCAGGATGTTGGACATTGTTTATCGGCAGATATTGGAGTTTCTGACTGGTGCCTTGTCAGTTTTACAGATGATGTTTTGTCATTTATAGCTGGTCAAGATTATGAAAGTGTCTATAAGGATCTGCATTATTCGTTAAGGGACTGTTATGGTCATCCGGTTGCTGCCGCAATACAATCCAAAGAAATACAAAATGTTAATGCGTCTGTGTGTCGGCATTTGAGTCCAGATTTTAGCATAGGAAAAACATCAGAAGGTAAAGGACTATGTGCGGTACCTATTGCGTTAACAAAAGACATAATGGGTGCCCTGGTGGTACTTAGCAAAGACAGTGAAGCTTTGTCGCTGTTGGATGTTGATGTTATTAATGAACTGGCACAGTCTACAGCCTTAGTGATAAGGCAAAAGCAACTGGAGTCGACGGTATATAAGCTTGCTCATTTTGATCAACTGACGGGTTTGTATAACCGTATTTCGTTTAATCAAAAAGTGAACGCCATCCTTAAACAACCTTTTCTAGAAGAATATAAAATGTTGTTTCTGGACCTGGATGGGTTTAAGGATATAAATGATAGTTTTGGTCATGCTGCTGGTGATTTGTTTTTAATACAGTTTGCTCAACGTCTTAAACAGTTGGTTCGAAATGATGATGTTATTGGTCGTTTTGGCGGTGATGAGTTTGCGATTTTAGTGCGAGAAGAGCAGTCAGGAATGGCAGAAAAAATTGCCGAACGTATTGTAGGCAACTTACGCCAATTTCCGTTGTTATTGGACGATGGCCAACAGATATTGGGCTCTGTTTCTATTGGTATTTCGAAACTAAGATTCAGTATCGATGAAGCTATGAAAGAGGCTGATAATGCCATGTATGCTGCTAAAAGAGCAGGTAAGAACACATACAGGATGCAAAAATGAACTACAGTGATCTAAACCCGGTGTATGAATTGGTTAAGAGAGAGTTTGCGCCGGTTTATCAACAATGGGCATTGCTCTATCGACAATGGGTAGAATTGTCATTGGAGGCAAAGGGCTTTTTTAAGGGGGATGCGCTTAGTACTTACCTGGTTAAAATTTCGCTGGTGGATGAGCAAAATCAACAAGTAAGGCTGGTTCATCCGGTGTGGAAAGACAATACCATTCATGACGTACTAAGCGATACATCGCCTGTTCGTGTTAGTGAACGTGGGGATGCCACCGTTGTAAGATTGAGTGAACCGGGGATAAGTACAATGGGGGATAGTGTTGTGCTGACTCCGACTGACACCGGGTTTAACGAAATTAGGATGTTATTTAAGAATTTAGATGGTATTGGTGATGCGTTGGATCCGTTTATTGAGATGATCGACGATGGAGTGGTCGTGTTAAATAAAGATAGTTTGGCAGCACTAAAACAACGTATTGATGACGCTGCGAAGCAAGTAAACTCGCATGTTAATACACTGCAAACTGCGGCATTTCCTATGCCTTATTATCTGTATGATATCCAGGACGTTGAAATGATGCGTAAGATGATGCTTGTTGAAGCAATTTATCTGGATAAATATGGACATACATTTAGAACGATAGATGGACTTGCAGATCTGGTCAATGAACAGATACAGCTTCATTGGGACGAACAACAGATGGCGCAGGCAATTTACGGGAATACGCAGACTGCAACTCTTAAGCCATAACAATTTAAGCCACAGTTAACACGGGAGTGAGCATCATGGCTAAATATGAATTCCTCGGCCAAAAAATAGAATCTACCCATCCGATGTTTTATGAATGGTTGGCTACAGCCTATCAGAAACGTGAGAGACCTCTTTGTCTGTGTACGGGACAGGGGATTGAGATGTATATCGCTAAAGTTGGGGAAAAGTATATCGTCAAAAGAATGCCGAACACCGGAGGTGAGCATGCAGTTGATTGCGAGTCGTTTGAAACGCCATTGGAACTCAGCGGAAAAGCTTCATTAACAGAGTCAATTAAGGAGGATGAAGAAAGTGGCATGACTGCCGTAAAACTTGATTTTCCCTTAACTAAAGTGACGATGGAGCGTAGCTCACCTATTGCTAAGGGGGGAGAGCAAAACACGGTTAAAACGGATCCAAACAAGGTTGGTTTACGCTCATTAATGCATCTTTTATATGAACAAGCAGGTTTTAATCGTTGGTCTCCAAATATGCAAGGTAAGCGGAACTGGTATGTATTTAGAAAGTATGTACTTGAAGGCGCGCAGAGTGTGATTGTTAAAGGGGAGCCAATTGCTAAAAAGCTTTTTATGCCGGCGTCTTTCCGTGTAGACGATGCTCAACAGTGTGAGGTTGCGTGGCGTAAGTGGCTTAAAGGATTGACCGCCGAGGGGAAGAAGTCACCAGTTGGTTTATTGGTTGCTGAGCTGAAAGACTATCATAGAACAGGACATGGGTATCAGTTTGTTTTCAAACACATGCCGTTTACGCAAGTATTTGCAGAAGAATCGGTGGTCAAAGCAATGCACAAACATTTTGACTGGGAGCTGTCCATGATGGAGGAGTTAGATGATGTGCATTTGTTGTTGATTGGTACTGTGATTCTTTCTGGTGCCGGCACCCCCCGCATTGACCAGATTAGCGTTATGCTGGTCAATCAACACTATTTGAGCTTTGACAATGTAGACGACATGGAGGCGGTTGACTGGCTCGTAGGGTCACACCGTAAATTTATTAAATCAATGAGATACAATCTCAAACGCACAGATGTGATGGCTTGTGCGATGGTGACTGACCTCTCGGAACCCGTGGTTTTATTTGTTAAACCGTTTGATGCGCCTGAAGGGTATGAGGAAATGCTGGAAAACACATTGGGCGATAGTAAATATGCTACGGTGGTCTGGGATCCCGTAAATGATGGTCAAACATTGCCTGTACCGCCTGCGGGAAGTGATACTAGCATGTTAAGAAGTGCGCCAACGGACACTAACCAACAGGATGCGGACCCTACCGTGGCGGAGTATGACGAAAAGGAACACGAACCAATACCGAATCACGAAGGTGATGATTGATATCACTATCACTTAGAGTGGTTTTATATTATCCGGAAAACGGTGAAACCGACGCTATATTAAGGCTAACGCTGTGATATCAAAAGTTTATAACACCTTCATTAATCTAAAATGATACTGCTGTATTGCATAATCTATAAAATGTGCGAACATATAGCAAAACAGGTAACAGTTATGCACATATTAGCAGATGAAATACACAGCTTTAATTCCCACGTTGATGGTGGGGTTGTTAGCGTTTAGCTCTACAGGGCTGGCACAGTCAACTGACTCACCTCAAACACAGGCTTTGCAGAACGATGTGCAGCGCTATTCTTTAGATGTCGGGGGCGAACCTCTCACTGATCTACTTGATACAATACTAGATAAGCGCTTTCCAGAAGCGCGTCTTCTTATCCATGAAACGGTCAAGGCCAGGGCAGTGCCTATAGCCTTCGACGGGGCCACTATCGATACTATTATTATTGCATTAGCGCGAATGAATAATTTACGTATATGTCAATATGCGAATGATGTTATTGAAGTGATTGATGCTGCGATATATCAGGTACCTTGTGCCAGTAATGGTGAGCCAGTCGAGGTTGTCGAGGTAGGATTTGATAAAGATGCAGAGGTTCCCGAGTGGTTAAGAATTAAAGATCCGAAAGACACTTCTGGATATTTTATTTCGTCAATGTGGAAGCTGGACGACCAGCCTCCGACTGCGGCAAACAATCACATCGAACATACCCCAGATGTAAATTTAAATCAGGCCGAGCCATCAGAACAGGCTGATGTTTCAGCTAATGCAGCTTCGCAGGTCCCGACAGATTACAAACGACAAATGATTCAAACTGTTGATGCACTAAATGCCGGTAACTTTTGTGAACGGGCGGATGCGGACAGACGCGGCATTAAAGATCGCAATGGGCGAGTTGCATTTCGGTTACAAAAGGGAATGTTAAAGCAGAACATTGAGGATTTGTTGAGGGAGTTCGAACTTCCTAACGTGTTGGTGTACCAGATCGGCCAACACAATGTGTTTAATGATATTTGTATGGAAGCTGATTCAATTAATTTGCTCGTTCAACAGATTGTCGAACCATACGTGACTCCGGCTTTGGTGTATGTCGGCATCTTTAAAAACAATGTAATGGCGGTGTTTTATGCAAATGACCCAACGTTTGCAAAATATCTGGTCAGACATGGCACGGTGCAACGCAGTATTGATCCGGTGTCTAAGTTTACCGAAGGGGATTGGCAATAATGCATTTAAGAGAATTAGCCCGGATGGCGACATTAACATTACTTGCAGGATGTACTGCGGTACAAGTACCTGATGATGTTAGTGATAATGTGAGTGAGGTTGCCGCGAATATTGATTCACTTAAGCGATTTCGGCCAGCCCATCCTAATGTATTTTTGTTTGAACAAATTTATGTTGAAGATCTAACTCAGGAAGAAGCATCCCGGCCTGATTGGTATTTTGCTGAGTTCCCATCTGTGGTTGATACTTCTTTAGATGAGGCCATGACGGATTTATCTCAGGCACTGTATATTAATGTTGATTATTTATCCGGAGTTGATAAGAGTCGACGTGTCTATTTTGCGCAGAAAAACGCTACGGTAGGGGAATACATTGAAGCGGTAGCATCTCAGACCGGATTAAGCTTCGAGCTTACTCCTACTCAGATTCTGTGGAGTCGTTTAGTTACTGAAACCTTCCATTTACCCATATTCTCTGGGCGAACTGATTTTTCATTGGGCAAGAAGGAATTTCAAGGGCAAGAGCAAAAGAGCCAGAATCAAGAGAATGCTGACAGTGATTTGGTAAATTCCACTGGAGAAGAATTCAGCACGGTGTCAGATAACTTCAATAAAATGGAAGAGTATTTGAGCGGCGTAGAACTGATTTTAGGGTGTGGTAAATACGCTACAGATCATCTGCAAGAAGCGCCTGCTAAACAGATAATTCCGGTTTCAACTAACAACGGACAGAACCATAACGACAGCGGGCTAACGAGTGCGCTAGACAGATATAGGCAGACTATCAATGCGGATGTCTCGGTGTCGACATCAAACAATCAGAAAATGCAGGGCCAGGATGGCGAGTTTATTGGTTGTGACAAAGGTGCATTTGCGCAACTTAAAAAGGCGGATAATACAATCCTGGTTAAGGCTACTCCGGCTCAGATGGAAATGGTCAGAGAGTTTATTGCGGATAAAGAGCGGTTTGAAAACCGGTTTGCACGAATTTACATCACAATCATGAATGTAGATGTGACCAATGAAGATTTGTATAGAGTAGATCTCAATTTAATTGATGAGGCTATTCATAATTCAACTCGACTGGGGTTAACTGCGGTAACAAACGCCGCAGGGAGTGTGGTCGGTGGGTTGACTAGTCCAGGTAGTGCGAGCTTAGTATATCAGAATAGTACTGAAAGCGCGTCATCTGTTGCGATTGAGGCGCTTAAGGAGCAAGCTGATATCCTGCAAAGTAAAACAATCAGCGGCATTTTATCAAACAACACAGTGACCCAACTGACGCGGATTAATAAAGTATCGTATGTTGCGCGTCGAGAATTACAGCAAAGCAATAGTATTGGTGTAGGAGTCACAAGTGCGATTCAGCAGGCGGTTGCTAAGTCTGGTGAATTAGCGTACATCAGAGCGAATATTGGTGAAACACACGTCAGGTTACATTTGAGTATTAGCCAGTCAAGTTTGACGCGCCTGGAAACAAAAGGGGAAGGTTTGCAACAGGTAGAATCGCCAGAAATTGACGATATGTTTTACAATTTCAAAATGCGTGTCAGACCAGGGGTACCAATTCTGGTTAGTGGGTTTGACAGCACAGAAAAACAGGCGGTTGACGCGATATCTGGCCCTCTCCCGGGGGCTACCAAAAGCGCAAGTAACCGTCGAGCTCAGACAGTGATGATGGTAGAGGTTGAGTACATCAATGACTAACCGAGTGGTCAGTGCTGATGAGATATATTATGCCGGCCCGGAAGGGTATCGGGCGTTAAGAAACGTCATAAACGTTGCTAAAGAAGAAAACGACGCGTTCGGTGTTTTCTATAAGTGCGGTGATGAAAATAAAACGGTTTATCTGCTGACGGGTGAAGAAGATGCAGTAACTAATATGCATCGCGGCATCGAAAAGCTTGTTAGCTATAAAGAAAAAGATGTCATGCTGATCACCTACAATGATGAGGATGAGATATATATCTTATTTAGGGAGGATGGGCAGGATATTTTCGAATACCGTCTCTCTGAAATGCGCGAAGGAGACGTTTATCGACGTTCGGAGATTTTACTGGAGTTAAAACTGCATCAGTTGATGAGTGACACGAATCGTAATATTGATGAAATAATGGTTGTCACTGATTTGGATGTAAGCGAGTTTGATGAAGATCCGAATTATGTGGTTTTTAAAAACCCAAAATCGACTCAAGGCCAAATTCCCGGGGATCTATTGCTGCCATTTCGCTATAACAACGTTGAGCGTGTGGATAGTGTATTTGATGATAAGCTGCTTAATGAGTCATTGCTGACTTTTCGGGAATTCACAGAACAAACCTTGTATAAGCGTGTAAAACAACGATTTTTCATCATGGTAGCGTCAATTAGCACCTTGATAGCAAGTATTTTTTTGTTGGTAATATTGGCGCCAGATAGTAAGCCCCAGAGAACAATGCAACCAACGGAAATTTCCCGCAAAGAGGATAAAGCCCAAGCACATCCATATCAGGCATTGATAGACCGACAAACTCGCGACAGTGTCAATATAAAAGCGGTTGCAGACACTATGCTCAGGACTTTTAATCTGGGTAATGCGTTGCCAGGATGGAATTTGATAGCAATGCGAATTCAAGAAGAGCATGTAGAGGGAAAGCCGCAATTGCAGTTGTATTTTGAGCGGGACGGTGGAATCGACGAACGTATGTTTTTGTTTGTGAATGAGATAAATGGACGCTTACAGTATCAGCAAAAAAATATGGTGGTGTATAAGTCGCTAGATAGTATACCAATGCTCAGAGAAGCAGGATTATTCCATCATGAAAGTTTCGAAACATTATTTCTAAATTACATGAGTCATTGGTACTGGAATGCTGAAATAGCAACAGGTCAAACGCAAAATAAGGATGGTTATCTTGTAACCCCTTATACGATCAGTATTCCTGAGGGGTTTGCGGATGACGTCGCAACTATTGGCTCTGTACTGTATGGACGGCCGTTTGAGTTTGCATCACTTGAGATGCAACGCAATGTGCCGGCTGACGATAAAAACGATGGTAAGGCGCTGGATGATGTGGCGCTTGGCTGGAAAATTACCTTTAAAATTAATCTACTAGGAGTGCTAAATAATGTCACAACAAAATAATGAAGAACTACGTATTAATAAGAAGTATTTACGGATGATCACCGGAGCATTGTTTTTTATATGCGGGATATTGCTGGTGGATCTGGCCGTAACGCTAAGTAGCAATGCCGATGATGAGTTGCAAAAAACTTTTCAAAGCAAAGACTAAAGGTGTTATAGGCAACTACGTAAAGTACAGCGAGGTAGCTTAGTTATGGTTAAAAAGTCAGCGTCAGCACGCAGGTTTTTAAATGTTAATTCCAAACCAATGTTATGGACACTGGCGTTGCTATCAATTGGTGGTGTCGTAGCAGTGCTTATGCAGGTATATCAACCGGCTTATTACGGAGCCGATGATGCGGTGGAACAAGTACTTGGTGATGCAGCACTGACAAGACAATTAAACAGGCAGCGGGAAAAGCTGGTTACAACAATGCAAAGCACAGACAGTGAGTCTGCCACTGCGCCAGTTGCTCCCAAAAAGGAAGTGGCAAGTGTTAACACAGCGAAAGGATCAGATACGAAGGAGAGTGTTGATACGTCACCTAAACCACTGCCTTATATCGTTGCTCCAACCTATAACGAGGTGAATGAGATTGCCAGGATGATGGCTGGAGCAGTGAATAAAGAACGAGAAGCTAAGTTCGTGCAATTAAAGCAGGATCTGCGGAATGTCAGGTTGCGTAAAGAAATTTCGTTTGAGCATTTAGCAGAGGCGAAAAATAAAGAACAGACATTGCAGACTGAGGCTCGTATCGAAGCTCTGGAAAATGGAAGTATCACAAATATTGGTCGGGGAATGTCAGATGATACGGGAGCGGATGTAAGTACGTTGCCAGATATTGAATTAGTTAGCGTGACTGGCGCTTTTGGAGCAAAAAAGCCAGAGGCAGATTTGAAAATCAATGGGGTTGCGTTTAATAACTGGCGTGCTGGTAGTAAATTTTCGGGTGTGCAATTAATTGAGATCGATGCTCTTAATGGTTGTGTGCGTTACAGTTTTAACAATCAAGTTCAGCCGGTGTGTATGTAATGCTGGTGTTTCAATATCAACCTACTCCGACCTCAAAAACACGCATCATAAATGATGCGATAAAAGTTTATAAAAATGCTGAAGAGTTGGACACCTTAAGGGTTTCGTCTGAGTTTAACGATGATGTTAGCCAACTTGGGAAACATTTTAAGGTAAGTGCGGCGTATTTTGAAGGTGGCAATTTACTGGTTGATGCTTATAGCTATGCTGAACGCCAGCAGAAACTGTATAACTTTACGGATGAGGTTAGCAGTCGTTTTGATGTGACTCGTATTCTGGTGTTAGCTGGAGAGCAGTGGAAAAGGGAATGGCGAGGTGCTGAGCAAATCGAAGAGGTTAGCAGGGAATTAACTGAAGCAGAATCTTTAAACCAGTTTAAAAAAATTATGCTTGCAGCCTACCGCCAGAAAGCTCAGGAGGTATATATCCGGCTATCGGCTGATGAAAACGTGGCGTTTGCTAATTTTAAAGTCGATGAAGAACTGACTGAGTCACGGATATCTTTAGATGATTACGACCTGGGTATGCAGATCGTAAGTGCGATTTATAATGGCCAAGAAGGATTAGGTGAGCAAAGTGGTGGTTTAGATGAATTTACGACACCGCAAGAGAAGCAAATTGAATATTTATTACACGATGAAAAAGGGAAATATCTAAGCAAGTACGACATTCGTTTTACTAAAACAAAGACTTCAAAAATGGGTGAGCTGTTTGTAAACATGCGGCTTTTTCCATTAGATGCGCCTCTTACCCTTGATCAGCTTACGTTAAATGACACTCTTAAGAAGTCCATTCACGTAGCGGTTAAAAAGGAAAGCGGAGTTATTCTGACTTGTGGTCCTACTGGTTCTGGTAAATCAACCCTCAATACTGCGATCATGTTGGATTATCCAAAAACGAAACTGATTCACGAGTATGGACAACCGTTAGAACGTCGAATCGGTACCGAATATTATAACATCGTGCAGAATTCATTGGAGCAGGACCAGTCTTATAAAGGGCAGTTGAGGGCGTCTATGCGGCAAAGCCCTGATGGCTTCTTAGTGCAGGAAATACGAGACGAAGAAACAGCTGATTTTGTTATGTATCTGGCCGGGACAGGCCACTTCGTATTGAGTACTGTGCACGCTCCGGATGTATTAGGGATTATACCTCGTCTTCATAAATCGTTGAAGGTGCCGCTACAAGATCTGGCTACAGAAAATACGTTGAACTTACTTATTTCTCAGCGTCTGGTGAAGACTCTGTGTGGTTCATGTGCTCAGGAATACGCGGATGTTCGCTATCAGAGAAAACAGGAAATTGAAGAGCTGTCGGAGCTTCTTCCGAATGTTGATATGACAAAGATTCAATACAGAAAACGTGGTGGTTGTATTGCATGTAGTAATACTGGTGAAGCTGAAAGGTTGCTGGTGACAGAGCATGTGCAGGTGCAGGAGCGTGATCGCCAGTTTATAGGGAAGTATGAATTACGTGAATGGCGGGAGTATTTGGAGAAAGAGCGTGGATTTGTGTCGCTGCAAGATTCTGTATTAGAGCTCACGCTGCAGGGGCGGGTCGCGCCGGAGCGATTGGTCAGTGTTTTGAACGTGAAATAATTGCAGGGAAAACTCGGTGTCGTTATTTACTAAATTAAGGGACTGGTATGCCATGGTGACATACTTCAAGCTGGAGGATCAGCTGGAGTTTGTTGAGTTTTTTCAGGACTTCATGGATGGGCATGTCGTATCACCGGTTCAGGCACTTTCAATGGTTGAAGAGAGTTATGCTGAGTTGCATGGTAAAGACTGGATTGCTGCGAAGGTAGCAAGGCGACTGATCATGGCGAATAAATCCGGAAAATATACTCGGGTAGTCAGAGAGGTGTTTGATCCGAAGATAGCACTGGGCTATGAGCTGATCCAGAAGGTTAAAAGTGAAGATAAGCCTATGGACGTGGTGCTGACGTTTATCAAGCAAGAGAAAGCAGTAAATAAGCATGCTCGTCAAATGATGTTACCTCCATTTATATGGTTAATGATGTCTCTTATTATGCTGGGTGGTATGAGTGGTTACGTTATTCCGGAGTTTGATCTTGATGGTGTCCTTAAAGAGACAGTTGAGTTGCAAGCATCTCGTTATGCGTATTGGTTAATTTTTCAAAATCCTTTGTTTTTAATTGTTCTTTTTGGATCGCTATACGTCGGGTATAAAGCATCGTTGCAGAACCTTCGGCATGATGGTTTGTTGGGGGCGCTCAGACGTTACCTGGATGATAAATGGCCCTTTAGTGTCTACCGTACCATTTGGTCGGCGCGAATTATGAAGATTTTAGGACTGCTAAAGAAAAATAACATGCAGGATGTACAGGCATTAAAATTTTTGAAAATGCATGCCACTCCTTATGCCAAAGGCCAAATTGAGTACCTGATAAATAATTACGCTGTTGGCACTGATAAGCGTAAGTTCTTTGGTAAAGGTCTGTTAAATAAGATTCAACGAGTGAGGATAGGTATGTTCTTGCGAATGAATGATGAGGCCTTTCAAAAGGGACTCATTAAGGTTGCGGATCGTTCAGTGGACGACATGATGAAACGCTACCGAAGAGTGTTCACTATGTGGCGATATGGCCTTTGGGGC
Organism: Planctobacterium sp. R6; assembly: GCF_055755215.1. Taxonomy (NCBI): domain Bacteria; kingdom Pseudomonadati; phylum Pseudomonadota; class Gammaproteobacteria; order Alteromonadales; family Alteromonadaceae; genus Planctobacterium; species Planctobacterium sp. R6. The sequence goes on from NZ_JBVTQY010000050.1 coordinate 12,508, forward strand.
CTGGTGATATTTAGCTTTATGGTGAATTTAGTGTTAACGCTACAAATTGTAGTTGAATTATCAGACCGGTTCGGTCTGTAACGGTTTTAGTCATAACCTGGAGTAAAATTAAGATGTACAACCAACGACAACGCGGCTTTGTAACAGCAGAAATAGCTTTTGGTATTGCCATTGTTACCTTTATTGTTTTGTATCTGTTATCCAACACAGAGCCAGTACAGAATAGAGCCAAAGAGACTGCGCTAATACTGCAGATTACTGAGGTGATTAATGGGGCAAGAGAATGGGGAGCGGCCCAAAATGATGGATATAATTCGGTTTCAATGACTGAATTATCAGACGACAATAAAATAAATACTGAGTATGGGGATGGTTCTGGCCAAAACAGTTTTGGGGGCAATTTAACAGTAGCAGATGGTACTACTACCAATGACTTGCTCGTTACGGCTACTGGGTTACCAACTGAGTCATGTGCTAATGTGGCTGAAAAGCTTAGTCGATGGACAACGGCTACTTGTACAACGGGTACGGTGACCGTTACGACCATTTAAATGATGGTTATGACTAAAGCACGGGGTGGCGCCATCACAGCAATTATGGTTGTGATGGCGTTGTCTATAATCAGTGCGTATACCTATATTAATTTTAATGAAATGGTTTATGACCGGCAAAGAGCAAGGTCACTTAACAGTATTATAGATACGTTATATGAAGTAACTGGGGTTTGGTATGCCATTAACTGCACTGGTGGTGTGCTGGATAATGACGATCTTGTACCAAAGTATTTACCAAAACCCATGGAGCATCCTTACATGCAGAGTTTCAGAGTGACCGTTGTCGATGGGGCATTGCCGGTAATTAGAGTGTCGTTAACACTTCATAATGCCGCAGATTTGGGTGATAGAGCACGGTATGCTATTGATGCGGGAGCTGTCCGGACCAACAATCTTATTGAGAAAGTTTATAGCCCTAATTCTAATCGGACTCTGATTGATTCACAAAGTCAGACGATTTCTAAACTATTTGGAGATACGCGATGCGTATAATTGACATCATCTGCGTGATAACGTTGATAGTGGTGTGTTTTTTGGTGTTTCAGTTGCAAACTAACAACTCAGCAATAAGCGCACTTGGGGCTCGGGTTACACAGTTACAAATAGAGTTGGATAATAAAGGTGATGAGAGTGATATATTCGTATCAAGAGCCTATGGTGTGATGGCTGGTTCGGTGTTGCGGGGAGTGCGGCTTGACGAAGCTAAAGCATATGCGGTACAGGCTCAGGAGTGGATCATTGATGATAACAAAGTGCTTAAAGATCATTTAGCGTTACTAAACCTAATTCCGAAGTACAATCTTCATGTTGTAAGGGTCAATGATAATGAGATTAGATTGTTTGATGAGTGGTTGGTTCAGTGGCCTTTGGATGGTGAAAGCCGTCATACTTTTTTAACAATGCCGCAATTGGCTGTTAATAATGAGTTGTTGCGAATGCCGAATTGCCAGAATGGGCAAGTGCCGGCAATCATTGCTATTCCAGCGTATCGAAATGGCGCACAATTTGAAGGGCAGTTGACATTGGAAGATAAGGTTAGCAGGCGTTGGGTGATCACCATCCCTGAAAATGACGCACCTATGAAAGATAAGCGCGTCGTATTTAATACCTTTTGTGAATGAAATGGTTAAGGGGTTTTAAAAGTAATCAGCTTTGTGAAGTCAAGAGCTGCGTGTTTATTTACCCCTAAATCTACCATAGGAATACCGTCGACTTCGGCTTCAATCATAGCTATCTGAGTCAGATAGGCCAGTATGTAACTTTCGTTGTTTTTGGTTGAGTATGGAATAATTACCAATCCTTTATTGGTAAAGTACGGATGACGGTATATTTTCTCTAGTAATTTTGGTGTTTCAACAAGAGTATTAAAGAAGCTTTGTTTGTCTAATACTGTCATTTTTCCACGCTGTTTATAACACGCGTCAATGGCGGGGCCGTTGTACTTTCGACAGTGAATAGCCAGCGTATCGAGAATATCCTTTTTACATCGGTCGAGGTGAATCCCATTGTTATGGCGAACAGAAATCAAATCAGTGTAAATATCAACGCTGTTCATATTAACTGAAAATTCAAATGGGTAAGACTGAAGTCCCTTCGCTTGTGCCACTTTGGAATTTAGGCTCAAGATATTTAAGTTATCAGCCTTGTAACCGTATAAGCAGATATACCCGCCTGTAAGTGGTTGCACGGATTCAGGCAGTACCATAGAGGTGACATGGAAGTACTCATCGGTCGAATAATCTGTAGGGGACAGATGCATCGTGCCCGTGAGTTGCTTTTTCATAGTATCGTCCCGTCAAAAATATGAGCTTGCCAGAGTTATGCAAAAGTAATATTATGTATGCATACTTTTGGCTGTTTTTTAGTTATATATGTTGTTATCAGACATCTTTTTGAAGGGTAAAATAAAGACTCTTCAGATGTTAACGCTACAATAATAGTGATTATAAGGTCGTTGTAAATAGTTGACCACCGTTTTTTATAAAACCGTTATGACGCAGACGGTTAAGTGACGAAGAGACTGGAAATTATGGAATTGTTTGTTAAGTACATTACGCATTTGCCTGCTAAGCGCAAAAAAGAACTCTTTAGTGAGTTGTTTGAGAAGAGTGAGCAGCCGGTTTATCAGCCGGATCAACAAATCACAGGGCAGGTATTTGCCAGCACAACAAATTCAAGTAAGGATTTGATGTCTAAAATTACACCTCCACCTTCTAAAGCGTTGTTGAGACATAATTTGGGACAGATGGCGGCTAATAGATATACGACCATTTGTAATGATATAGAGCATAAATTTACGCCTGTAGATGAATCTTTGGCGATCATCCTGCGGATATTTGACAAATATCCGAATTTGTTTTTGTCATACCCGACTGCAGATGTACAGCAACTCTTAGATACAACTGCGTTATCAAGAAGGGAGTTGTCTATTTATTTGGGCCGAGACCAGGTTAGTGTATCGCGATATATGAAAGAAGAAGGTGTGAATAAAAAACCCAGCGGTACAACAGAAATGCTGATGTTTTTGATGCGCATGTTTGTTTTAGGTGGACGCTTCAAAGATTACGTGGCTATCGTGAATGAAGAAGCGAAGAGCAGGGGAATAGACAACCTACAGAAGCAAGGTTGGATGACCAAGGAGCAGCAGTTTTTAAATTTTGTGAAAAGGCAAAGAACAGCGGTTACAGATAAGCTGAAGAAGTTGGGGTTGGAGACCTATGATTGGCTTGAGAAAGTCGTGGAACTGGGAGGCGAATTAGACCCAATTGGTAGTACTAGGAAGCGTAAACGCAATAAGTCACTGTCTGAGGAAGTGAATGAGTATATGGAGAATATTGTCGAAGCTAAATTGGCGATAAAGGCACTTCTTGAACGCAATGTTAAGGCTTCTCAAACGGCTATGCTGAAAACCAAATTGATTGAGCTTAAAAACCTGACGCAGATGATCAGCAAGCGAGAAGAGCGAGTGAACAGGATTAATACCTTTTTGGAAAAGTATTATGAACACTTGGAGATCGTAGATAAGGTCAAAGTGGCTCGCTCATCAGTAAAATCTAAAGAACGAATGGCTAAACGAGCTGGTGGTGCTTTTCAGAAACAATATGAAATTGCTCTGAAAGATTTGCAAGAGCAAGAATCTCTGCTGGCACAAAATACTGAAGATAAGAGTATGTTGTATAAAGAGTACGTTTTGCCAGATGCGCCTGATGCGGACCGTGAGAAGTGGCCAACACATCATTAGTTTCAATTTAATTGCGTGTAATGTAATAATAATGCCTAATTAATATTATTTAAGTATATTTTTGCATTGCACGCGGGGAGACTTATTTAGGTAAGTCTCCGGTATCAATGTTGCTTTATAGGTTGTGGAAAAATGTGGTTATACGATAACTGTAGTGAGCAGATAAACTCCGAGCATAAACGATTCAGAATGGGTAGTGTCGCGGTTTGTTTGGCTATTGCTTTGTCAGGTCAGGTATCAGCACAGCAATTAAGTAATATTGAAGCGGAAGGTATTGCGTTACAGTATGAAGATGCACGCAGTGTAGCGCGAAAGGTTAATGACGTAAAATCGGCGTTGATCAATTATTATGTGGCGAATAATGAGTGGCCAGCGACCTTAAATACGCTGATCTCCGATGGGTATTACGGAGGTAACTTTGCAACCGGTTACAACTCCGATATCGCTGGCACAATCAGCGGTAACTTTTATGAACTCAGTTATACAGCCACTAAGGAAGTGCTGGCTGAGTATACGGCGAGTTTACTGGAAGGCACTAATGACGGAAACGATGTAACAATCATCGTAGAAACACCTGCTCAGGCGGCAATTGTCAGTCAGACACTATCTCGCATCTATGATGTGGCAGGGTCGGGCGCTCAAAATACCATGGAAACTAACCTGTTAATGGGCGGGAATGATATTAGTGGTGTAGGGTCGATAACAGCGGGCTCTGTTTTGGCGACCGTCGGGGTTTTTGATAATTCAGAACGCGTGTTTTCACCAGTAAATTTACCAACTAAAAATGATGTTGGTTTGGGCCTTGTTGAAAACTATTCCGCATCAAGTGATTATACAACTGATTCCACGACTACCTATTTAACCACAGCGGGTGGGGCCGCGGTGTATAACGACCTGGATGCACTTAAACTGGATGTTACTGCTAAAGCTACAGATAGTGAGTTACTTGACGGTATTGATAGTGCGCAGTTTGTTCAGATTTCACGGACAATAAACGGGTACAGATTGTCGGATGATATTGTACTTAATAGTGCTGACACAGGTTCGGTTCCATTGAGCAGGACCGTTAATGGCCATGCACTTAGTGACGATATTAGTCTTGATAAGACGGATATCGGCTTATCTCTGGTGCAGAATTACACGATTAGCGACAGTTACACTGGTGGTCAAAGTACTGTATATGCATCACAAGCAGCAGTGACCAATTTATATAATGAAATACAATCTAATTATTTACGCAATGATAGCGATCAGACGATTACTGGTGTACTGACTGCTGACGGATTTTCCACTACCGGAGTGATTCAGGGCGCAAGCGCGATATTGTCAGGAGCGAGTCCAACGTTGAGGTTCAGTGACACCGTTGGCAGTGACTTCGTGGTCTATAATGATGACGGTACGTTTAAGATAAGAAATGATTCGTTTGGGTCTGATGTCGTTACGGTAGTAAACAATGATGTGACCTTTGCAGATCAGATAATTTCACAGGGTGCGGATATCAATGGTCAGGTGGATATCAGTAGCACTGCGAATGATGCGCTTTTGGTAAGTAGCGGCACCGGAAACCGCGTCGCAACATTTAGCTCTACCGATGATACCGCGACTATCCGATTACAGGACGATGGCTCGTATGCGGATATCAGCACGCAGGGTGGGAACGTTATTGTTGATGTCGATCCGCTCGGGGCGGAGTCGAATAGTGACTTTATTGTTAATGTTGATGGCACACGCGTGCTGGAAGCGGATGTTAACAGTGTTGATGTTACATCAACATTTAATGTCAATAACGGCAATATCAATTTGTCACCGTCTGGTTCACACAACGGTATTATTAATGCGCCCGCCAGTGTTTTTATTAACATCGACTCGGATAATAACAATTCAGGAAGAGTCTTTGTTGTCGGCAACAACAGTGATGATAGTAGTTCAACCCGTCTGTTAGAAGTGCAGGAAGACGGGGATGTTATAGCTCAGAACGGTAGTATCGGTGTCGGGGGAAATCCGACATTCAGTAACTTCAATAAAGGGCTCGATATTACTGATCCATCATCAGCCGGTATTCGGCTGGAAGATTCGGGCGCATCTAAATCTACAGAGATATATCAAGACGGGAGCGTATTAAACATTCGGGCGATTAATCCGAATATGCAGATGAGTGTCAGCAGCAGCTCGGGGGTAAGTCAGTTTGCTGTAGATATGGATGATGGCAGAGTGACACTGGGTGCAGAGAATGTCTCAAATGGCATTATCAATGCGCCGGAGTCGGTGTTTATCAACATCGATTCGAATAATGATGATACGACGGAATATTTTGCAGTCACCAATAATACTGCTGGCACAGGTGGTACGCATCTTTTAGAGGTGAACGAAGCTGGGCAAGCATATATCCATAGCGGATTAGGGATTTCGACGACGGTCAGTTCGAATGCACGACTGGAAATTGATAACGCCGCGTCAATGAATGAGTTGTACTTTTCAGGTACTGACTTTACAAATATTCTGAGCCAATCTACTTCTGGATTTCAGTTAGGCACAGTATCCGGCGGTGGCGGTGATGTTAATTTTATTGTAGATGGAAACTCAAAGCTATATCTGGCGGAATCGTTAGTCTCTGCGTCGGTCCCGTTGCGTGTTAATTCTGGTGAAACCCGTGCGTTACAGGTTAATTACAATGGCGGGACGTCAGGTGGTTTTGTGTATCAATCCTTCATGGAGGGGGGGACAGAGGACTGGTGGATTTCAGGTGATGGAACGAGCCGTCATCTGGCTATTCAGGTCGGTAATGGTGCTATGGCAATGCAGTTTAATCGCGATGCCACGATAGATATGTATTCAAGGCCGATTTTTCGAAATGGAACGTATTCAGCGCCAGGGGGTAACGGGCTGGGTAGTGTTTATACCAGTAGTAGCTATGGCCCTGTTTTTTATGGTCAGGGAACGAGCTATGATCTGAGTCTGGCGAACCGTTCGGGTAGCACAGCAATGAGTGTTCTGGCGAATAGCCAGGATGTCCGTTTTTTTGGAGATTACATTTTCTACGGCTCAAATGGCAGTGTTGCAGATTTTGATGGTACAAAAGGGATATCTATTGCCCCATCAAATGGAACGCCTGGGCTGTTAATGAAGCATCCTGATACAGGTAGGCCTTGGTTGACTTATGCATCAAATAATGGAGATTACCGAATTTATGATTCCGCTGAAAATATTATCCGGTTCAGAATAGGCTCAGATGGGATAATTCATGGGAATGGTGGCGGATTAACCAATGTGGATGCAAATTCAGTCGCTGGTATTGCTGGTTCAAATATAGCTACTTTATCAGGTGTACAAACCTTTACTTCGAGCAAGACTTTTGTTGACAACGCTCAAGTCACGCTTGGATCAGGCAACGATTTTGTTTTGTATCATGATGGAACTAATTCATACATTCGTAACTTTTCTAATGATTTATACATTCGTAATGATGCAGCAGGAGGAGATGCTTATTTATCGGCAACGGGAGCTGGAGGCGCTCAGTACACAGGAATATCGGTTGTTTCAGATGGAGCAAATAATGTTTTATCAAGGCTACATTATAACGGTGCCGCAAGATTGCAAACTACGAATGATGGTGTCACTATTTTGGGAACTATTAATACCGGTCAGGGGAGTACAGAAATATACCTTCAAGATCAAGACTTAAGACGTCAAGATGCTGTTACTTTTGCCAGTATTTCAGGAGATGGCTCTGGGGTATCCAACGTAAATGCAATTTCATTGAATGGATTTTCGCATACAGCATTTATGCGCAGCGGTGTTGACTACACATATAATAATGCTATCGGGACTTTTCAGAACGATTCCAGCGTAGAAATTGAAAGTGGGGTGTCAGGTACACACGCACTTCAAGTGCGTTCAGGTAATTCTACTGGCGATGCGTTTATGACCTTTCATATCGGTGGTGATTATGCTTTCCATTTTGGGTTAGATGGCGAGTACAACGATTTAGTCGTCGGCGGTTATTCAATGGGTTCAAATAAATACCGAATCTGGGGCGAGCATAATGATGGCGCCGGTAGTGGTTTGAATGCTGATAAGTTAGATGACCTGGAAAGCGCACAATTTGTCCGAAGCGATGCGAACGATGTTATTACCGGGCACACAGAGTGGCAGGATAATAACCAAGTGCGGTTGGGGAGCGGAGCTGATTTGCGCATGTACCATAGTGGGACGCATACCTATTTTGCAAACTATACTGGTAATGTTTATAACCAGAACTATGCTGCTGGTGGCGACTGGTTTGTGGAAGTCGAAAACAACAGTGGAACGAGGCATACGGCAATAGCAGCGATAGGTGATGGTGATGTTTATGGGGCGTTGTATGCCAACGGCACCATAAGAGGCTATGCAGATACTTCTGGATTCAGGGTATCTGGACGAATAAGGGCTGACAGTGGAACTCATGTTTTTGAAGCTGGTGCAGACGGGAATATTGAGTTAACCCGGAGTTCTGGCAGTGCGTACATTGATTTCAAAAACGGAAACGGTGAAGACTATGATGTCAGGTTGCATCAAGTAGGTGCGAATGCACAATTGAATGTTATTGGTGCTACAGATGGATTACTAATTAACAGTAATAAAGTGTGGCATGCTGGCAATGATGGGGATGGCAGCGGTTTGGATGCAGATCGCTTAGCAGGAGTTGACCATTCCAATTATAGCCGTCTGGATATACAACAAACACGCACAGCGTCCCTTCGTATGACTGATAATGTAGCGTTATCATCAGGAACAAGCGATGACTTTCAATTTTATCATAATGGCTCAGATTCTTTCATTCTTAACAGGACCAACGATATTTACATACGCAATGAAGCCACGGGTAGAGAAATCTATCTAGAGGCGGCGAATAATTCAGGTGTAAATAGGACGGCTTTAGCTGTATATGGTGATACATCGGTTTATCCGGTATTGATGCATAATGGGGTGGAAGTCTTGAGGACTATCTCATCAGGTACTCAGATGCTTGATTTGCAGATGACTAACAGTGGTGATTCAACTGTATTTACACCATACGATGACGGAGCATGGCAAACCTCCAGACAGTTTTTATATGATTCTTCGCAGAATAGATGGGAGGTAGAAACGGCATTGGATGTTGGCGGCACAGTAAGTGCCGGTGGTTTTTCTACTTCAGGAAGTGTCGTTGCCGGGGCAGTTACAGCAGACGTGATTACTTTAGATGGACAAGATGTGGCTGCGCAACTTGCCAGTGCTGGAGGGGGAAGCTCTCCGTTTAATGGATTACCAAATGGGGTTTATTCAACCCGTTCAATGAGTGTCAATAATTCCAGTCCATCACTTAGCGCAACAGGTCCAGGAGTACTGGTGCAACTTTGGGTAATTAAAAGTGATCTTGCGACTGATTGGACTTGTAGGTTCAGTGTTGATGGTGTGTCTATTGATTATGTCAACCAATTTTCTACAACTCGCAGATATGTGGTATTTGAGCCTTTCGGAAGTACAAGTTCTAATATTAATTTTAACACTGTTGAATCATTCGGATATGACACCTCTTTTTCATTTACATGTACGAGAACAAGAGGTTCAGGCACTATGCATGTGGGGGCTACTGTTATTGACTGAGTTTGATGCGGTAATGTTGTGGTAAATGGGCAAGCACTTATGTAGATTAAGTATTGCCACTTATCAATAAACATGGTCTTACTAAAATTCAGAAAACAGACATTTCCATTGTATTTTGATTAAGGGGTGATTCGTGTAGTGGCTCAGTATATTTAACTCCGTATGTAGATGTTAATTTTAAAGCTTCGCTTGTTAGATTTGCTACCGCGTCATAGTTGTATTTTTTTAAGGCTTCTGATAACTGGCTACTCATGAGCACAGTTCCGTTGTTGTCTGTGTTTACACTTCCTTGAGGTAACGATAGATAGTATTCCAGCCATGTTTCTATTGTGTGTTGCTTAGACCCGTTGGGGAAAGATAGAACTTTATTAAAAGTTGCCTCGTTAATAGATATTTTATCTGAGAACCCTGATAAAGGTATTACATTTCGCGACGCCAGATAATCTATCAATGCAGGGCTTTCAATAGTTCTTCCGAGGTCATCTGAGTCCTGTCTGACGGCATCAATGAAACTCCATTGAAACAGATTTAACCGATCTGGATTGAGCCCGTAACTGGTGTGCCCATAGTTACCATGAATTGTACTCTGAGCATAATCTTCTATTATGATGCCATCATAACCATCTCTTCTCATGATTTCGAACCAGTCAAATCGATTGTATTGTGGGTCATTTAAATCGCCTTCATGATCACGCATGTCCAAAAACCGAGGCTGATAATCTGGATTGACAGGTTGTATCATGAATAATCGGCCCGGGATGAAGTAACTGTTTGGCATGACTTCTTCACCTTTCATCTTTAATCGAAAAGCCCAGTCTTTGACCGTGTAACCGAGGATTTCAGTCAAATATTCCTGTATTTCGCCATAAGTGGGCTTCTGAATCTGATCGCCCTTTCTCCAACAGTTAACGGCTTTATCTCGTATATCCACTGGGTATTCATCAATTTCAGGAGCCAAACGATAACCTAGTTTGTTGATAGCCATGTTGGCCAATGGGCCACTTGTCTCAATAGGGGCGCGTGGATTGTTAAAATGAGTTGCAGGCACATGCAGGGTGGCTTCACTTTCCGGTATATAACATTGGGCTATATCCGGATGGTTGCAAGTCCATATAATCTTGTCATAACCGCCACCCTTTAACTCTTCAGGTGCAAAGGATTCGCAAGTGCCATGAAACAAAAGCGTATTGTTGAGAGGCAAATAACGTTGGTTGAGACGGAGTTGTTCGGGAGATACGTAGGGCATAAGTAATTCCTTAAAAGATAGGTTGCCTCAAATAAATAATGCATATATATTAACTGTTAGGCATATATTGAGTCAATATGGTATTAACAATGGAAAAAATTATTGTTAAGGGTGATAAGGTCACCAGCATTGTTCCGGTTAGTAATGTTAATCACAAGAAGCGAGGAGTTTTAGTGACCATTCCTTGGTGTGCATTGGTCTTTTGTTGTTTTTTATTGTGCTTTTCGGTAGTCGAAACTAACAAATTAGAGAAGCAAAATGCTCGTTTGCAGGTGAGGACAGAGCTGTATAAACAAAGTTTTTATGATGCTTTTACTCGGCATCCTGTTCAGGAGTGTCATGAACTGGCACTTCGTTATTTAATGCGCGCTGAGCAGGCATTGCTTGTTCGGCGGAACAAGCCTATTAAAGAAGCAGCGCAAGAGATGTGTGACGATAGTTCAATAAATCAATACAGAGCTTATGTTCGTCACTTTCAGTTTAAGTTGTCACAAGGATAATGATCTATGAGTGAGGAAATGTCAGCGCAATTCTATCAATATTTTTCGTTGAAAAATCAACAGGAAAAACTGAGTCAGGTTTTCCCTGTATTGGTGGATTGTAGTGCGCCAGCGCTCCACCCACAAGCTGTACAAACAATAGATAAATTTGAGAGGCAATTGGCATCGCATGGTATCACCGTGTCGCAGGGGCGAGTGATGATCAAGCAGTTAATGCATAGCGAAGCTTATCAGGAGCGGCTTAATAGAACCATACGACTAAATGAAGTGGCCATCGATTTGGAAGGGGCGCCAGTTCGCAGGTTGTCACGGTATAGCCGAAAGTTATCACTGTCACTGCCAGACGGAAAATAATAACTGATATATGGAATACGTAACCCCATCTGAAATTGCTACTGCACTGTTATATTTTAGTAAGGAAATTTTCGGTGACGGTGACAATGAGCTTGAGTTTTTGGGACAGGGAGAATTTGGTGAGGCGTATGCTACGCAGAACCATGTCATTAAAGTCACGTCTTCCTGGACAGAAGCGTTGAATGCACTAATTACCCAGTATTACCAGCATCCCGACAGCGCGATCGCTCGAATAGATAAGGTGGTGAAATTGCCTGAGCATGGTAGCAATATGCGGTATGTTATTATACAGGAAAGGGTTACAACTCATGGCTGCATAGCTGAGCAGATACAAACATTATTATCTACGGTTTGCTGTGAGTCAGAGCATAATGATTTAGAAGACTGGGTTGAGCAGTATGTGGCTCACTACGGCAAGGTGCCAGGTGAAGATGACAAAGGTCTATTATATTTATTATGGGATGCGTGGCATGAACCTGGAATGTTGGGGCTTAGCGGTACAGATATTCATGCGGAAAATATCGGGGTGGCAGAACATACTCGTGATAAGTTGAGAGTGGTGTTGTTTGACCAAATGAATTATAAGCTTGAACAGCAATTTCCTGAACAGCCTCTCAATGAATGGACGGATCCTGAAGTTTTCGCATTAATGGACGAAATAGAGACAAACTTTATAAAACAATCTTGTTACGCTCCTGAAGTTTGTGAAGCAATTCAGGATGCGATTTATGAAAGTTCGCCAGAAGAGATGGTTGAAGTCTTGATAAAGAGTGTAGATGACTATGACGGGGAAATTGCGTCTCAGGTGTTAAGGTCCTTTATCGCTGAAGAATTATTCAACTGGCCTGGCCTATCAGAAGAGGCTCAGGATAGTGCACGCAGGCTTACCACGCCATCAACTCTGGCAGAGGCTGGCCGTTATCTTATTGAAAAAATGAAATTCCCAGCTGTATCTGAGGTGCAGGTGATGCCGTTGTTAAAGGTGGGGTGATGTCTGGTTTAATAACACAGTTTGAATCTTCTCTTTGGTATATGGCTGCAGAAGGTTTTTGCCAGTCATTTGAGAATATACCTTATGTAAAGAATCAGGGGGTCGTTCTTTATAGTAGTAAAGTTGAAGCACGGAAGACCGGATTGATTGTCAGTGAGTTTACGTTAACAGCAGGTAAAGTGACAGGTTTGAATGAGCCGGTTAATCAGGCTGAACTTCAAGAGGCAATGGTAAAGGCCAATGTCCCTTTTATGGTGTGGGCTCACAGTGACATTAAAAGTCTGGGAATGATGATATCATTGATGAATGAATACATGGAGCCAGCGGAGGCATTGAGATGGCTAGTGTCACGACATAACGCAGATGTCATTTATTCACCGACGCTTGAAAACACTGGATCAGAAACTATCAGGGTGTTCAGTCCTGGAGTTTTGCAATCAACAATGCGCAGAGAGCACTATCTATTGAACGGACTGGAAGCGATTAGTGCACAGTTAATAGGATTCGATGGTTACGGTGGTGAAATTGAATATGCTGTGAAATTGTTTCAGGATTGGGTGGACAAAATTAAACACAGCCAAGAACCGGAAAAGCAAAATGCATACCTGGGTGATTTGAAATCAAAGTTGTTGCAATATCAGCAAAGTCGATGGTTTCATTTTACAGAAATGGAGTGGGTAAACAGTAATGTTTTAAAGGTGGTGAATGAAATGTGCAAAGCACTAAAAGCCATTGAGAAGTTCGATAGTAAGGAGATATTGATCTCGTCAGCAACTAATGTTGATGACGGTGAGGAACGAACTTTAACTAAACGGTGAACAATATTCATTCTATAGGAAGCATGTTGTAGAATGCCGGGCAAAAAGCATCATCTTGTAATAAGGTTGAAAAAGATTGCCGTCAATTAAACGAAAATACCACTATGGTTGGGTGCGGCTAAACCCGTCAGTGATAGAAGGTCGTGGGTTATGTGGGCAAACAGTACCAGTAATAAGTCTTGATGGAGGGGAGTACAATACGCCATTTTGTGGATTCGTGAACATTATTGATTTGGCGAATATTGATGGGGTATGCATAACTGGATTGCAAGGGTACACGCCTGATGATGATGTGATCCCGGTATGGAAAGAACTCAATCACCTTGATTGGTTTCTCGGTCAGCGTACAGATGAAGGGGTTTTATTGATTTTACATAATGATCATCCTATACGTTGCGGATCGGGATATATAGCAAATCCGACGATAGACAGTACAGTAGTGCCACTTTTTCCTGAAAAATGATCACCAGATAAGATATTGACTTCTACATTGGATTTCTGATTGTTTGGATTTCTTTTTTGTGGGTATCTAATATTACATGGAGATTGTCGATAATAGTGGATTTTACTTCTGTGAGTTCGCGTTTGACTGAGTGGGTCTCTAATAATTTTTGAAAAATAATAGCTGGAATGGCCGACAAAATCCCAATTACCCAACTCGGATTTCCTGTCGTATTCAGAATGAGCATAGTCAATGATGAGACTGCAATGGGAGTTAAGAAATATACTTTGCTGTTTTTATCCCGGGGCTGAAGAGTTTCGTCATTGAACCACAATTCATAAAACAATGTACCGGCGTCATGGTTTACCAGTCCAATCGGAAAACCATGTTCTACGCCTTCACCTCTTATATACATGATTGACACGATATGCCCGACGAATGCCTCTGCATTATTAAAGGTGAATTTTGAGTGCTTATCTCCAAAGTCGACCCATATATTATTTTTAACTTCTGTCGTTGAATAAATGGGAGGGGGAGAGTTTCGATCAAATGATGAACCGCTTTGTACGTTAGTTATTACTGTATCGTTGGTGTCAATAACCCGACCGGTCTTGTAAAAAAAAGAGTAATGTTGGGAAGAAAAATATGTTTGGAATGGAGCTTCTTTTAAGGGGGACTCGTACTTGAAAAATTTGTCAGCCATTCTGTTCTCATTTCACATTAAAGCTTATTTTTAAGTCAAATAATGCAAATTATCAATAGAAGAATTCGAAGTGTGAAATTTCAAGAAATTGCTCAAGTATCGCAAGACGTAATACTGATATAGGTATTTGACATGTGTAAAGAGTGTACTTTGAAAAGTTGGCCTGCCCTGAAAGGCGAACCAATTGGTCTAATAGTTTTGTAAGATAGTTAATTGTTATTGGTCTTCTTCGTATAGGTACATTTTTTTAAAGGAATTTCAAACAAATTATCTTAAACAAAACTGGGTGTAAAGCAGGCTACATGAATGCACATCAGACCAGTTAATGCAACATTTTTGATATTATTGCGTGAACTAATCCGAAATCTACGTATGCAATGCGACTTGCGGGATGAGGGAGGAAAAGCCACCGAAAGGTGGTTTTTTCATTTATAGGGAAAATAAATAAAGTTCACCAATTACTAAGGGCATGATCAAACTTATTGATATAGCATTTGTTCTTAAGATCACATTTTGGCATAAGCTAATAAATTTGCTTTA
>NZ_JBVTQY010000051.1:0-24941 GCF_055755215.1 Planctobacterium sp. R6
TCACTCAAACCTGTCATCCACCCCCTGTCTAACAATACGAAAAACTGAGGCGACAACTATCCTGACACAGGGGGCTGATGCGCTGCGCCACACTACCTGCCATGCCCAGCGCTTCGCTGTCGTTAACTTTCGGTAACGGCAACTTCACCAGTGCTTTGTGAATACGTTTAGCGTTGTCGTGCTGCTCTTGCTGAGTACGCAGTTGTTGTTCGGACTCCGTCTGACTTTCTTTGCGGGCCTGACGGGCGGCCTGATAGCTTTGTTGTTCCTGCTCCAGGTGGCGTTGCGCATCGGCTTGTTGCTTTTTCGCCTGAGTCAGTTTCTGCTGCCACTGTACCTTGTGACCGGTAAAGACGTTTTTGTACCAGCGCTGATACTCTTCGATTTTGTGTTTGTTATTTTGGGTGTGCTGAATATCCTTTTTCAGTTGTTCCAGTTGCTTCTTCAGACTGCCGATTTCATCCACATCCACCCCGCGCTTCGCCATTTCGTCTTCCAGAAACTGCTGACAGGCTTTTTTATCTTCTTCTGCCTGGCGCTTGGCTGAAGCCATTTGTTGCTTCAGTTGCTGAATTTTTTCTTCACTGGCATCAATCAGTTGCTGCCAGTGGAATTTGTGCTCCAACTCCTGCTGTGCCTGACGCTCTTTTAACTCATCAATGGCTTCGGCTTCAGCCTGATTCAGTTTATTGAGCTTGTCCTGTACCTGCTTCAGGGCCTTTTTACTGTTGAGCTTGCGCTCAGACAAGGCCTGGCGATACTCCGCTAACAGGTGTTCTTTATCCTGTTGTGCCCGTTGCCTGTTTGACTGGGCGGTATTGAGCTGCGCTTTGAGTTTGGCTTTGTCCAGTTCCAGTTCGCGGATCGCTTCGCTGGCTTTAGACAGGCGCTGCTCCACGTCACTTTGCTGTTCAGACAATTGTGACAAGGCAGACTGAATGGTTTCCAGAGTTTCTCTTAAGGCCACTTCTGATTGTGCGTATTCCGGCAATGCCAGGCTGCTCAAATCCAGTTTAAGTCCGAACAATTCATCACTGCTTTGATTGAAGTGGGGCTTCAGATCGGTGCGGTTTAACAATTCCGGCTGAATTACCTTACCCAGCTTTTCCTGCCATTCGGGCATTTCTGCGCGTAGGTATTCCAACAGGGAGTGATTGCCCGGATAGAGCAAGCCTTCGATGCGCTTCAGCTCCTGCTCTTTGTTTTGATATTGCTTGCGCACTTCCTGCAACTCAGCATCAATCCCATTGCGAGATTTTTGCTGGCTTTCCAGTTGTTGCTCGATACCCGACAGTTTATGTCGAACCGTATCTTCTGCCTCTGAGGCTTCCTTAATCGCCGCGTCCTGCAATTCCAGTTGGTTCTGTTCAAACTCACTAAAACCAGCGCTTTGCAGACGGGTATTGGCTTCAGTTTCCTGAATTTTCAAAGTGGCTTTTTGCGTGGCGTAGCTGTCTTTCAGGTCGTGAATTTCATCGCGACACTGAGACTGAATGTTTTGCAACGCCAGTTGCTGATCGGATTTTAACTGTGCTTTTTGCTCGCTTTGCACAAGTTGTGCTTCGCCCAACTCATCCAGTTGTGCACTGAGTTTTTCACTCATTTCGGCGATGCGGCGATTATAGGTGGCTTCGATATCCTGGTGCTTTTCCGTCAACAGTGCATAACGACCACTTAAGGTAGATTGTTCGTCCAGCCATTGCGGAAGCTGTTGTAAATTCTGTTGCAGGGTTTCAATGTCCTGCTCTTGCCAGTTATCGTATTCGTCTTCGATTTGTTGCAGATCCCGCTCAAACTTTTGGGTATCGGCTTTGGCTTCAGATAATTGCTGATTCAGCTCATCCCGCAACTGTTGCCATTGAGCATCTGCCACTTTATTTTCGGCGATCAGGCCTTCAAGCTTGTCTTTAAGTTTCACCAGATTAGCCGCCAGAATGGCCACATCCTGATCTATTTGCACCTGAATGGCCCCAAGTCGTAACTCGGTTTGCTGCAACTGCTGCTCGGTTTCCTGTAATTTGCCGAACTCCGGACGAATGGCATCAAATTCCTGAATCAGACGACACTCACGGATCCAGTTTTCCACATGTGCGGGTTTCAGGCTGGATACAGGGGGTTGTACACCGTCTTCTTCCAAAATGGCCCCAATCATGGTTTTGATGGTTTCCATTTTGCCTTCTTTGGAATGCACGGCGCGCGCCAGCTTTTCGATATGACGCATATGCTGGCTGGAGGCACACAGGCTAAACATGCGGGCATAACCAATTAAGTCGCGAGAATCAGGACAGCTGTTCATCAGGGTGCGATCGTTTTGAATAACCCCACGGAACGCCTTGTTATTCATCAGATTAGATACCAGGATATTTTGCTTTTTAAACTGCCTGCCCAGTTCTGACATGGTTAATGAGGTGAACTCACCCGGCTTGCTTTCAAACACATAGTCTTCCAGCACAAAAGGTTTCGCCACCAGTCGATATTGCACACCGGTGCCATTGGAGGAGAGTACCAACTGGCAGACATTGTCTTCGTGCTGTGCATATTCGTAAATGATAAAACTAGACTCACGAGGCAAATACCAGCGCTCAAAGCTGTCTCGCGTGGCGGGCACCACCCGGCTGGGAGATTCCCCGTAAAACACCGGAATCAACCGCTGTAGCGTGGTTTTTCCAGAGGCATTGGTACCACAGATATTGGTGTGGCCCTGGAGTTTGAGTTCTACCCGACCAGGAAGGTGGGTATCGATCAGAATAATTCGTTGTAAACCTGGCATAGACATCCTAAGAAAAGATAGGCAGAAAAGGCGCTTTCTGTGAAACGCTGATCAGCCATAAATGGTGATCTTTTTAATGAGTTTCAAGCCTGCAGAAGTGCCGTTTTGACCGGATAATACCAATTACAACGAAGATCTGCTCTACTCTTCGAATGCACGATAAATTACTGCCCCGATATCTGGTCGGACAAGATCCCTAAATTTTACTGGTAATCCCGGTGCAATTTGTTTAACAATTGGCCAACATTAAAAGCACCCACAGCACGCACAAGAACAATAATGATAGCCAGGAACTTCGCTAAACTCTTCATCCCCAAGCCCATAAAGGCTTTGGTGGCTTCAGCTATTTTCAGCTTACTACCGGTTAGTCAGGGGCTGGCACAATCGCAGGAACTGGAAATCGTTCAGGACACCCATGCGCAAATCAGCCAGTCGCAACAACAAGTGGAACAACTGGATAATGCCACCCGCAAAATGCTGCAGGAATATCAGGACATTATGCAGCGCAAAGATTATCAGCAGTATTATCAGTTTCAGTTACAACAACTTAAGCAGGAACAAAGTGCTGACATAGCCCGACTGGAAAGCCAACTGCAGGAACTGGCCTATATAGAACTGGCGCTGATGCCCTTAATGCAAAGTATGTTGCTGGCCTTAGAAGAGTTTATCGCGTTGGATCTGCCCTTTAAACAGCAGGAACGCCTCGATGGGCTGCAGCGCTTGCGACAGCGCATTAATTCCACACAGCAGACATTACCGGATAAATATCGCCTGATGATGGAAGCCTGGCAAATAGAGCAGGACTATGGCCGCAGTATAGAAACCTGGCGCGGCGTACTGGAAGACGAAAACCAGAATCCATTAGCGGTGGATTTTTTGCGCATTGGTCGTATCGCTCTTTATTACCAGACGCCCGACGCGAAACTGCAAGGCCGTTGGGACAGCGAAACAAAATCCTGGCAGAGGCTACCGCAACAATTCAGTCAATCAATTCAGCATGCCATGCGGGTTGCATCGGAGCGCATCGCACCGGAGTTACTGGCACTGCCTCTGCCCACCGGAGGTGCTGAATAATGAAGCCATTATCTTTCAATGCTCGCCTTTGCTGTTTGCTGGTAGCGCTCATTGCAATGACGGCTCAGGCCGATACGCCCTCTGAAACCCAATCTTTATTAGAAAAGGTTAAACAAGAGCGCGCTCAGGAAAGACAGCGCATTCAGGAGCGGGAAGCTCGCTTTCTGGCCGCCAAAGAACAACAAGCCAGCTTGCTGGCACAGGCTAAGGCGGATTTTGAGCGCTTTCAGCGGCAAAACAATCCGTTAAAACAAGAGACATTGCGCAACCAGGAGCGCATCGAAGAACTGCAGGCACAGATCCAAAAACGCAAGGATGAAACCGGTGATCTGGATAGCGTTTTTCGACAAATGTCACAGGAATTAGCAGAGCGTTTAACCGCCTCATCCATCAGCATGCAGTTACCGACACGCCAGGAGCAGCTTAACGCGCTGTTGCAGGGTGAACGAACCGCTAATATCGAACAGATGGAAGCTTTATGGCTACTGATGCAGGAAGAGATCACCTTAAGCGGTGAGATTGCCAGTTTTAGCGCCCCGGTGATCCAACCGGATGGCCAGATAATCATGCAAACTGTTACCCGTGCAGGCAATTTCTCCAGCTATGTGGATGGCCAGTTCCTGCGTTTTATTCCTGAAACGCAGGAATACCTGCTCACTACGCAACAATCCGCAGAAACCCAGCAAAACCAGCGCTGGTTTGCCGCAGAAAATACCCTGGACACCCTTTACCTGGACCCAACCGATGGCACTTTGCTCGCCATTATGGCCTGGACGCCAGACTGGCGACAACGCATTGAACAAGGCGGCGTGATTGGCAAAATCATTCTAGCATTGGGCGCTTTGGGTTTGTTACTGGTGTGCTGGCGCGCTATTGCCTTACTGTGGCAACAACACACATTGAAACGACAGTGTCAGTCATTAAGCCCGGCCAGACCGGATAACGCGCTGGGTCGGGTTATCCTGCGAGTGGCTGAGCTACCGAAAGCAAGCTCCGCTGATAATAATGACATATTGGGCATGGCTCAGGTGCATCTGGACGAAGCGGTGCTGACGGAAGTCAACCAACTGGAAAAAGGCCATAATCTGATCAAACTGTTAGCCGCCACAGCACCACTGCTGGGCTTATTGGGCACAGTTACCGGCATGATTGTGACTTTCCAAAGTATCAGCTTTTTTGGCAGCGGCGATCCCAAATTGATGGCCAGTGGCATATCACAGGCATTGGTTACTACCGTGTTAGGGCTGCTTGTGGCCATCCCGCTGTTATTCGGCCATAGTTTTGTCAGCAGTCTGGCGGATAACCTGATCCGTCGCCTCGACGAACAAAGCGCAGGATTGCTAACTCAATATCTGAATAGCGGAAAAAGCGGTGTTCAATCTGGTTCAAAATAAAGCTCCAAATAAAAGCCGGAGAAAGGCGTGACACTGTTAAACAACTTACTGGCGTTTATGTCTCAGGGCGGACCTGTGCTGTGGGCGGTTTTTGCCACCAGTTTATTGTTGTGGCTGCTGATTTTTGAACGCAGTTATTTTTATCGCTTTGAATTTCCCGCGCTGCGTCGCCGGACTCTGAACCGCTGGCAACACAGAACACCGCAAGGCAGCAGTGAATTGCGGGCCTTCAGGCGATTGTTGATTTCAGAGCTTTCGATATTGCTGAACGCCCGTCTGAAGTTTATTACCGCCATGATCATGATTTGCCCCCTGATGGGTTTGCTGGGCACGGTTACCGGCATGATCCACCTTTTCGATGTTATCGCCTTTAGCGGCAACGGCGATATCAAGGCCATTTCATCAGGGATTTATCGGGCCATATTACCCACGCTGGCAGGTCTGGTGACCGGCCTTTCCGGATATTATTTTGCAATGCGCTTTGCTCAAAAAGCGCAACGCCTGGAATTGCTGCTGACCGAACAGCTTTCTGGCAACGCTTAAGAGGATAAACGGCTATGAGTTATCACCGCCACAATCGACAAACCCAGCAGGCCGAATTGGACATGACGCCCATGCTGGATATCGTTTTTATCATGCTGATCTTTTTTATTGTTACCACCTCTTTTGTCAAAGAGTCTGGCGTGGATGTCAACGCTCCTCAGGCCCAATCAGCACAACCACAAAACGCCAATATTTTTGTCGCCATTACCGCAGAAGGGGATATCTGGATAGACAATCGTTTGGTGGATATCCGATCGGTGCGCAGCATTGTGGCGAGGCTCCACGCTGAAAGCCCGGAGAGTACTGTGGTGATCCAGTCGGATCAGCAAACCCGCACCAAAGAGTTAATAGGCGTGATGGATCAGGTGCGACTGGCAGGCGTCGAGAAAGTCGCTATTGCCGCTGATATTACTGCGACCCAATAATGCTCAATCCATTGCTCAAATATTCTGGCAGTTTACTGGCCGCTCTGGTGGTTACCATGGCGCTGTTCTTATTTATGCAGCGTTTGGTGAATCAACCTTTGCCGGCACTGCCGGATATCCAGTTTTCCGGTATGGTGGCGCTGTTTCAAATTCAGGAACAGGAGCAACCGCCCGACAGTGAACCACCACCTCCACCGCAACAAAACACTGAACCACAGATGGCCGAGACAGCATTAAATCTCAGTCCGGCCACAGAGTCATCGTTGCCAATATCTGAGGACTTTCTGCCAGGCCCTGTTACTCCTGGCTTGAAGTTCGGCCTGGGCTCGGCCTCAGAAGCTATCCAGACTGCCGGAGAACTTTTATCGCAGTTTGGCGAGGATACGCGGGAAGGCTTTATCGAAATTACCCCCTTTGCCACGCGTCGCCCCAATATTCCGGAACTGGCCTGGCAACACCAACTCAATGGCTGGGTGTTGGTGGCGTTTAATGTGTCGCCACAGGGCCAGACCCGCCACATTCGGGTACTGGACGCTCATCCCAAAGGCGTGTTTGAAGCCGAAGTGATTCGGGCCATTAAATTATGGCGCTACGATGTCAGTGACATTGTAAAAGACGGTCAGGACGTGGTGCTGACCCAAAAAATAGCGCTGCAATGGCAGCATTATCCCCAAAACTCACCCTACCCGGAGTAATTGAGCTTGTACCGTCTGCCTGCCAGTTTACTCTCTGTGACACCAGTCAAAGCCTTTGGTTTGGCGTTACTGCTGACTGTGTTCGCAGCACAAACTGAGGCGAGGCAGTACAAAAGCAAACTGTTTAACAGCAGTGACCAAAATCTGGGAGCGGCGGAAAGTCAGGCACTCAGTAGCCTGGAGGCGCATCTGGCAACAGCTACCGATCCCTGGGAAATTGCGGTTAATGGTCAACATCTGGCGCGTCAGTACGCACAAAACGGGCAATTTGAACAAGCCGCGCAGGCCTATCAAAAAGCGCTGAGCACCAATGTGCTGGCAGAACCGGTGGCCCGAGTAATGACCAAAGAATTGGCCTATGTACTACTGCAATTAAAGCGCTTTGCTCAGGTTGGCCCTTTGTTCTCCCACTCATCCATGGATAATGAAGAACGACTTTTAGTGGCCAGAGCTGCGCTGGGCTTACAGCGTTTCCACGAGGTAGTGGCAATTCTCACCCAGATCACTGAAAACAGTGCAGCGCTGCCGGATGAGCAATTGCAACAGGTTGCAGAATTGGCCTATCAGGCCAGTGCCTTTGCAATGGCGATAGACGCTATCAAGGCATTGCTTTTGCGCCATCCTGAGGATATGACACTGATCCGGCAACTCACAGGTTTGTATATCAAGACGCAAAAATTCAATGCTGCGCTGGATTTGTGGTCGTTAGCCAGCAATCAAAGTCGCTTTGTGGATGAGCAAGACTGGTTGTTATTGGTGGAGCTTTATCAACGGCAAAATATGCCGGATAAAGCCGCCCGAATTTTGGATAACGCTTTACAAACCGACACAGTTAACGCAACGGCCAGTCACTGGTACAGATTATTTGAACTCTGGTATCAGGCCAGGGAAACTGACGCCGCGATGACCAGTCTGAACAACAGCCTGCGGCTCTCTTCAGATATCCAGCAAGGGCTATTGTTAGCTGACTTGCAGCACAAAGCAGAACAATGGCAAAACCTGTTGGACACCCTGACCTTCACTTGCCAGCAAGTGTTGCCAGATCGTTTTACTGGCAAAGCCAACCTGTTGTTGGGGATTGCTTATCACAAACTGGGGCAAGCGGATGAAGCCCGCCGGGCCTTTATTAACGCCTCATTAGTCAGTGGTGAAAAAGCCAAAGCCAGAGAGTGGTTGGCGTTTATTGAAGCCTCCCCCGCCAACGAAGCAGAAATGTCAGAATTAAAAGGACTTTGTTTGCCGGAGGAAACCCGTATTAAACTGCCGGAATCCTCCCGCACTGATAAACCACGAGCAAGTGCGGAAACTGACAAAACAAAACCGACTTCAAAAAATGACGCACCGCCGCTGGAAATCAAAACATTACCGGCCACGCGATTTTATGGCACCCGGGTCACTACGACCCCGCAAGAGCTGCCTCAAACCATTAAAAGACGCACCTTTGCCCTGATCAAAAGCCTGATGAAATCCGGCGGTGGCATTGCCGGTAATATGCACCTATTACTGGATGATATTCCCACCGAATCCTCTCTGACCTTAACCATTGCTTTTCCCTTTTCTGGCGCGCCTGCAAATCGCGGTGTTAACCGCATTGTGCCGGAACCAGAGCATCAGGCCCTTAGCTGGAAATACCAAGGCCCGGCGGTGGACATCAATCAACAGTGGGCGCAATTTATCCAGCAGGCCATCGCAGAACAACACCAGCTCAATGGCCGCGCCAGAATGGTGTTTTTATCCGACACCAGTGGTACTGACTTGCTGGATGTGGAATTGCAACTATTGCTGCATTTCCCCTGAGATCAGGAGGATGCTTCCAGCTTATCCTGCGTTTTGTGTTGAAAGTCGTCGGCGTCGTGGCGCTCGTGCAATTGCTCGTGCAGTTCTCCCCAGGAGCGATTTACCATTCGGCCACGTTGCACTGCAGGTCGTTCATCCAGCAATTGCGCCCAGCGCATAACATGTTGGTATTCCTGCACCTGCAGAAACTCAGCAGCGTTGTACAAGCGGCCCAGTACTAGATTGCCCATCCAGGGCCAGATGGCGATATCAGCAATACTGTAGGTTTCACCGGCGACATAGGTGTTGTTGGCCAGTTGCTTGTCCAGTACATCCAGTAAACGCTTAGTTTCCATGGAAAAGCGATTGATAGGATATTCAAATTTTTCCGGGGCATAATTGTAAAAGTGACCAAAGCCACCACCGACGCTGGGTGCGCTACCCATCTGCCAGAACAACCAATTCAGGGTTTCTGTGCGGGCTGCCCCCGAAGGCAAAAACTCGCCAAACTTTTCCGCCAGATGTAATAAAATGGCACCCGATTCAAACACCCGAAGCGGATGGTCAGAGGACAGGTCCAGTAACGCCGGAATTTTTGAGTTAGGGTTAATGTCGACAAAGCCACTGCTAAACTGATCGCCCTCACCAATATTAATCAGCCAGGCATCATATTCGGCTCCGGCGTGTCCCAGGGCCAGTAGTTCTTCCAGCATGATGGTGACTTTGGCGCCATTTGGAGTCGCCAACGAATACAATTGCAAAGGGTGTTTGCCTTGTGGCAGGTCTTTTTCATGGGTAGCTCCAGACACAGGGCGATTGATATTGGCAAAGGCGCCACCGTTGCCTGGTTGCCATTGCCAAATCTGTGGCGGTTGATAGGTGTTAGTCATAAAATGTTCTCCGGGATGATAAAATACTGTTCAGTATAAAACTTTATATGAATGACAGGTTTTAAAATCAAGAAATTTCCAATAAAAAAGAATAAAGTATAGAAGAGCGAATCAAATTGGAGGAAATAGCTTAGGATGCGCACCCTTGTGATTCTGATAATCGCCCTGTTGGCAATGGGAAAACACGCGATTGCTGCCAGCATTTTTGCACAGGGTGATTTGTATTTTGAATCGGTGGCAGATCACCGCGACATCCCCGATGGCATCGTTACTTCACTGGGCCAGGATAGCCAGGGTTTCATCTGGATAGGCACCCAACAAGGCGCAGTGCGTTACGACGGCTATCAGTTTACCCCCTTCAGACACACACCCGGCGACCGCAATTCGTTGGCCGGTAATTACATCAGAACCATCTGGAACGCACCTGACGGAAAAATCTGGTTTGGCACCTTCAGTGACGGCATTTCTGTACTCAACCCCGCCACTAACCGTTTCGAGCATTTCGACCTGAGTCAGGACAGTGATAGCCGCAACGGTAATTCTATCCGAGCCATCGTGGGAGAAGCCAGTCAGCGGGTCTGGGTTGCCACGAATCAGGGGCTGAATTATCTCAATCCTTACAGCAAAGAAACCGTCGCTATAACAGCCATTAACGGCTGCGAAACTGTGTATCAGGACAAAGGACCGCGCAGTCTGTTTATGGATACCAGCCAGGGATTATGGTTGGGCACTCAGAACGGGCTATGCCGCATTAATTTACCCTCTCAAAGTTTCAATGGAAATGTATTGTCTGGTCGCAGTTTTGCGGCATTTGATGGTATTCAGATACACACCCTGACTCAGTCCCACTCAGGTCTGATGCTGGTTGGCACCTTACAACAGGGATTGGCTAAATTCGATCCTAAAACGATGGAACTAAACTGGTTAGACAGTGGTCCGGACAAACTGGGGCATCCCTGGGTGGTCTCCATTGTTGAATCAGAACCGGGACAGGCCTGGATTGGCACCCTGGACGGCGGTATTAGTATCATTGATATCGACTCGTTGCAGATCGTCAAACAAATCAGGCACGACCGCAGTATAAACAGCAGTATCAATCAGAATAATATTGGCGCGATATTCAGGGACAATGCCGGACTGATGTGGATTGGTACCTGGGGTGCCGGATTGAACCTGTTTGCGCCCCACAATGACAGCATCAGAACACTAAGGCACAGCCCCTATCGCCCGGACAGCATCAAAAACGCAAGAATTCGGGCTATTGCGGAAACCGACAAGGGTGATATCTGGCTCGGCTATAGTCAGGCCGGGTTAACCCGAATCGACAACCAGCTCGGCACAATTCAACATTTTGATGAATCCGGCAATGCGCCGGCAACATTGCCGGAAAATGATATTTTGTCGTTGTTGCATACCCAAAACGGTGAAATTTGGGTAGGAACCCGACGCAAAGGGCTATTCAGTTACAACCCGCAACAGCAAGTTTTTCAGGCCTACCCGGTAGCCGCGCAGCAGGGATTTAACACCATTACCACCATGGTGGCGGATAACAAGCAACGGGTTTGGCTGGGTTCCACCAAAGGAGTGGCCTATATTGACCTAAGCGACCAGTCTTTCAGGCTGTTAGATGATTATGCCCATTACGAACCCATTCGGGGAAGAATCACCTACGCCCTGGCATGGCAACCTCCCGCCAGTCTCTGGGTAGGTACAGACGATGGACTATTTCACATTGACTCAGACACACAGCATGTCACCGAAATCAACAGCTCGACAGAACTGCCCGGCGAGTTGTCAGACAATGCCATAAACAGTTTGCACGTAGACAGAAACAACCAACTTTGGGTTGCAACAGAGAGTGGCCTCGACAAACTGGACAGTTGGGACGGCAAAACCGCTACCTTTGTTTCTGTAAATCAACAGTTGCAAATCGAACAAACCTACACTGCCAATATTCTATCTGATCACCTGGGTCGCATATGGCATTACAAAGGCGTGTACGACATTGAAAATCAGCAATCCATTGATTTAAGCCACAACAACAAATGGGATATTGGCACCATCTGGTTGGGCTCTCAGGTTGTTACTCAGGATGGGATTATCCTGTTCGGCGGCAATGAAGGATTGTTGCTGGTTGCACCAGAAAAATTTAGCAACTGGTGGTACAACCCGCCGCTGGTGATCAGTTCAGCGGAAATTAACGGTCAGCCTGTTCAGCTTGACCTGAATCAGCCGGTTCCTTTAGCACCCGATACAAAAGGGATTTCTTTTGAGTTTTCGGCGCTGGACTATACCGGGCCGCAAAAGATATTGTACCGATGGCGGCTATCCGGGTTTAATGAACAATGGCAATACGGCAATGCCGATAATCGCCGGGCAACTTACACGAATTTGTCTCCGGGAAAATATCGCCTGGAAGTGGAAAGCACCAACAGCGCCGGTACCTGGATGTCTAACCAGATTGCAATCGAGTTGCTGAGCTTACCCGCCTGGTACGAGACCTGGTGGTTTTACCTGGCCGTATTGCTGGGGCTGTTAACCGGCATCTGGTATTTGTTTGTGATACGCACACATCATCTGGTGCGGCAGAAGAAAAAACTGGATCAGCAGATTTACCAAAAAACCCAGGAACTGATTCAGGTGAACAATGACAAAGATCGCATTATGTCGATTCTTGCCCATGACATTAACAATAAGATCTCAATCGGTCTGGGTTATCTGGATTTAATTAAACTAACCAAACAGGTAAGCCCAACATCGGAGCTACACAACTATCTCGATCAGGCTATTAACGCCGGAAAAAGCTGTTCTGAGTTGGTGGAAGAGTTGCGGGACTACGGCAAACTCAGCAACGAAAGTAACGAAGTCACCCTGAAAACCAATAACGTGGTTAAAATATTGGCAAGACTGGTAGAAGCCCACCAGCCCAAAGCATTGGCTAAAAAAATCCCGTTGCTTTTTGAATTCCAGAAAGACGTGATCTTCTGCGATATACACCAGGCTAAGTTTGCCAGAATTATTGAAAACTTGCTGAGCAACGCCATCAAGTTTTCTTCGGAACAACAGCGAGTATCGGTGACGGTGACTAGCGCAAGCGGTAAGGTCAGGATCACCGTTGCAGACCAGGGCATAGGGATACCCGAGGATATCAGCACACAATTGTTTTCCGCCTTTACCAACAGTGGCCGCAGCGGTACACACAATGAAAAATCTACCGGACTGGGGCTGTACATTGTGAAAAAGCTGGTGGAGCAACACCGGGGACGGGTTTGGTTTGAATCAAAAGAAGGGCAAGGCTCGCAATTTTTCATCGAGTTACCCGCCACCGACGCCTGAGGCCCACATCACCATCCAACTTTGGTATGAAACCGGATGAAAATGACCTAATTGCATTGCATTCGCTCCGCAATCCGTTAGATTGGATAGACTATTAAAGCAATAAAGTTTAGAGCACCTATGTTTGTACTTGCCACAACCCACCAAAGTGCGCTTGATGAAAGCGCGAGCCTGCGCTCTCAGTTACGAGAGCTGGAAGATTCGTTAGCTCATCTGGAAAAAGAAAACCGCGCCCTGAAAGAAGAACTGTACGCCAAAAAAGAAATCAGCAATGACTATGAAACGGAGTTAGTTAAATGTATGTCAGGCTCGCTGCGCCAGGTAGAAGGCGTTCGCGAAACGGTACTCAGCTCTTTTCAGCGCATTGACGAAGAATCGCAGTCGGTGCGTCAGGTAGCCGAATTATTCGATACTTCCTCCAGCTCATTAGCCAGCATTGTTGCCTCTATGGAAGAGATGGGGAACAAGATGGGCGGCATGACCAGCAGTATCAACGGGTTGTCGGAAAAAGCCGACAGCATCAACAAATTTGTCTCCACTATCACCAGTATTTCTGATCAAACCAACTTACTGGCCCTCAACGCCGCCATCGAAGCCGCGCGAGCCGGTGACGCTGGGCGAGGGTTCAGCGTGGTTGCCGATGAGGTCCGAAGCCTGGCGACAGAAACAAACAAGTCCGCCAGTGAAGTAGCCGACCTGGTTACGAATATTATCAGTTCCACCAAGTACGCTGTCAGTGCCGTTGATGAGCTTAAAGGCAACAACGAAAGCCTGTCCGACGGGGTCGGTCAGCTTAATGAGCATTACTCCGCTATTGTGGATTGCTGCAGCTCAATGAAAGAGGCGATTTCCGATACCACACATCGCACTTTTATTCAGACGGTAAAACTGGATCACATTGTCTGGAAGGCTGATGTTTATGCCGTGTTGCAGGGGCAAAGTAGCAAGGACATCAATGACTTTTCCGATCACAGCAGTTGCCGTCTAGGCCAATGGTATCAGGGATCTGGCAGAGAAATATTTAGTCGCAACAAAGCTTTCAGCGACCTCGACGCGCCTCACGCGGAAGTGCATCGCAGTGGTGTCGCAGCCATGAAAGAAGCGCAAAATGGCAATCAGGATGCCGCCATCAAATATTTAATCAAAATGGAAAGTGCCAGCGAGAAAGTATTGTCCATCCTGGATCAACTGGGCCGCGACTGGAAAGATTAGCCTTGTCACAGTGACAAAATCGGGACCTTCAGGTCCCAACGTCACTAAAATTCAATAACCTGTTGTGCAGAATTAATGACGGCTGCCCCCTGGCCGGCCTCAGTAATCCATTGTAAACGTACCTGCTCAATCCCCGGAAACAGCGTCTGAAGCGTTACCTGTACAGATTGAGGTGACTGGGATGCACATTGATATAAGTAGTTAACGGTGATTTCCGCATGTTCGTCTTCAGGGTGTTCATGCTCATCATGATGCTCGTGCTTATCATGATGCTCGTGCTTATCGCGATGTTCGTGCTTATCATGATGCTCATGCTTATCATGGTGCTCGTGCTTATCATGATGCTCATGCTTATCGTGATGCTCGTGCTTTTCATGATGCTCATGCTTATCATGGTGCTCGTGCTTTGGCGGATGGCCATGCTCAGCCTCACTATCCTGCCATGAGTATCGCACTTCTGTAGAGGTTAACGCACACTCAGTACCACTTAACACCAGCCACTCAGCGCCTTTCAGTTCTGCAACAGCACTATTGAGCAGCCATTTATCTTCCGGCATTTCCGGGCGGTATTCA
The DNA here is from genome assembly GCF_055755215.1 of Planctobacterium sp. R6. Classification (NCBI taxonomy): domain Bacteria; kingdom Pseudomonadati; phylum Pseudomonadota; class Gammaproteobacteria; order Alteromonadales; family Alteromonadaceae; genus Planctobacterium; species Planctobacterium sp. R6. The sequence goes on from NZ_JBVTQY010000051.1 coordinate 14,689, forward strand.
AACCCCACGATATTAGCTAATGGACTACTGAGTGAAACAGATACCTGATGGTTTTCGCCAACAATCTGAAGTTCAACTTCGCCATGGGTATGAGCAGACTGACCATGGGCTGCCATTGTATTCAACGCAAATAGAGTGCAAATCAGTGCGGTACGCATAGTACGACTCGCTTTTGTTGTCATTATCAGGAGGGTTGCAGTGCCGACAGGCGACGATTCATCTGATGGGCATAGATCAAAATGCCACCGCCGATAACCGTTAAGATGGTTTCTAAAACGTGCAGGTGCCAGATCATTTCCAGCATCAAGGAAATGGTTAATAACACTAACCCAATCACACCTAATAGCAGCGGTTGCTTATCGCCATGTTGACGACGGGCGTGCGGGAAACTCAGGGTTGCGAACAACAATACCGGCAGGAAAAAGACCAAATGGATCTCAGACGTATGCCAGGTGGCAGAAATGACACCGGTTCCACCAAGCACTAATAACACTGCGCTTAACACACAATGTACAATGCATAAACTTGACAAAACTGTACCAATAATATCGCGCACGGATGTTCAACCTGATTAATCTGGGTGGGTGATAATATAACATTTCAGAGAATTCGCAACCTAAATTTCCAGTTTTTTCCGGGCTTTCCTGAATGACATTGTTAACTAATCGTTAAATTTAATTGATTACAAGGCGATCAATTCATACTACTCTCTGTGTATAGTTTGACGAAAAAATAATGCAGAGCGTACATGCCCTATCAATTGTCTCTGGAAAATCAGGTCATCAACGTTGTGTTTAATGGCCATATCGGGACTGAAGACCTGGTTGCACTGGACAAAGAGATCTATGAGCAATGGACCGACCTAAACTGTATTGGTCATTTGTACAATTACCTGGATGTGCAGAGTGCTTCCTTCAGTGAAGAAGAAATCAGAAGAATTGCCCTGCTGGATAAAAACGAGTCATTTATTCAGGGGCCTTTGAAAATCGCGATTGTCGTAGAAGACGAAAACATCATCCGATTTTCCCGAATTTATATCGAAGGCCTGACCGGCTCAGACTGGCAGGCGGAAATCTTTGCAGACTGCAGCACTGCGATGAACTTTCTTTTAAACTGAACTGATCTTAGCGCGAGTCCGCACGTTTACAATGCCACTATCCCTATCCAACCAAAGGGCAAAATCTTGAAAACCTGGCACCATGCGGACATACAGTCCATGCAGCAACGCTACCGCGCTATGTTCATCAACTCCTTATCAGGTTTTAAAAGCGCCAATCTGGTGGGCACAATAAACTCAGACGGTGTGGAAAACTTAGCCATTGTGAGTTCGGTGTTTCACATTGGCGCCGATCCGGCATTGATGGGCATGATCACCCGGCCCCGAACAGTGCGCAGAGACACGGTGAACAATATTAAGCATTCAGGATTTTACACCCTCAACCAGGTTTCTGAACCGATGGTACATGCCGCTCACCAGTGCTCAGCCCGTTATGATGCTGAAGTTAGTGAATTCGCGGAAACCGGGCTGACTCCCAGTTATGTAAGCGGCTTCAGTGCCCCATTTGTGGCACAGAGTTGCCTGAAAATAGGATTACAGGTAGAGGAAATCCAGTTGCTGGAAATCAACCAAACCGAACTGATTATCGGTAAAGTGGTGTTAGTTCAAACCGATGAAATGGCCATAGAGCCCGATGGCAGTATCGATATTGAGAAGTTAGGCAGTGTCGCCATTTCCGGGTTGGATCGTTACCACACCACAAAAAAGCTAACCCGACTAACCTATGCCAAGCCCGATAGCTGGCCGGAAGAACTCACCTTTAGCAAAGATTAGATAAGCAACAGGTAAAAATAGGTTACTATCTTGTTTTTTGATTTCACGAGATAGTCATTTTGAAAACCCTTTTTCCTGCTATTGAGCCTTACAGTGAAGGTAAACTTCAGGTCTCCGATTTACATGAAATCCACTACGAACAGGTCGGTAATCCCGAGGGCCAGGCAGCACTGTTTCTGCACGGTGGTCCAGGACTCGGCATACTGCCCATTTATCGTCGTTTTTTTGATGCTTCCCACTACCGGATAGTGTTGCCTGATCAGCGCGGCGCTGGGCGCAGTAAGCCCTATGCGGAACTCAAAGAGAACGATACCTGGCAAATAGTCGAAGATCTGGAAAAGCTACGCAAACATCTGGCGATCGACAAATGGCTGGTAATGGGTGGCAGTTGGGGTAGCTTATTGGCTCTGTGTTACGCGATAAAATACCCAGATTCCGTATCGTCACTGGTACTCAGAGGGGTATTTTTAGGTCGCCAGACAGATTTGGACTGGGTTTATGGTGGGACCGGCACAGCGCAACTATTTCCCGATAAGTGGGCGGAATTTAAAGCCCCGGTGAACGGTAAAGATGATGCTGAAATTGTTGCCGCCTACTACCAATTGCTTACCCATCAGGACCCTCAGATTGCCCGCCCGGCAGCTTTAACCTGGGCAAGTTACGGTGCAAATACCATGACTTTGATACCCGGTTCCGAATCCAGTCGCGATATTACCGCCAGCGATAAGATGTTATCGCTGGCCCGCACTGAATGTCATTTTGCCCACCACAAATTCTTTCTGGAAGATGATAACTATGTGTTGCAAAACGCGGACAAAATTAGTCATATCCCTACCCACATAGTACATGGGCGCTACGATGTGATTTGCCCCCTGCGCAGCGCCTGGGATATCCATCAAAGGATGCCCGACAGCCAGCTGCACATAGTGGAGGGTGGTGCCCATATCCCCACAGAACCTGGCATGGTGGACAAACTGGTCGCCATCACAGAACAGTTAAAAGCACGTTAAAAATTTTCAGGCGAAAGTGACCCATTTGAACCCCTGCAGCGTAAACCTTATCAAATTCGCAATTCTAATGTTCGGATATGAAACAGGTACTGATTACAGGGGCTTCTTCAGGCATTGGTGAACAACTGGCTGGTGACTACGCCAGACAAGGTTGGCTAGTTTATGCCTGTGGCCGCAATAGCGACAAACTGCAGGCATTGCACAAAGCACAGGATAGTATTGTGCCACTGGTTTTTGATGTCACTGACATTCAACAGGTGCATCAGGCAGCAAGCGAGATATCAGGACAACTGGATCTGCTGTTGTTAAACGCCGGTAACTGCGAATACATTGATAACCCGATGCAATTCGACGCAGCGCTGTTTGAGCGCATCATCAAAGTCAACCTGGTTGCCATTGGTTATTGCCTTGAAGCCCTGTTACCCAAAATCAAATCAGGTGGCCAACTCGGCATCGTCAGCTCCAGTGCCGCTTATTTACCCTTTCCCAGAGCCACTGCCTATGGTTCAGCTAAAGCCGGTGTCAGCTACCTGGCCAAAACCCTTGCCATCGAACTCAAGCCTCACAATATTGCGGTGAGTTTGATCAGCCCAGGTTTTGTGAAAACCCCGCTGACCGACAAAAATGACTTTGACATGCCGATGCAGGTCAGCACTGAATATGCCTCTAAAGCCATCATAGCAGGGTTGGCAAAACGGCGGAGTGAAATCCATTTTCCCTATTTCTTTACTATGATTTTAAAACTACTGGCTGCATTACCCGCTCCAATCTGGCGAGCGATAGCGCAAAAAATGCAGACCGGTACTCAGTCTCAGCCTTAACGGAGAATCCTGTGCAACAAATTCAAACAAAAACACGCCTGACCGCCACTCGCAGTAGTGATTTTTTCCAGAACATGGTCTTTAAACTACTGGCCAGAGCCACAGCCGGGCTGCTAACCATGAAGCTGGGTGAAGAAGTTTTTCAGTTTGGCGATAAAGACGCACAGCTCAAAGCTGAAGTACAGGTCTATGACCGCCAGATATTCAAAACACTGATGTTTAAAGGCAGCATTGGTATTGCCGAAGATTATGTCGCCGGAAAGTGGAACTCTCCTGACCTGACCCGGGTCATTGAATTTTTTGTGGCCAATCAAAACGCCCTGGATGCAGTGGAAAAGAAATTCGGTGCGCTGGTAAGGCTTGGTTACTTCCTGAAAAAGTTCAAAAATCGCAATAATGAGACCCAGGCAAAAAAGAATATTCTTGCCCATTATGATCTGGGCAATCATCTCTATAAACGCTTTTTAGATAGCCAAATGCAGTATTCCAGTGCCATTTACCCGGAAACCATGACAGATCTGGAAAGCGCTCAAATCCACAAAATGGAAACCATCTGTCAGCGGCTGCAATTGCAACCTGGCGAATCCGTACTGGAAATCGGCACCGGTTGGGGCGGACTGGCGGTATATATGGCAAAGCATTACGCTGTGAATGTGACCACTACCACCATTTCTGATGCGCAGCACGACTACGCGCAGCAACGCATTGCAGAAGCCGGTTTACAGGACAAAATTACCCTGCTGAAACAGGACTACCGCAAGTTATCCGGGCAGTTCGACAAACTGGTGAGTATTGAGATGATTGAAGCTGTGGGTCACGAATACCTGGATGGCTTTTTCAAACAGTGCAGCGATCTGTTAAAGCCAGAGGGGTTGCTGTTAATTCAGGCCATCACCATCGCCGACCAACGCTACGAACACTATCGCAAAGAAGTGGATTTTATTCAGACTTACATTTTTCCCGGGGGGTGTCTGCCCTCAGTGCAACGTATGAGCCAGTGTTTAACCAACAACACCGACATGGTGATCCACGAATTGCACGATATCGGGCTGCACTATGCGAGGACCCTTGCCGACTGGCGGGAGAAGTTCCTTGCCGCCTGGCCACAACTGGCCCAGGAAGGGTTTGATCAGCAGTTTAAGCGACTCTGGACCTATTACCTGTGTTATTGCGAAGGAGGCTTTTTGCAAAGAGCCATCAGCACAGTGCATCTGGTAAGCCGCAAACCTCAGTTTTCAGGGTAGTTGCCAATGCTTTCGGCAAAACAGTTTAACATTGCCAACTTTGTGCTGTTCCAGTTGTTGTGGATAGCCGCGGTCATATTCCAGAACAACTGGGTGTGTGCCTGCCTGTTACTGTTGCATTTTATTCTCAGCCCCAACCGCAAAACCGATTTATCACATACCTATAAAGCGATTCTGGCGGGGATCGCTTTGGACTTCACCCTGATGCAGGCAGGCATTTATGTCTTTGCCGAAAACCAATTTCCCTTCTGGTTGATCTGCCTCTGGATAGGCTTTGTTCTGACACTGCGCTACAGCATGGCATGGCTGGCAAACAAACCCCTGTATTGGCAGGTGCCACTGGGTGCCATCGGCGGTACGCTCAGTTATTTATCAGGATCACGCTTTGGCGCTGTTGAACTGGCCCAGGGTCTTTGGATTACGGTCCTGATACTGGTACTGGCGTGGGGGACCCTGCTGCCGGTTTTTTACAAACTGGTCGAAAGAGGCACAGGGCATGAAAACCTGGCGTAGTCTGTTGTTAGCTGCCGGAATGTTTTTAATCAGCGGCCATCTGGCGGCGTCACCGCAGTCCCCGCCCTGGCCTTCAATGCAACTGGTGGGTGAGGGAAAATTAAGTGTGCTGTTTTGGGATATCTACGAAGCCCGATTGTATTCTGCTAATGGTATCTATCAGTCGGATCAGTTTCCGGTGGCTTTGAAGCTCACCTATCTCAGGGACTTTTCAAAACAACAACTGATCGAAGAAACCGTAAAACAGTGGCAGAAACTGGGCTTTTATGATGAACAAAAAGTCCTTGCCTGGACTGCAGAACTGCAACAGCTCTGGCCGGATGTCAAACGTCAACAATCGTTAACCCTGTACATAGACGAAGCACAAATCAGCTACTTTTATTTCAATGATGAACAACTGGGGACACTGAGTGATCAACAGTTTGCCCGGGCATTTCTGGCTATCTGGTTATCCCCCAACACCAGCGCGCCGGATGTCAGAAAACAACTCATTGGCCAAAACTAATCCTCCCAAAACAGGAGTCTCCTATGCAAAATAAACTATTCAGGTATTTCATACTCGGTTTGTCATTGATTTTATCTGCCTGCAGTGCAGTTGACGTTAACGACTATGCCGCTACGGAACCCCGACTGGATCTGAAGACGTTTTTCAATGGCGATTTGAAAGTCTACGGAATGGTGCAGGATATGTCCGGCAAGATGACCCGTCGCTTCAGCGCCGACATTAAAGCCTCCTGGCAAGGTAATACCGGTACCCTTGACGAAGTGTTTTACTTTGATGATGGCGAACAACAAACCCGCATCTGGACCCTGAACGATCTAGGCAATGGGCGCTATACAGGTACGGCCGGTGATGTGGTGGGTGTGGCGCAAGGGCAAACCCGTGGAGCCGTTTTTCGCTGGCAATACGAGCTGACTATCCCCTACGACGGAGACACCTTAAACGTACACCTGGATGACTGGCTCTATTTGATCAGCGAAGACCGGTTGCTCAATCGCACCAGCATCAACAAGTTTGGCATAGAGGTGGGGGAAATCACCCTGATCATCGAAAAGCGAAACTAAAAAAGCCGGAATACACTATTCCGGCTGAACGCTCCGACGTTAGGAGAGAGTGAGCGAAACTCTCGGAAATGTTCTCCTGCCCTAAAGGGTTCTCACACTACCTCCTGGCGGTTAACATTTCCCGCGGGCCGGATGTTTATCCGACACACTGATTAAAAATAGAATTATTGGTGGGGCCTTTACCCCACCCAGGATGATTAACCTAACAGTGAAAGCGCTGATTGCGGACGCTGATTAGCCTGTGCAAGTACCGTGGTACTGGCCTGCTGGATAATCTGATTACGCGTCAGGTTCGCTGTTTCAGTGGCGAAGTCCGTATCTTTGATACGTGAACGGGCACCGGACAGGTTCTCTGATACGTTACTCAGGTTACGGATTGTAGACTGGAAACGGTTTTGCAAAGCACCCAGCTCAGCCCGTTGAGCACCAATGGATGAAATGGCAGTATCAATCGCAGTCAATGCACCTGAAGCACCCGTAACTGTTGAGATATCAACTGTGCCGACACCTAAGCCTGATGCACCAAAGCTGGCACCGTTTGAAGACGACAAGTTAACAGAAATCGTTTGACCGGCATTGGCACCCACCTGGAACGCTGCGGAGAAACTACCGCTTAAGATGGCATTACCGGCAAATTGCGTATCTGTACCAATTCTTGATAATTCTGCAACTAATGCGGTAACTTCCTGCTGTAAAGCGGTTCTGTCAGCAGATGAATTGATACCGTTTTGAGACTGAATAGCCAAAGTACGAATACGTTGCAATGCCGTGGTGGTTTCCTGCAAAGCACCTTCCGCCGTTTGCACCATTGAAATCGCATCATTGGCGTTACGCACTGACTGGTCCAGGCCTTGAATTTGTGAGGTAAAACGGTCGGTGATCTGTAAACCGGCGGCATCGTCTGCAGCGCGATTGATACGGAAACCGGAAGACAAACGCTCAAACGAAGTTGATAGGGCGTTGCCTGAATCGAATAATTGACGCTGGGCGTTCAATGAAGATACGTTAGTATTTACAAATAAAGACATTTGTCTCTCTCCTACACTCTCGATCCGGATCAGCTTGTGAGGTATTTGGGCTTTACCGGTGACTGTCGTCGTACAGTCAAATCGTTAATATTCAACAATCACCCGTTTATTGGTTTTATTAAGTGATTGTCACTGGCTCTCTCACTTAGGGTTATCGTACCGGCAAAAATTTCCTTGAAGGTTTTTTGTACTTTTTTGAGAAATGTAGATAAAACAGAAGGTTGTAGTTTTCAGTTAAATTGAATATCACTGAAGAATTTTAGCAATCCGGTCGAACCTGAGTCCGACCGGGTTTTATTGAATGCCCCTAGTCCAGGATGATTTTACTGGCCGGTGAGCTGGTTTTTAACTGGCGAGCTTGCGCCGGGCGTTCGGATAGCTCGCTACCCACCCGTATCGCCACAAAACTGCGATTGCGGATATAAACAGATTCTCCGTCTGGCGTTGCGGGAAAGAAAGTGAGATCCATCATTTCGCCATCGGCATTAGCCAAAAAGGTATTGTCACCAATTGCCTGCAATATTGGGTTGTAATTAATGCCTTCAGCATCCATTTCAGGTACGTTGACCCGTAAAACGCCGTTGTTGTTACTGATCTTAATAGTGACGGCTCCGGCATCATATGTACCTACATGACGATCAAAAGTACTGGCATCCACCTCTCCGTAGGGCATGGGCTGTGATTCCGGAAGTGTCATAACACTCTTAAGCGCGGCAATCATGGTTTCGATATAATAATCACTGTCACCACTACTCATGATGGACACTGCGATATTCTCTTCCGGCAACATCCAAAACATTGAGGTGTAACCCCGGGTATTACCGCCATGTTGCCAGACGGTGGCGGGATACCAGCGATTGTTGTAAGCAAATCCCTGGTCTACAAAAATGCCGTAGCCATAACTGAGTGGTAGCCCGGCTTGCTCCATGGGTACCTGCGCTTTCGTCATTTCCTGTCGGTATTCATCGGCCAACACATCGCTGTTCCCCGACATCAAAAATTCAGCCATTTTTAACAACTCGCTGGGTGTAGACCAGCTGTAAACGCCTGCAGGAATTACCGGCAGCCAGTCCTGCAACTGATTCAGGCTGCTGTACCCCTGGGCATTGCCGGCGTTGTTTTGATAAACCCCCAACGCAAAATTGCCATCACTGATCACCTCTGATTTGTGCATGGTAGTGCGGTTCATGCCCAGAGGCTCAAAAACAGATTGCGCCATCAGATCGCGAAAATCCTGCTGACTAACATACTCCAGGATGGCACCCAGATAGGAGTAGCCCGGATTGTTGTAATTAAAAAACTGCTCCGGTTCCACCATTTGCGGATTGGCCTCAGCATATTGCTCAAGCATGTAGCTCAGTAATTCGCTGTTGTCTGTCATGGCCTGATAATCATCAGAAAACCCGCTCATGTGGTTCATCAGATGAGCGATGTTGATATCGTTCCAACCCAGCGTTTGCTCAGGGGCATACTGAATACCAGGCAGAGTGCTGGTCAAGGTATCCTGCGTGGTAAAAATCCCCTGCTCCACCATTTGCATCGTCGCCAGACTGGTAAACATCTTGGTGGTAGATCCCAGCTGGAACAATGTGTCTTTGGACACCGGCTGGCCATTGTTCCATTGATTGTTACCAAAAGCTTCGGCATAAACCACTTCACCGTCTTTGTAAATGGCAACAGAAACCGCTGCAGATTCATTGCTTTGCATCTCGGTTTGAGCGGCACTGGTTACCGCTGCAAAAACCGGGTCGGGATCAGGCGTAGGTGCGGGTGTTGGTGTAACAGGTGTTACATTGGAGCCTGAAGAGCCACCACAAGCGGCTAAACCCAGCACCGCCAATGAAATAAGAGAAATACGTTTTAACATTATATTGCTTCCTGTGTAGTGTTAAATCTTTTAACTGCACACAGTGTAAAAGCGCCGAACCCGGAATGCTGTATGGGCTTGTACCGGACTTTTTCAAAATGTATCGATGAGATACAACTAGCAGAGTCGGTTCCTTTGTGCCGTGAGTGGCACTTAGTTTACTGACTGTTCGCGGGTAATTTCACCACAAACTCGGCCCCCTGAAGGGATTCGCTTTGCTGTACCTCAATACTGCCCTGATGCCAGTCCACCACTCTTTTACAAATGGCTAAACCTACACCGTGACCTTTATGGGTGTTGTGGCGACTACGTACAAAGGGTTTAAAGATATCGCTGCGCAGCTCTGGCGGTATCCCCGGCCCGTCGTCACTGATACGCAAGGTAACCTGGCTGCTGTCACGCGCCAGCTGCACCAAAACCTGTTCAGTGGCGTGCTGAACGGCATTTTGCAACAGGTTCGTCAACAGCATTTTCAGATAGGTAGGGTCGCCATCAACTCCCATTGAACCGGTAGTTTCTGCAACCTGTAGTGTCAGAGATTTGCCGGGTTGCGTTTTTTTAGCCAATGATTTTTCCAGCAACGCTGCCAGATCGACTTCCCGCTTTTCCAGATGTAGCATGGCCTGATCGAGCCTGGCGTAGCCCAGCAAGGTTTCAATCAACTCCACCATATCGTCAATGTGTTCGTTAATGCGCTCTTCATATTGCTGACGCTTCAGCGGATCGGATTCTTCGCTCAAGGTGTCCAGCCCCATGCGAATGCGCGCCAGCGGTGTTCGCAAATCATGTGATACCGCTGACCCCCTGTGTCAGGATAGTTGTCGCCTCAGTTTTTCGTATTGTTAGACAGGGGGTGGATGACAGGTTTGAGTGA
>NZ_JBVTQY010000052.1:0-24377 GCF_055755215.1 Planctobacterium sp. R6
TATTGCCTGCGATTTATTCAATTTAGTTCATTTATCCGATTCAGCGGCAACCCTTCATCAAATCGAAGGTTGGTGTCTCTATCTCGCGGTCGACCTTCCCGAAGGGGGCCCCCGGCCCGTCGCAGAGCTCCGGTCGTTCATCGGGCCGGAACTTCGTTCCTGTAAACACCCTCTTCACCCCCATGTGAGAGTAGCACTCGGCAACTGCGTCCTGCGTTGCTCTAATCTCCTGCATCCATGCAGGGAACCGCCAGGCTCCTGGTTAGATAAAGGGCTATCCAATTGGGTAGCCCTTTTTTGCATCTGGAATTCAGAAAAGTACAGTTGCTGTTTCAATACAGCCGGATAGCCCTCTCCCTAAATAGCGATTAGCTGCGCTAATCTGCAAGGGGCAACCTAACCCATCAACTTAACTTCATCACATGCACTCTGATTAGTGTACGAGTAACAATCGTCCCTGTGATGGCTGCCAGCGTTTTAGTAACTTGAAGTAATCTATTTTTGTTTGTGTTTAAGCTATGAGGTTTAAACCTTCCATGGTAGGGGCTTCCAGCTCGACGTCCACTTGTCTGGCGTTCAACCCTAAAATAGCTCCAGGTATTCGCTATTTTTAAACGGGTTTCACCCATGTGCAGTCGTTCGGCCGGGCTAAGTAATGGTTGTTTGTGCAGGTTCGTCGTAAACACATCCCTGATGACCGTCACCCAGCCCCGGCATCCTTGCCGGGTCGTTCAGCCCTGACAAAGCTCCAGGTATTCGCTTCGTCCGAGACGGGCTTCACCCCCATGTGACAAAATCATCGGGAATGATTTTGAACGTGCTTCAGCACGGCCCCGAAGGGGTGAGTCTCAGGGATGAGACGAATAAAGTAGGTCGAAAGTGTCTTGAAAAGTTAATTGTCTTTGGTGAGTTGTTGCTCTCTTTGTTGTTTGTATTCGTCGTAGGATTGTTTTTTTAACTCTTCGCATTCTTTGATGTGCACAGTTGAGTCTTCTATGCACTTTTGATGTTGGTGCGATTGGAGGCTGTCGTACATAGCGCGATTGCTGCAACCGCTCAATAGCAGAAAAACAAAAGCAAAAGTTAAAAACTTATTCATTATTTTTCAGACCTGTAATTGAAATAAATTATCGTAAAACAATAATAAAATGGATGCGCAGGAATGTCATTGATAAAATCACGGAAGTTGTAACTGGGTTTTTCTTAGTCAGTCAGTATTCGGTAGTTTTCTAAGATAGCGGTAAATTGACCATCAGTTTTCAATTGTTCAAAGCTTTGAGAAAAGTCACGCACAAATTTTGTGTCTACTTTCTTGTTAAAAGCATAATGGGTGGTTAACTCTTCAAGGGTGAAGTGGACCGTTAAGTCATTTTTGCTTTTCCCTAACCTGTTAAATTCGAATTTCGCGATATTTTCATCAATAGCAACAACGTCTATACGCTTTAACAAAAGCATTTTAATCACTTCTAATGAGGTGGGTAATTTCACTGTTGTCGTGTTGTTTAAACCATGTTTTACCAGGAGTTGCTCACCGATATCATTGCGGACCACACCGACGTTCAATGTGTTCATCTGTGCCACAGAATTCAGCCTGGTCGCTGTTTTAAGGGTAATGACCGATATTTTAGAGGTTAGTATCGGGCTGGAGAATTGAAACAATGGTTCTCTGTAGTTTGATTTTGTCATGGTAAAAATCGCGGCGTGAGGATTGTGTAACGTGTCTTTGTAGGCTCTGGCCCAGGGGATGACCAGTATTTCCTTTTTAGAGATAGGTGAGCCCATATTGGCTAAGATAGCAATCAGCAATTCGACACTTAGCCCGGTTAACTCTCCGCTACTGTTGTGGTAATTATAGGGCGGATATTCTTCGGTCATCCATAAGATCTCGGCTGAGCTAGTCTCAGACTTACCGCTGTTTAAAAAAACACAGCAGCAGAGAAACAACAGCAATCTAGCTTTGTTTATAAATGAAGAGAACTGCATACTTGCCCGGTTCGGCATAACACTTAATAGGTCAATACACCCTGAAATTAAGTATAGATGACAGTGAGGATTCTTCTAGATAGGGTGAATTCCGTTGACATAAAAGCGACAAAAGCTAAATAGAAAGCAAGGGTAACGTCACAATGTGTCTTTTCTGCCTTTGTCGCTGGTCGTATTATTAATTACGCTTTAGTCTGCTAAGGATTCACATGGGGGGTAGTCTACAATTGCTTGAGTTGCCATTTGTTGTAAAAACAACTGAGTATCAGCATTAACCGAAGAATGATTCAATACCCCGAGTAAATCCGCAGGATGAGTTGTGATGGTCTCAAACAATACCAGTGAGGTTAAATATGCGCCGGTGCTATTGGCGTGGTTGCCGTCACTGGCGTGCAAGGACAAGGATGGCTGTATCCTAAGTGCGTTGTCCCAGGCGAATCCGACAGGCGCAATACAGGTGGGAGCAACAATAGCTATGCCATGATGAATGCCATAAATGTACTCTGCTTCTCCGGCTAAATTACGTTGACCCCATTCAGGATACAAAATAGGGATCCCGCCTTTGGCTTTTGTCTTGTCAATGAACGTTTGAGCTGCATCAGTTGGGTATTCTATCGTCCGACTAATCGAATATTTCTGTGCCTGCAATACCACATAATCCCAGTCTCTTTCATCAAAGTGAGCCATAGTGGTATCGTCTTCCAGGTGCTCTGACAGGAACATAGATTTAACCGCTCTTTCAACCAATATATTGCCATCGGGCGCGTAGCTTTGAAGGGTGTTTTGCAACAATTGCGGCAGGTTACCTGTGCTGGTGTGACTATTCCCTATCATCAAAACCGTAATTTGATAATCGGTGGGTGGAGGCTGACCACTGTTATCAGGGCCTGAATTGTTTGTTTCGTTATTACTACCACCGCCACATGCGGTTAACAGTCCAACAGAAAATACTATTGGGGTCAGGGTTTTAAGTATTGTCATTGTCGTTTCTTATAATTATTTAACCGATGAACTATAACATTAAAAGTTGCTGAAATAGTGTTGAATTAAATATAACGCCTGGATTCAGGGAAAGCGGTTGTGGTTTTCCAGGCTGGTGTGGCTCATAATGGTCGCAGAAAATCAGCAAGTTTTAAGGTGTAATGTGAGTAATATAACCATTGAACAACTGCAACAGCTAATAAAAGATGAAAGGTCTTTTGTGTTGAATATTGTTGCTAACTGGTGCCCCGATTGCACTGTAAGGCAGGTGGAAAACTTGCCTTTGTTCGCGCGCTTGTTGCAGGAGAATGGTTTAGATTTATATAACCTGGTTGTACAGGAACACAAAGGACAGTTTTTGTCTGATGCGCATCAGCAACTGGTTACCGACCTCGGGGGACATGGATACCCTCGCACGGTTTTGTTTGAAGAGGGTCAGGCTATTGATTCGGATAATGTCGAGGTGACAACGGCCGTTGGGTTGCAACATCTGGTGGTCCGTTTTCAGGAGATCAGAAAAAAGCCCGCATAGTTGCGGGCTTAGTCTTAATCGTTACCTGATACATCGGGCTCATCAAAGAATGATTCTTGCCTGCTGCGCTTGGTAGGCGCGCTGTAACTTTCTTCAAATTCTTCGTTAAGAGAAATAATACGGGTTTTGCTGATCCTGTGTCGATAGATCTCTCTTAGGTACATAATGGCTTTTTTGACATTGTCAGCAGTCAGCCGAATGTCATTAATGGAGGTAAACTTGTTTTGCTCCCGGATAAGCTCCTTGTATTTTTTCTCGTACATGGGCTTGATGGCATACCAGTTTGTATCCAGAATCTTCGCCGGGTTTTCATTTTCTACCAGCATATCCATCAGCAGTTGTTCATCGAAATGCTCTGCGCGAATAAACTCCACGATGGCTTTATCGATGGTTTCGTCATAGCGGTAATTGTCTTTGGCGAAACAGCGTTTAATGTAAGCGACTATCAGAGTTAAGAAGTCGTCACTTAAACAGGGGCTCTTGGCGATCAAGGTAGTTAACGACAGATTCGCAGAGGCTCCGATAACCAGAGCGTAGCGTTTTAACGTTGTATTGGGGAACAGAGAGTTCAGGTGCACTTTAAGTTTGTTCAAGTCCATGTAAGACAATTTAAAGTCTTTGGGTAACGAGACAATCGACACCACAGATGAACAGTTTTGATAAAAGTGTAATTTTCTAATCTGCTCAGGATTAAAATTGCCATTTTTATAGTCCGCCAGGACTTTTTTATATCGACCTGATTCGATCGGCAACAAGCTGATACCTTCAATGGCCTGAGTTTGCTTGTTGTAATGGGGCAGGTCGATGGAACGATAAAACAAGTCATCAATGTCCAGTCGCTTGCCATCACTGTCTTCACTGGCGACAACTGATTCTGCGTAGGCGATAGCTACAGGGCCGGCGAGGCTCATGAACAGATCATTGGCATCCAGACGAATGGTCTCACCGATATCAATACCGGCGCGATGGAAATAGTTTTCATCGTAATCCGTGGTAACAGCCTGAGCGGTCAGAATGTTGAAAATTTGTTGGCTGATATATTGATTGGCATGCTTTTCCATGGCATTAACGTCGATTTCATTAATGGTGCCACCATTGTCATTTTCTTCGGCGTAACGCATGATATCGTTGGAAATCAGCATCATGGCATTCCAGGGGCGAATGCGATTCATCACTTCCGCAGTATGGCCATCGTCAACATCCAGATTATAGGAAAAGTCCCACTCTTCGGAGAGGTATTTACACAATAAGCGCCCGGCATTGATATGCAGCGCTTCAGACATTTGCATGCTTTTATCTGTGATGTTGGGCAGAATACAAATACCACTGGTGAAAATTGGCTCAAATACAAACGATTGATTTTGACTGGCGAGATCTCGCTCCGGTTTAACATCAAAGGTTTTGCTCATATAGGAATATTGCTGAGCAAGGCCAAACTCCGATGCCATGCCAGAGCCCGTGCCACCGCCGGCACTAAAAATATAGAAATACAAGCGCGACTGGTTTGCCTTGATCCCGCAGGAATCAATCAAATAAGAATGAATAAACTTCCAGTCATTGTTGGAAAAATGCTGTGTGTCTTTGTTAAGAATAATCTTAGCCAGATATTGGCCTAAAATGGGGGCGTTACCGGCACCACCGGCATGAACCTCCGAGAGGTCCATAATTTTTAGTTTGCGATACTCGTCCAGAAAGTTACTTTCTGCTCCCTTGGAAGAAAATCGGATTCGGCCATCAATATCTTTGTCCAAATCACCTAACATAACCAGGGGTTCAATTAAAAACACAGGTTGGGCTGAGTTTTTGGAGTTGAGCTTTAAGTTCTTCTGTAACCATTTAACCGGTTTATTGTCCGACTCTTTGGCTTTTTTAAGCTCTACATTGAACTCGTTCATATAAAAGTTGCGGGCATTGTGTACCAGCGAGGCTACTTCGAGTGCAATGTTAGAGCCACATCGCCCTAATCCTATCAGGCATACCGACGGGAAGCTTTGCAACTTTGTTTCAGACTCACTGTCATTTTCCGCCGGCGGGTAAACATTGTTACGCAGTGAATCGAGGTTTGACAGAATTTTAGAAATGTCTTTTTCAGTGTAGTAATTGAACTGAGAGGGAAGCGTCGTTGTTTCTCGTTGCTTTGAGGTTGTAGCGGGCGTTTTAACAATTACATCGTATTCTTGCTCAGAACTATACTGATCTTCGTTATCTACCATGGTCTGTTTATTTCTTATAATTGGTTTTTTGGTGCGCATAATTGCCCCCCTGCTATGTCGAACCACTACAGAAGGTACCACTATAGTGTATTTATTGCTCAATAAGCAATGCAATATATCACTTAACAATTCCTTTACAAATGAAATTTGTAGGTGGGAACTCAGTCTGTTTTGGGTGGTAAATTTACCGTCCGTAACTCCGGTTTGTCAAATCAGTCCTTAGCAATGATTGTTTGCAACCCTTTATCGCGCTATGGTTACAGGTGACTAAGCCATACAATAAGACATGTTATGAGTGCCAAGCCATTTCCTATCCTCACCAGTGACAGATTGCTGTTAAATGAATTAAAGAAAACTGACCGAAAGTCCGTATTTGAAATATTCTCTGATCCAAAAGTAACTGCACATTATGATGTTGAGCGATTTAACGACATAAAAGAAGCCGATCACCTCATCAACTATTTTAAATCCCGCTTTGAAACCAATACCGGAATACGTTGGGCTGTGCGGGAAAAAGGATCTACCCATTTAATTGGCAGTTGCGGATTTAACAGCTGGAATCAATACGATGCCAGTGTCATTCTGGGGTATGATCTCTCGCCTAAATACTGGGGTAAAGGCTATGCCAGTGAGTCAGTGAAAACGATCCTCGATTATGCGTTTAGCCCGCATTTTCCGATTAAGGTGAACCGCATAGAGTCACTGATTTTACCCAGTAACATACCTTCAATTGCCGTGTCTGAAAAAGCGGGGTTTCAGTTTGAAGGGGTGATGCGGGAAAAGTGCTTCTGGAACGGGGCTTTTCACGACATGAATCTGTACAGTTTGCTGCGCAGAGATTACTGTTAATGGCTTAACTCGCGCTTTCAAGCACCTCAATCCCCCAGGCAACACTGGCCTTCAGCGCTTTGTGGAGCGCATTTTTGCCACTTAGTTGATGTTCTGTCAGCAGTGTTTTATGTGGCAACTGTTTTAGCAACAGGTCAGTCAGTAAAGAGATATGGGCATTAAATGCAATCTGTCGCGAAATCAGCGCATTCAATAGCCTGACTAAATGCGGTGTGGAGAGTTCCAGGCTGCGATTCCCGTCACAAAACAAACGGCATAACGCCAGTGTTTCACCGTTTAAGGTTAACCTGCTCTGGTCAGGAGGGCAGGCTTGCAACAAGCGAATTAACAAGGCGTTATCAAGGGATTGAAAACACTGGCGGGCGTGAAACCTCAACAACTGATCCAGGTTATTCTGTTGCGCCTGACGCAGCTTCGAACCATTATCGCTGCTTCTGATCGCCTTCAGGACAGTCAGATTGAATTCGGCAGTGGCTTTATCTCTGTGAAATCCGGTGAGTACAGGATAAAAGTGATTCTTTTGCCAAAATAGTAATAAGGGATCCGATGCACCAAATGAACTACCCAGGTAATCAATCTGTTGGTCCGAGGCCCATCTGGCCAATTCATTGAGCATGGCTTTTCCTACACCACAGCGACGATGCAGGGGATTTACTGCAATTCGTATAATCCGAAAATATTGAAAGTTAAGGTACTGGCTCTGGCCTAATCCCAACGCCAACTGTTGCGCCAGCATGTGACCCTGAACCCGGCGTTGACCTTTGATTACACCCTGCTGAAGTGCTTTTTCTGTGAGCTTGCCTTCGAGATTGCCACATAAAGCACCCAGTAAATTTTCGGCCCTGGCGCTGCCTGCAAAAGCCAGAATCACCCGTTGCTCCGGTGCATCAAGCAATGTCATGAAATCATCCGGGGTGGTCTGATAGTGGGCTTCAACCAGCAATGAAAATACACAATTGAGTAGTTCCGGTTGTTTTATCAGGGCTTCACCGCTGTAGAAACGAACCTGAATATCTGTGGGATCAGTAAGCGAAGGCATTGCTTTTATCGGCAAGGCTTTTAGCTGTAGTGTTTGCCACCAGAACTTTTCCAGACAATCATCGTTTTGCCAGCGAAAAGGGGACGTCAATTGGGTAAAGTTGCTGCCGGGACGGTGTTGTTTAAGCCAGGGGGAAAATCTGATTTCAAACCCCCGGCCACTGCCTTCATAACCGTGAATTGTGGTGCTAAACACGATTCTGGGATAACGGTGTGTTAGTTTTTTAAGCAGCTCCACCGGAATGGCCGCAGCTTCGTCAACGATCACCAGATCAGTGTCATGGTTATTCAATATCAAGTCGTCGACGGCCACAAATTGCAATTGCGGCAATACAGCTTCGTTGTGTTGTCGGGCGTGTTTAAACAACGTTTCTACCGCACTTTTTTGTGGTGCGGTTATCAATACCCGGCACTGTCGTTCTTCGATGAGTTCTGCCGCGGCCATACCCAGTGCCGCTGTTTTGCCGCGCCCGCGATCGGCCGTTACCACCAATGGACGCTTTCTGTGACCCGTAACCACTTTTTTGACGCCTGCTATAACTTGCCGCTGTTGCCGGGCTTTGTCTTCAAGGTTGATTTGGGCCTGGTCAAGTACGGCGTTGCTGCCCTGCAAACTATCAGGTGTCCGGACAATGGTATCTGCAGTGCAACGAATCTGGTTAATCAGATGATGGATAAACTGGCTGGTATGCATGTTTGCCACTTGCGCGTAAGAAATTCGGTGTTTCAGGTAGGGGTCATTATATTCAGGCCAGAATTTGAAATCCGGACACAGGAGCACCATCAGACCATTCTGCTTTAACGTGCCAGACAGGGCTGCTAAGGCGTTGGCACGTGTACCTTGCCAGGCGTTGTATATCAGCCAGTCGAATTCCTGTCCAAGGTACTGCCGAAATTGCTGATTAGTGGTTTGTTGGTCAGCCCACGGCATGGATGACTGAACACCACAGGTTATTATTTTTAGTTCAGATGACAGTGTTTCAGTGAGGTGGGTGCGTATTTTGTCCGTTTCCTGCAGGCACCATCGTTCATCACCTGAAATCACCATTAACTGCCGGTGATGAACAGCTTGAAAGCGACTATTTATCAGGTCTTTGAGCGTTTTGTCCATGTAAAAATCGGGAAATTAAGTATAATAATAGCTAGTGTATTGAATTCAGTGTAGGAATACGAATGAGATTTTTTTCACGCCGCCTGGTAATGCCCAATGATCTGAACTTTGCTAACTTTCTTTTTGGTGGCAGAGCATTGGAATGGATTGACGAAGAAGCGGCGATTTACGCCATGTGTCAGTTGGATACTAAGTTTCTGGTGACTAAACATATGGGAGCCATCAGCTTCGAATCATCTGCTGCCGTAGGGGACGTAGTCGAGTTTGGACTCGCTACCAAAAAAGTGGGCAGAACCTCACTGACGGTAACATGCCTGGTGCGCAACAAAGCAACTAAAAAGACCATATGTATCGCAGATGATATTGTGTTTGTTATGGTGGACCCGGAAACAAGGCTGCCCACACCTCATGGGCGTACTTTAGAAGATTTGGAAGAAGCCACAGCACAAGAAATGGGCAGGTTAAATCTGTCCTGAGGATAAACCAGATAATACATCCTGCTATCGCTATCAGTGTTTTTTTCTCGTCTGCCGTCCACCAGTTAGGCTAAGTTGGGGGCGGTTGCGCGTTCAGGGCACAGATAGCCAGTCAGTGTGAGTACCGGCAAATGTCGACAGTAATCGGCTACATCAAAGAGCTACATCAAAGAGTTACATCAAAGAGTTACATCAAAGAGCTACATCAAAGTGCAAAAACTAAGAGCGCCAGGCGCTAGTTAATACGGGTACCTGAAAATTGCGACAAGGCACAATATTGACCTTTGCTGGTTAAAATTCTGCAATCTTTAATGGCTTCATCCTGTGACGCATAAGGACCAACCCGCAAGCTGTAATAGTCTTTACCCTGCACGTTGACCAGCTCTGAACGTGCGCTTCTCAAACACAATACGTCTTTAAACTTATTGTATAGCGAATCCCATCCTTGCTGTAAGTTCCCTTTTTTACTGTAAGAGGCCAGATGTAGCGCTACATTACCTTCTACTTTTCTGTTACCTGGCGGTGTGCATCTGTCTGGTCCGCCAATCGAAGGTGACTGTCGTGCGGATTGACTAAAAATAGGCGATTTGGCTACAAAGTCGCGGCTGGGTTGGGGACGCGAAACTGTGGGCGGCGGAGTTGCTGTTTCAGTTATTTCACTTTGGGGTTCTGTCTGTGCTAAGTCAGTTTGATCTTCGCTAAAAGGTGAGCTGACCGGCTTAGATTCTTTGCGTTGCGGCACTTCCGCTTTTTTCACCGGCGTCGCTACCTGCTCTACCGGCTCATCAATGAAAAAGCTGGCCGCTGCAACGGGGGCTTTTTCCCTGGTGGGTGCTTCTGGTTCTTTACTGATTGCCGCCGCAGTAACAGATTCCGTTTGTTGTTTTACCGGCGTGTCTGATATGTCGTTGGCTTTGGCAAGTTCCGCAATCAGAAACTTTAAATCTGATTCCAGTGCCACTAAACGCTTAATACCAGGTTTGAGTTCTTCCCATTCCTGAATGTGTTTGTTGATTTCCGAGCGGCTTTGCAGGCTGATTTGGGAGTTAATGGCATCCGAGTTTGGACCCCCATTAGTGGAGCATCCTGTTATATACAGGCACACGGAGGCCACGGCAGCTAAGTACCCTTTAGTCCGGTTTTGATTGTCCTTTTTAGCGCACATATTTTTTTACCATCCCTTGACGTTCCTGGAATTGGTATGAGTCAATTTTTTGCTGTTGTAATTTTATTTAGTGTTTAAGCAATAAATGAACCATGTTTTACATTTTATGTGTCACGCTTGTATTTTTGATCATTTAGATTCCACGATAACAACATCGGTAATTGGCATTTGTCGTGTGGCAAACTGCGTATCGGCGTACTCTTGTTGCCCTTCGTATACTATTTTCAGCGCATCTTGCCGGGATGCTTTAAAATCCGGCAAAATAATATTTGCCTGTCGTTTGTCTAATTCTGTGAAGATGTTCAGACCGTTAAGTACGCCCACCTGTCTGTGTACCCCTTTGTCGTTCACCAGATAGGCCAGCAATCTACCGGTGGGGCTGTGTAATCCGCTTCTGCTAAGATTCACAGAAGCCTGCCAGTTGTTTTGGCTCTCCCCGGGACTTAGCAGCGTGACTTCATTGATCTCAACCTGAACATCTTTCGCGCCCTTACGTAAAATGATCGGAATACTATAGCTAAGCAGTAAGTTGAGCTTGATTTGCATTTGGCTTGAGCTTTCATTTTCTTCTTTTGGTGGCAGGGCCGTGAATTGCAGGTGAGAACGATATTCGCCATCCGCCAAATCCTTGGTTCGGCGTGCAATGACTTTAACCGTTTGACGTTCGCCTGGTTTCAGTGTGACCTGTCTGGGAGAGAAGCGCAGAAAACTCTGTGCTGACGGAAAGTTCTTTTTCTCGTCTTCGGTAAGTTGCAGGTATGGGCCGCTTTCAGAAGCTTTTTGATCAAACAACTCAAGGCGGTAGCTTTGCTCTTTATTACTGGAGTTTAAAATCGTTACCCTAGCGCTGCGGTCCCGCTCTTCGAAGGCAACGCGGGTTGGTGTTATCAGTAGACTCGCAGAAACAAAGCCGGAGGCTAACAGTGAAACAATGAATAATAAGGTTGTAATCAAGTTAACTGGATTCATAACGTTTTCCGGGTTTAATAATTAATTGTAATGCGTAAATCAGAGGTGTAGGTGGTGTCAACGAAGTTGAGGGTGCCTGAACCCGATGTCACCATCGTGCCGCCTACAATAATTTCAGCGGTACCGTCGCCACCGGTGATCACTGATGACTGAGTGTGTAACTGAGTTAGCGTAAATTGTTCAGGTGAATAAATCACCGAGTTGGTATTCGCCTGCGTGATTAATGAACTGATGAATAACTGCAGGTTGCCGGGGAACCCACTGGCCTCAAATATGGCCGGCTCACCGGGCTCTAAGGTTCTTAACCCTGAAGAAATACTGTAATTGCCCAATTCATCAATGGTGATTGATTGTGTCGTAGCATTGTTGACTACGGCCACAGTACCGAAATTTAAAGGCTGTAATAAATTCAAATCAGCCCTGATTGCCAGACTCAAAAATCCAAAGGCCAAAATAGTAAGTTTGATGACATTGTTTTTCACGGTTGTTGATATCCTTGTCTGCGAAGTTGCATCACGATGCACCGGTGCGCCCCTGTATTATTCATTAACAGTGGATTTCCAATATAAAGCCTTGTGTTATTGATGCAACCTGAGTTTGAAATGGAGTTCACTTTTGCAATACCTGTAAGTCAATAGGCTGGCAGTTTAAATCCGCTGTAGTGAGCAATTTGCACAAGTTGTCGGGTTCATCAATCAGCTCAAAAAAGCCTACATTGAGTTGGTATTCATTGGTTTTATCGTCACGCCAGTAAAAGGGGGTTAAGTCCTGAATGAATGACTTGAGACGTTTTTTCCTCAGTTGCCAGAAAACCTTGAGCATGGTGAGCGAATTAAACCGTCCAAGGTTCATGGTGTAACCGGTCTCATAGTGCTTTCGCGCCAAACCAAAGTCGAGACCCGAGACAAGGTCGCCTTCATGAGCCAGGGTCACGGTTTGCACCTCTGACTGAACTAAGTTCTTATCTTCAGCATACGTAGGGGATACCCGCACAGTGTAATCGCCCGGGTGCACCTCGGAAAATAAGTAGTATCCGTCGTATTCAGCGTCTATTTGTTTAATAACATCGCCATCACTATTTAAAAGCTCGACGGTGGCGTAGGCGGCGCTTTCTTCGTCGTCGTCGGCATAAATACTGACGATGCCCTCAATGTCGCTGCCGTAAACCACCGGAAAATCAAAAGTATCAACAAAGCCGGGTCTTGGGGTGATGGAAATACCCGGGATCGCGGGGATCATGAAGGCGTCCGGCAAGGTGGATACATCCAACTGAATATCGGTCGCGCGGGCTGTTGACAGTGCGGCTAACACCGCAACGCCGGTTTCGTTGGTGCTGGCTTTACCGTAAATCTGTTTGGCATTCACGGATACGCCTTCCAGTAATGGTTCTCCCTCCTCATATATGCCATTGGCATTTTCGTCATGGAAAACCCTGACCACCAGTGAGCCCCGGCTGCTTAGCTGTTTACTGGATAAAAAGTAACCTGTTCCATTACCGGCGTAGCCGAAACTAAATCGCGTTTGTACACTCATGGAGAATTTACTGAGATCATCCCAGGCCAGGTTCGTTGCCAGACTGTAACTGTCCCGATTGAGGCTGGCCTGCCAGCGAACTCGGCTTATGGATTGGTCAAAGTCGTAGTCCAGGTTTAACCGGCTTTTGATATTGTCGGTCAGATTCCAGCTAAATTGCGTGCCTGCAGAAAGCAGTTTGGGATCATCCAGTAGCGAATAATTGATCAAAAATCGGGTAAATACGTCACCAAAATTCGTTTGAGCACTGATGCCCCCCTGCAATGAATCAATCTTTTCTTCGGCAGTCGTAACTTGGGCATAATCAAGGTTGGTATTGATAGAGTAACCCGGCAACCTGTAAGCCAGATTGGAACTGATTGAGGTAAGCTGATCTCCGTCAAATTCGTCGCGGTAGTTCAGGCGCGTGGAATGGGTCAATTGTTGACTTGTGCCTTGCCAAAGTGGGCCTGCAACGGTGAAGCGGACATCTGACTGGGTGACTTTATTGTCAGTTTCTAAGCCTGTTTCGCTGTATTGCACGTTGAGATTGGCAGACTGATCATAAATATTGGTGCGGGCACTTACATTGATATTGGCCGTGCCTGCATCATTGTAGGTTAGATCACTTCCGAGTAAAAAATCATTATTGATAGTCAGGCTGCCACCTGCTGAATAAGTATTAGAGTCGCTGTCGCCACCGAACACATTGGTGTGGCCCACTCGGGCAGAAAAGGAGTCTGACAGGCCAAAACTGTATTTTCCACTCAACCGATATCCGGGGTTTATCGTAGAGTCACTCTTATTGCTTCCGACATTTAAAAAAGAACTTCCGACATCCTCCAGCGACAGGTCATACTGAATTTCGTTGCTACCCAGCAGATTGCCTTCGATGATGTATTGAGTTTGTTCCGTTCTGACCTGGCCCTGAGGACCATAAAACACCAGCTCAAAATCATTGACCCCATAAATCAAAGGCACATCGTTAAATTCGTATCGGCCAGTCTGCACCCGTAAACGTTGATCAAGTAAAATACCATTGCGATATAGTTCAACGTCCCAGTCTTGCGCAATGTCACCCACCAGGTTGGTAAAATCTATGTCATTTAAAGCGTTTGAAGCCACATTTGAGATAGCAACCCCTCTGGATTGAGCGCCGGTTGTGGCGCCGCCCACTCTGGTGCCCGTGATATCGCCGATTTCCAGTCTGGCGGCATTCAACGGACCTAACAGATCTTTTTGATTTGATTCTTTGGAAAACACCAAACGGGCGTCCGTCAGAGGGTCGTTGTCAGTGCCGGAGAGAAAAAAGTTAGAATGGAAATAGGCCAGGTCACGGCCACCTTGCAGACTGTACAAGGTTGAGAGCTGGTCGTTGTTATAACTGACACTGACTAAGGCATCCAATGTTTGCGGCGATATTGCGGTATAGCCGGTATCTTCTTTGGGTGGTAAGACAGGCAAAGGGCTTCGCTGGTTCCTGTTGAGATTGCGATTCTGTCGTTCCAGGCGGCGCTGAATGGGAAGGGGTTGTTTCGGCGCTAAAACCACCATCAGGTCAATAAAATCAAAACTCATCTTGATTTCAAACCACACTGAAAGGGTGTCGGCGTCAATGTAAATTTCGTCTTCGGTTAACTCGTAGGCGTCATCAGGAACCAGGTACGTTTCTTCATTGATGGTGACCCATAACTCGTCTTGGTCCGCCCGGGACAGGGCAAAGTGATTGTTTTCAGCGACATACCATCCTTCAGCTTTGAAAGGCTTGTTCTGAATTTCAATCGGGAAGTCTAATATTTCAACAAAACTGCTCAGTGCAAACCTGACATTGGAAGTATTCTTTTTAGCGAACATTTCCCCAAACAGGTAATCACCAATTTGCGTCGTGACAAAGAGTTCTTCTCCCTCGACAAACCGTTCATTGCCGGTTGTGTCATCCCTCAACTGCACAGTAACCATGGCGTCATATTTAGTCTGAATATTGTTTACCAGGGTGCGGAATTTTTGTGATTGATAGAAGCCGGACTCTTGCTTCTGCTCTGAAGCAATTGCATTGGTGATGCAAAATGTTAAGCCGAACATTATCAGGGTGCGCATTAATAGGTGACTCAATGACTCGCTAATTAATTGATAATTATATTTTTAATAATTGGAGCGTGTTGACCTTAGCTGTACGATACTTGTTCTACATAATCGTGCTCTGGTCGGTCACAAGTGAATTCGGGCTGGATACGGTGCGAGAACTGGTCTCGCACCCGAATCACTTAGTATGAAACCGTAATAGAATAACTTCCGGTATACGTTTCATCGATATACGAAGTGGTATTGGCACCCGTTGCATCTTCAGTGTTTAGCACTGCACCAAATGCAAACTGAGCTGCACCGCTGGCATCGGTGGTTATGGAGCCAGCATCTGAAGCTACAGCAATGTCAGTACCATTTGCATTATCGTACAGATCCGCGCCAGTAATGGTGAAAGTACCGTTTGTAGGTGGTGCTGAAGGCGCTGAAAGTGTCACTGAATCATCGGCTGGAACAGAGATGGTTAATGTTGTAAAGGCCGCTGCACCAGAGATATCAAAGATAGCAGGCTGACCCGCTGTGATGATAGTTGCTGAAGCATCTCTATCACCGGCGTCAGTATCAGTAGTACCCGTAGAGCCTGAAGTCGGTGTACTGCCGTTTGCAAAAACAGTCACCTGTGCCTGAACGGTACCATCTAATGTTGCATCAGTATCCTGTTCACCCTGTACCGTAATAGTACCGAAGCTAAGCGCTTGCGATTCTGCTAAAGTAAATGAGTTTTGAATGGTTACTGAAGCAGTAGAGTTTGCTGTTTCCTGAGCATTCACACTTCCTACCAAAGAAGCTAACACCATGCATGATATTGCTGTTTTTGTACTCAACATTTTCATCTATATTTCCTCGATTTCATCAGATTTGAACTCTCCCTGTTCACATGTATAAGGTACACGGAGAGGTGTGTAGCTCTTGGGCGAAAACAGCATTTTCTGACTTTTTCGCCTAATAGCTCAGTTATGTATCGACGCTGTAAAGTCCATTTTTAGGTTAACAGTTCATCTTTTAGCAAAAAAAGACTGCAAAATTCAATAAATAAGGAGATTTTAGTTAAAATGGGTATGAAAATTGCCCACGATGTCAGCATCATAAATCAGCTTCATAAAAAAATGGCTGGTATCCCACTGATTCAGTGTTAACATGCGCCTGCAAATCATGATGCAGAGTACAAATTCTGATCATTTTTGTGCAGCCAGGGGGTGCAAAAAGCGCTGAGATTGATTGTATACCAGTTCCCGTGGGTATTTGTGCTGAGCGAACAAATATTCACCGGACCTGGTATATTGTCAAAACCCCAGACCTGATCCGGATAATACCGGCGTAGGGATGGTACAACATATATTGTTTCTCATCATATAGCCGAAATGCCGGATCTTTTCATGTTTTAACAGGAAGAGATCCTACCGTGAATACATTTTTTAAAACGTCATTAGTCAGTTTAGCCGTTGCCGCATCGACAGGGCCTTCAGCCTGGGCACAGGACGCTGACCTCTTATCTAAATCTATTGAACATATTGTTATTACCTCTGACTTTCGCGGTTTAACTGAAAATGAACTGCCTGCCAGTGCCAGTATTTTATCCGCAAAAGACATTGAACAGCGCCAGGCCCAGTTTTTAAGTGAAATGCTGGACAGTGCACCGAATGTTAATTTTAACAGTGGTGCCGGAAGAGCGCGTTACGTGCAAATCCGTGGTATCGGTGAACGCAGTCAATTTACTGAACCTTACAATCCTTCTGTTGGCTTTTTTGTGGATGATCTGGACTTCTCAGGCACGATGGCCATTGCTACCTTATTTGACGTGGAGCAAGTCGAAGTGCTGAAAGGACCACAAGGTACAGCGTTTGGCTCATCCTCAATGGCGGGGGTAGTTAAACTGAAAACCGTAGATCCTGACGGGGTTGAAAGTGGTAAAGCCAGTGTCAGTGTTGCGCAAAAAGACAGCTACAACCTCGCTGCGGCTTATGGAAACGCGATTAATGAGCAATGGCAGTTCCGTACGGCGGTGCAACAGTATGTCAGCGATGGTTACGTGCGTAACGATTATCTGGACAGAGACGACACCGACAATATCGATGAATTTTCCTCACGCCTGAAAGTACGCTATTTGCCCACCGACGACATAACGGTCGATTTTGCGTTGCACTATTACGATGTAGATAATGGATATGATGCGTTTTCGCTGGACAATATACGCACCACGATTTCGGATGAACCAGGTTTTGACCGACAGGAAACACTGGCATTGAGCACTAAGCTACGATGGCAGATGGATGCGGTTACCCTGGAAGCCACTCTGGGCAGTAGCGATTCAGATATGGACTATGGCTATGATGAAGACTGGACGTATGTGGGTTTTCATCCCTGGGAATACTCCTCCACTGACTATTATTTCCGGGAAAGAGATACCGACAGCCTGGATCTGAGGCTAATGTCTGCAGAGGCATTAAATATGGGGGGTATTGAGGCCGACTGGGTGGTGGGTGTCTATTTCAAGTCCACCGATGAAACCCTGCTAAGAGAATATACCTACGATGCTGACTTTAACAGTGATTATGCCCTGAAAAATAAGGCGGTATATGGTGAAATTTACCCTCAGCTTAGCGATAAGGTAACCCTGACTCTGGGCCTTAGACTGGAAGAAGCCAGCCTGAAATACAGTGATAACCGTGATTTCGCAGACACCGAAGACGACACCTTTGTGGGTGGTCGATTGGTGCTGGATTATCAAATGTCATCAGACTTGTTATCCTATGTGAGCGTTAATCGCGGCTATAAACTAGGTGGCTTTAATGCTGATCCGCGCGTTTCTCCCGAGAACATTTATTTTGAAGGTGAATACACCTGGAATTATGAGATCGGGGCTAAACAGTATTTTGAAGACACTGCCTATGTCGGATTTTCGATTTTCTACATGGATCGAAAAAACACCCAGGTCAGTGATTTTCTGGTGATGCCCAATGATGACACCGGGGCCGTGAGTTTTGTCGATATTATTAAGAATGCTGATATTGGCAAAAACTTCGGTCTTGAACTGGAAAGCTACTATCGCCTGACGGATAACTTTGAGATTTTCTCCAATATTGGGTTGCTGGACGCCAGTTTTGAAGGATATAGCAATGCAAAAGGAGAGTTGATTGTAGAGCAAGATCAGGCTCAGTCTCCCAGCTATATGTTTAATATAGGATTTAACCTGGATTTTGCCGATGCCTGGCGCTTCACCGTTGAAGCCGATGGAAAGGCCAGCTACCGATTTTCAGATGGACATGATGTTGAATCCGGTGATTATACCCTGTGGCACTTCAATCTGAACCGAGACTGGCAAGACTGGACTTTGTCCATTTGGGGTAAAAACATTTTCAACAAAGAGGTATTTGTCAGAGGGTTTGGTGGTTTCAGTAATGATCCGCGTGACTTTTACGAAACCCCGGAACCCTATCTGCAGTTTGGCAACGGGCGTCAGTTGGGCGTCACAGTCGATTATCGTTTTTAAGGAGGCGTTATGAATATTTCAGTGGAAGTCAGTTTGTACCCATTGGCCGATGGTTATCTGGAAATCATCAAAGCCACGGTAGAGCGGCTGGCTCAGGCACAACAGGTGATGGTTAAAACCAATGCCATGAGCACACAAATGACAGGGGAATTTGATGCGGTTATGGCCGTGTTGAAATCCGAAATACTGCACACCTTTCAGGAAACCAATAAGGCGGTGTTTGTCTGTAAATTTTTAAACAGTGATCTCGAATTGTGATGGAGCTGCTTTGGCAACAGCTAATAGCGCAGTCTTTTGCGGAAGTTGTGGCGGTGCTGTGCTCGTTGTTATATGTGCATTTTGCTGCCAGACAACAGCTCTGGTGCTGGCCATTTGCGTTGGCCAGCACGGCGCTTTACACCTGGATTTTTTGGGAAACCAGTTTGTTTTTTCAGTCAGTACTCAATGCCTGGTACTTGCTAATGGCTGTCTATGGTTGGTTGACCTGGCGGAAGATGGATCAAACCGAGCCTAATCAGGTTCAACGGTGGGGCCTAACCCGCAATATTGAAGTCATGTTAGGCTTGTTCTGGGTGTCGGTATTGTTATTTCAGATAGTACAGTTTCTCAGTTCCGAAGCCATCCTGTTCCTGGATGTGGCCATAGCGGTATACAGTGCTTTTGTCACCTATATGCTGACCCAGAAAATACTGGAAAATTGGTTGTACTGGTTTTTCATAAATAGCTTTACTGCCTGGTTGTGTTTTCAGCAGGAGCTGTTCTTAACCACGCTATTATTTTTAATTTATGTTGTGTTTTCCGTAAAAGGTTATCTACACTGGCGGTTAGAAGACAGGGCCGTTAATTAAAGGGGAAAGGGATTCTGAGAAAAAGCCACTTACCTTGATAACAACAAGAACACTCTGATGCTGATTGAAATTGCCACACATCCTGTCACCGAATTATTGGCAATATGCTGTTTTCTGACCTATGTGTTGCTCAGTGCCAAAGGCCTTATCTGGTGCTGGGCTGCGGGCTTTTTGACTTCATTTTTGTACACCTTTATTTTTATTGGCGCTCACCTGCCAGGTCAGGTGGTGCTGAATATTTTGTTTATGTTGATGTCTGTGTGGGGGTGGTCTAACTGGCTGGAAGATAAAAAGCCCGATGGCATAAGTGTGTTTACTTATGCGGACAGGCGTAAATTGTTGCTATCGGGCGTGATTGTTGTGTTGTTCGCCTGGGCCATCAGTTTGTTGCTGCCCTCGTATTTTGAAAGTGGCAAACCCACCATTGAAGCAATAGTTATTGCTTTTAGTCTTTATGCAACTGTGCTGACCATCTATCGCAAAATAGACAGCTGGTTGTACTGGGCCTTAATAAATTTCACCAGCTTTTTACTGTTTTACGATGAAAACCTGTGGCAGACATCTTTTATGTATCTGGGCGTTGCCATTATTTCTGTATGGGGCTTTTACAATTGGCGCTCGTTTCGCCGACAAGATGAGATGACAGTGACGAACTAATGTCAGAATTTTCAATCACTACCTTCCTGGAATCTGTTCTTGATACCCGTCACTTTCAAATATCCCCCTATGAATCGCAGGGAACCAATCTGCATTATCGGGTTGACGCCCAACAAACTTATTTTTTGAAAGTGTTTCAAACCAACCAACTGCAGGTGGTTTCCAGACCAAAACAGTTTCATATACAACGTCAGGTTGCCGCAAAGGCATTAGCACCCAGGCCGGTGGCTTTATCCGGTTGCGAAACCTTTTGGCTGGAGGAGTGGGCCAACGAGGCGGCAGTTGAATCTGTCTCTGGTTCCGTTGACATCATTAACATCGCTGAATCCATGGCGCGGGTTCACAGCCTGAAAGTACAAGCTGATCATCTCGATATACAAGCGGAATGGCACCGCTATATTGAACTTGGTCAATTGGCTCAATCCCGTTACGGGCCAAAGATTGACAGGTTGCTGGCGCTATTTGAACGGCACAATGAGCGAATTTTTTGTCATAACGATCTGCATCGTTCCCATATCATTTTGAATTCCCGGGGCATGACGTTGCTGGATTGGGAATATGCGGCGCTAGGCAACCGCTATTTTGATCTGGCGGCTTGTATCCAGGTAAACGCGTTTACTGTTCAGCAGCAGGAGGTGTTTTTACGGCACTATGCGCAACTGGCAGGATTGCAGTTGCAGGAAACAGAGGTCAGAACCCATCAAATGCTGACGGTTGTAGATTTTACCGCTGAGTTATGGCATAACGCCTACAATCACATCAATAAATCTGTGAAGAAGTAAGGTTTATGGGAATTTCGATTACAGCTCAGGAAAAAGCCATTTTACAAAAAGTGGCAATTCCACCAAGGCCAGAAACGCTGATCAAGATTGGTGAAGAGAGTAAAAAAGCGGAACCTGATGTCAGCAAAATTGCCGCCGTGATCACGGCCGATGTAGGTATCTCTGCCGCAGTGCTTCAGGTGGTAAACTCACCGGTTTTTCGCCGCAGTCGCGAAATTCAGTCTATTCAGCAAGCGGTAATGACGCTGGGCTTAAAACGACTAATGCCGCTGGTTAAGTCTGTTGCGTTAAAAACTGCCGTGGGTGAAACGGAGCAACTGGCCGCCTTCTGGGATACCGCATCAAAAATTGCTAATGCGGCCTCCATTGCCGCGGATTTATTGGACAAAACGGCTTTAAAAGATCATGCCTATATGCTGGGGCTGTTTCACAATGCCGGTATTCCGGTGATGATGATGGAATTTGCTGATTATTCAGAGGTGTTGGCAATGTCTGAGTCACAAGGTTGGCTCGCGGTCGCAGATGAAGAGCGCAATCGCTATGGCACTTCTCATCCCACCATGAGCGCGGTATTAGCGCAGAAGTGGAAGTTACCGGCAGTGATGGTAGAGACCATTTATTATCAGCAGGATGTTGAAGGCCTTTATTCGTCGGGTGAATTATCAGCCACCGGACTGGATTTAATGAGCATTTTGAAATTGGCTCGACATGGTGTGCATGTGGAAAAAACAGATTCCACCTCAGACAGTGAATGGGGAGAAGTGGAAGATGCAATTATTGAACGCTTTGATCTGACCGATGCTGACATTGAAACCCTGAGAGAACAACTGTTAGACAAGATGTCTGAACAATAAGTCAGCGAACGGTTCATGTTGCGCGATAAAAGCCTTTACCTTTGAAAAACTCTCAGTATAATGCCGCGTCCAGTGTTAGGACACTTTCATCGTCTTAACCACGACAGGGGTGTAGTTCCAATTGGTAGAACAGCGGTCTCCAAAACCGATGGTTGGGGGTTCGAGTCCCTCCACCCCTGCCACTTTTCTTTCGACTCAAAATGGGGTACAACACCCTTTTTAGCACTGCAGAGCAGCCAGCATGAGCCAGGCCAAAGAATCCTCGAAATCGCATACCGAACTTCAAAGATACACACTGAATGAATTGGGTATCGGTGGCTGGCGCTTATCCGATCCCGGTGCACTCAGTGCTGAAGTGGCTGAGTCTTTCGCTATCGTTAGCATCGAAACCTCGCAGTCTAAAAGCGATGTATCTGAGGGTACCGCGCCGGTAACAACCGCGAAAGAAAGTGCCTCAGATGTACTGAAACGCTTGTCGGGGGATTTATCGAAAGAACAACCCATCAAAAAAGAGCGTGCAGTACCGGAAAGGCAGGCACAACCCGAAGCGTCACCAGAGCCTGAAAAGTTGGATAAGTGGCTGGTGCAATGTGCGGCAAAGCCCCTACAATCGGATATCGAACTGGCTCTTAACGCATTGCAAATACCTTATGTTACCCGGGCTTATGATAAACCGGTGCAGTATAGCGGCGTGATTTCCGACAATGCGGAATTAGCAAAAGCCGCCGAACAGGTGTTTTCAGAACAGGCCCTGAAATCTTCAAAATCGAAAAAGCAATTGTGGCAACACTTGTTACAAGCTCAAAAAAGCCCATCGTGAACCAAACTGAGTTTCAGGAAATTCATCCGGAAAACTACAATGCAGCCTTTAAGTTGCAAACTGCCTGTCATGCCTTTCCCTGGTCACAAGCCGTGTTCGTTGACTGTCTGACTCCACCTTATTTTGCCTGGCAGCTGGTGGATGAGAGTGACGTGGTTCAGGGCTATTATGTTGGCTTGTTAGCCGCAGTTGAAGCTACTTTGATGGATATCGGAGTGGCACAGACGAGTCGCGGACAGGGGCTTGGTCGAGAGCTGGTAAAACACTTTCTGTTAGAGTGCAATAAAAGGCAGGCCCTCGATGCCTGGCTGGAAGTGCGGGTGTCCAATAAGCCAGCCATTGCGCTCTATCAGGACATGGGGTTTGAAACAATCGAAACCCGCAAAAACTACTATCCTCTGGCGGACGGAAAAGAAGACGCCTTAATCATGAAAATTGAACTGGGAAAATAGCCCTTTATCCCCCGGTTAACTGGCTTTTTAGGGCAAAATCGTTCATGTTTCGCTTCCTTCGCCAGTGGTCTCGTCAATCAAAGCTCAAAAGTTCAAATTATATTGGTTTAACAATTCTCTTATTTGCGGCGGTAGGCGCCGTGAAAATTAGTTTTAGCAAACCTGCTCTTAATGTGCTAGTTTATTTGAGTTTTATTTAACGGCGATTTCCGCCGTTAAATTGGTGGATTGTAAACTTTGAAAAGGTTATTGCGCTTGAATAAAGAAACTATTTCACAGGGAGGTGTTGCAAAAGGAGCTTATAAACAGTCGCTTAAGGCTCTTTTACCCTATGGCATGTTGGCTACCAGGAAGTGGCTGGCAGAGCAGGGTTTAAGTGCTCATGCCCTGGATAATGCGGTTAAGACTGACACGTTATTACTATTGGCAACAGGTGTTTACAGTCAGTATTCCCGCTCGGTGAGTTGGGAGGGCGTAGTTGCTTCAATGCAACGTATAGAGAGGAGACAGGGTGAACAACTACCGCCTGTGGTGGTCGGTGGGCTGTCTGCACTCTCTTTATCTGGTTTGTCACAATATTTATCATTGGGTAACACGCCACACATCCACCTATATGCAACCGGAAAGTTGCCAACATGGCTGGCACGACTATCCTTGCCCGTCAAGTTCAAGGGGCATAGCACAAGTAAACTATGGCATGAAAGCCTGGCCAGAGATAAAACTTTCATAAAAGAGTATCTGTGGGAAGGGGAATTGCCGCCTGTGTATTTTTCATGTCCGGAGAAAGCCATACTGGAAGTATTAATGGAACTGCCGGAAAGCGTGTCATTTGAGCACGCTGATGAACTCATGCAAGGCCTGGTGAATTTGTCACCCAGAAAGCTTGATAGTCTTTTAACAGCTTGTAAAAGCGTAAAGGCTAAGCGTTTGTTCTTCTGGCTTGCGAGGCGCCAGGCTTACCCTTGGTTTAGCAAATTGCGTTTAGAGGATTACGATTTAGGATCAGGAAAGCGTGTTGTTGCTAAAGGGGGAAAGTTAGATACCGAGTATCTGATAACCGTGCCGTCGCACATGGCATCGGTGAATGAAGGGTAAGGATGGATAGAAACAGTATTTATTACAAACAAGTACAGCTTTTGCTGCAGGTTTTACCGTTTGTCGCCAAACAGACATGTTTTGCGCTTAAAGGTGGAACGGCCATCAATCTCTTTGTCAGAGAGTTGCCGCGCTTGTCAGTTGATATTGATTTGGTGTATCTCCCTGTGAAAGGTCGTGATGAATCCTTGCAGGAAATCTGTGATGCACTTGACGCAATCAGCACTGATTTAAAAACAGCATTTAGAGACATTGAGCTGACCGAAACATATAAGTTAAAAACCGATTCGCTGAGGCTGCTAGTTGTCCGAAACGGTGTACAGATTAAGGTGGAGTTATCACCTGTACTCCGCGGCACGGTTTATGAACCAAAGCTTATGGAAGTGTGCGCCACCCCCTGTGTCAGGATAGTTGTCGCCTCAGTTTTTCGTATTGTTAGACAGGGGGTGGATGACAGGTTTGAGTGAA
>NZ_JBVTQY010000053.1:0-23590 GCF_055755215.1 Planctobacterium sp. R6
TATTGAAATCTCCAATTTCTATATGCCTATTAGATCAAAGGCCTGGATCTGCGTCCAGGCCTTTTTCAACAGTCTGAAGCCTCTTCGGAGGCTTTTTTGTTTTATCGTAGCAACTTTCTATTGTCTAAAAACGCCAAACATTCGGGCCCGCTTAACCGTTTCCCTGGCCCCGTCTGTGGCGTACTGACTGTTAACTTTAGCATTGTCATTGGCAATTGAGGCACGACGCTGTAGTTGTAATTGATTACCTGCGGTATCTGTGCTGACGGTTGCCCCGCGTTTTTGCATCTCACTTTGCATCAGGGTGACAGCCCGTTGCTTTTGCGCCATATTGACATGATTGGTGTTGTCTCCGGGGAGCATTTTCTGAGAACTCAGATTGTGAGGGATCATGTGATCGCCATCGCCTCCTTTGTAATCTTTAAACATTCTGCTTTTGTCTGTTGGACTCAGGATGGCTCGCATGATTTGCGGTTGAATCTGTCCATTCAGGACTCTGTCAATTTGGTTTTCGGTAGAGTTGTGGTTTTCCATAACACGAGCTTTGTTCATCTCAGTGGATATCTTCGCATAATATCCGGCCTGGTCCTTATCGGTAGTAACGAAAGTGTGCCCTTGTGCCCGATTTTGATCTCCAATCGCAGCAGACATGCCTGGTCCGCCCTGTGCAAGTAAGCCTTGTTGATTGATTCGGTTTTGACCGTCTGAATGCACGCCATGATAAACCCTGAGGGCGTTATAGGATTGGTTTGCAACGTTCGCAACATGCGCCTGACGGGATTGATTGGCTTTATTGTCCAGTATTTGTCGGTTGGGGCCATTTATCATCTGAGCTTTGGCATCTCTGCGAGGATCCTGCGTTGGCGGAGCCAGGTTGCGTCCGTAATTGCCACGATTCATAGTCATACCTCCGTTTTGTGTTGGTAAATAAAGTAACCACTAAATGTGCAGGTAAAATGGAAGGTTAAAAAATTTCCGTGATGGTTTATGAAGCTATACCCATTTAGAATGAACTGTATCAATCAGGCTTAATTATTGACTTGCTGAGAGGTGTGGGAAATATGCAGGTTTCAATCCGGGAAGGCTCAGTTAAAGATGTGGCCGCATTGCAAAAATTGATCCCTGAATTTAGTAAAAAACACAGTGAAATATCAATATCAGAGCGACTTAAAGACCGTATCAGCCTTATTCTGATCGCCTCAGTTAATGGTACTGATGTTGCCTTTAAAGTAGGCTACCAGGTGTCAGATAACGAATTCTATAGTTGGATTGGAGCTGTTTTACCGCAATACAGGAAGTTGGGGGTTGCGCAGGCACTGCTTAGTCAGCAGGAGGCATGGGTGAAAAAGCATGTTGGACTCTGTTATATCAGGGTTAAATCCATGAATCAGTTCCCTGCTATGATGAGTTTACTGATAAATAATGGCTATCAGATTCATGGCTATGAGGACAATGGTAACATTACAAGCAGTAAGGTTCTTTTTATTAAACAGCTTCAATAACCGGACAAGAACATATGCATAAACTAATAGAAAAATGGTTTCAATGCTGGAATTCGGGTGAAATCGACGATTTACCTATAGCCGATGATTTTATCCATACCAGCCCCTTTGGCACTATCGAATCCAAACATCGTTACATGGAAATTGTCGCTAAAAACAAGCAAGACTTTTTAGGCAACAAACTCACCGTTATTAAATATATATGCGATGCTGATCAGGTTTGTGTGCAGTTCGAGCAACATAATAGTAACACCGGCCTGCAAATGACGGTGTGTGAATGGTATGAGCTTGAAGGTGATTACATCAAGAGTATTCGCTCTTTCTATAACGTCGGCAATGCGGTGATTCAAGGGTAATAGTTGCAAATAATGATAACAACGTTAGCACATCACAAACGGACTATTGCAGAGCAAATTCATTCTGTTTTCCAGGCGTCCTACAAATTAGAAGCTGAATTGATTCAGGCGCAAAACTTTCCGCCGCTAAAACGCACAGTTGAACAGATAGCACAATCAAATAATGTATTCATTGCTATGCAAGAGGGCAGGCAACTAAGGGCTGTGATTGAAGTGGAATTGGCATCCGATGTGCTGGAAATTAACAGTCTGGTGGTGGCTCCTGAGTTTTTTAGAAAAGGCATTGCCGGGCAACTGCTGCAACATGTATTTAGCCTGGGCGATTTTGAGAAAACCTTGGTAGAGACCGCCAGCAAAAATAAACCTGCTATCCTTTTATATGAGAAACACGGTTTTAAAGAAATTAAACGCTGGACCCCTGAACACGGTATAGAAAAGGTTGCTATGCTCAGGGCCTGAAGTTGATCTCTGAATTCTGATGATACGTAATACAGGCAGGAGGACATTATGATAAAGATTGGTACCAGTGCCTGTGTGGTAGGTGATAAGGTCAGGTTTGATGGTGGCCACAAGCGCTCAGCTTTTGTGGCTGGACACATTGTGACACATTATGAGCTTGTAAAATTTTGCCCGGAAGTGGGGATAGGGATGCCGGTTCCCAGACCGGCGATCCAGTTAAGAGAGGTTGATGAGCGGATTCGTTTAGTTGATTCTAAAACCGGCGAAAAAGATTACAGTGATGCAATGGCCGGGTACTTCTCTCGTCAGCTTGA
Organism: Planctobacterium sp. R6; assembly: GCF_055755215.1. NCBI lineage: Bacteria > Pseudomonadati > Pseudomonadota > Gammaproteobacteria > Alteromonadales > Alteromonadaceae > Planctobacterium > Planctobacterium sp. R6. The sequence goes on from NZ_JBVTQY010000053.1 coordinate 2,632, forward strand.
ACGCCTGCAAGAGCTTGATGGTTATATTTTGGCTGCCAAGTCACCCAGTTGCGGTATGGAACGCATCAAGATTCACAATGACGATGGAAAGTTGTTACACCGCGATGGCGTCGGTATGTTTGCCGCAGCATTGCAACAGGCTTTTCCGGATCTGCCAGTTGAAGAGGATGGTCGCCTGAATGATCAGGGGCTCAGAGAGAGCTTTTTCACCCGAGTAGAAGCCTATGCCAGGTTCAGGCAGTTGGTGCTTGAAAACATGCAGCCTTCTTCATTGATTGAGTTTCACACCTGTTATAAATATTTATTGTTAGCCTACAACCCTAAAATTTATTATGAGTTAGGGCCTGTGGTGGCTAATTGTCGTCAGGATTTTGATGCCGCTGTAGCTGCCTACCGCAGTAAGTTTATGCAAGCGCTATCTAAACCCACCACCCGAAAAAAACACACTAATGTGTTGATGCACCTGCAGGGGTTTTTCAAACAGGAGCTGGATAGCAAATATAAGTCGGAACTGACTGAGGAAATAAAAAAATATCACAGTGGCTACGTGCCGTTATTGGCACCGTTGACACTGATAAATCATTATTTGCGGGAGTTTCCAAACGAGTTTTTAGCAAAACAGGCGTATCTCAATCCATATCCGCTGGAATTAGGGTTGATGGCATAAAAAAAGCGCCGTACAGGCGCTTTTTCGTCATCTTCGCGTCTCGAGAATGTTTATCGAGGTAGCGTTGAGCCTGGATGCTCTTTGTCGAGCTTTTCATTCCAGAATGCCTTTACAGAAAAGCCTGACTTGTCTGCTTTAGCCTTTTTAGGTGCAGCCGCTTTAGGCGCTTTTTCTGCCTTTTTGGCTTCTTTTTTAGGTTCAGCTTTTTTAGGTTCAGCTTTTTTAGGTTCAGCTTTTTTCGGCGCAGCTTTTGGCGCTTCTTCAGCTTTTCCGCCTGCCAGCTCGTCAGCCATTTCGTCTAATTGTGCCAGACGCATATTTTTACCGCCGTCGACACTGTACCATCCGCCCTTGGCTTCAATTTCCGGCGCTTTGCCGTTTGCAGCTGTGTAGGCTTCTGTGAATTTAGCAATTACCTGATCTTTATCCAATTTACTCATATTAATCTTAACTATTTTGTTTTTAATACTTGAATGCGAAAATACAGCCAGTTGTTATACAGTGTTTTATAGCTAAAGTCTAATTTTCATACTGAATAGCGTTTTTTGTGACGAAAAACAGGGGAAATCGAATGAAAAATACGGAATTGTTGAGCTGGTTAAACCAGCGTTTGCAACCGCAGTTAATCAAGGACTATTGTCCAAATGGATTGCAGGTCGAAGGTAAATCCAAGATTCAGAATATTATTACCGGTGTAACCGCATGTCAGGCGCTGATTGATGCTGCGATTGAACATGGTGCCGATGCATTGTTAGTGCACCATGGTTTTTTTTGGAAAAGTGAAAATCCCGCCATCGTCGGTATGAAATACCAACGTATTAAAGCCTTGATAGACAATGGCATTAACCTGTACGCCTATCACTTACCCCTGGATGTGCATCCGGAATTCGGCAACAACAGTCAATTGGGAAAGCTTCTGGGACTTACCGATATTCACAGTGTTGAGGCGATAAAACCAGAGGGGGTTGTAATGCGGGGCACCAGTAATATCCACACCAGTGTTGCCGATTTTGCTAAAAACGTTGAACAGCGGTTGGGCAGAACACCAGTGGTAGTGGGTAATCTCAAACGCAAAATCAATCAGGTGGCCTGGTGTACCGGTGGCGGCCAAAGTTTTATTGAGCAGGCTGCCGAACATGGCATCGATATGTTTATTTCAGGTGAAATCTCAGAACAAACCACACACATCGCCAGAGAACTGGGGATTGCCTACCTGTCGGCAGGCCATCATGCCACCGAAAGATACGGAATAAAGGCACTGGGAGAGGTTGTCGCCCGCGAGTTGGCGCTGGATGTCAGCTTTATTGATATCGACAACCCGGTGTAAAGTTTTTCCGGAATCTTATTCAGTGAGCTTTTGCCAAAGTCGCCCTAAAAATTCGTAGGTCGCTGTCTCTGTTTTATGCAGATAATGCGCATCGGGGAGGTATTCCCTCAATAACTTTTCACCTTCTTCGCGGTGAAGGTGCCCGGTGGGCGCGGGGATGGGCGTCAGTTTTTGTTGTCGAAAGAACTCTATGGCGCGTGGCATGTGGCTGGCAGATGTGACCAGAGCAAATTTTTTATTGGTTAAGACAGGCGTCATAAGCTGTGCTTCTTCGCGTGTGTCTTTAGGGTTTGAAAAGACCGTAATGCGATGTTCACTGATCCCTAATGCCATGGCCAGCTCTTTATTGGTTTCTGCATTGCTCATGGGTTGACTGCCACCATAGCCACTAAACACAATACGAGCGCCCGGCTGTTGTCTTGCTATTCTGACTCCTTCGGTGACCCGGTGAAGTGAGCAGCTGTCTATCTGTGCGGTGATGGGAATGCGCCTGTCATTGACATGACCGCAGCCCAGAACCACGACGAAATCCACGGTCAGTGATTCGTCAAACTGTGCTATGTTGCCTTCAACCTGTTTGACCAGATAATCAGCAAGTGGTGGGGTGGTGACAGCTATCAGCAGCAAAACACTCAGAGATTGTAGCCAAATGGCGGCTTTGTGGCGGCCTTTTAGCATGAGCCACAAGGTAAAAAGTAAAATGATAACCAGTACCGGTAAAGGCTGTAATAATGCGCCTAACCATTTTTTCAACGTAAAACCTAGCATAGTTGTGTGATCAATGTCCGATAAAAAAGTGAAAAGCAAAGCGCCTGAGGGAAACAATGATACCAGTTTCGACCACATTGCCAGCAAGTTTGATAAAAATATTTATGGTACCACCAAAGGGCGCCTGAGGCATGAAATGCTATTGCACAATCTGGAATTTTTGTGGCCATTGTTGCCGCTACAGGCCAAGGCGCTGGATGCCGGAGGAGGCACCGGTGAATTTGCCAGAGAGTTGTTGAATCAGGGGCTGAATGTCACGTTAAATGACCTGTCCCGGGACACCCTGGAGGTGGCTAAAACCAAACTGAACGCCGGTGAAAACCTGACTTTGCAGCATGGCGCTATCCAGGATATCGATGAACAGCAGCAATTTGAACTGATAGTATGCCATGCCGTGTTTGAATGGTTGCAGGAACCTGAATCTGTCCTGCAAAAGCTGCTGCAATTATTGAATCACAAGGGGTACTTATCTCTGAGTTTCTTTAATCAAAACGCCAACCTGTTTGGCAACATTCTGTACGGCAATTTTGATCTGATCAAAAACGGGATGAAGCAAAAAAACCGACTCAGGTTAGCCAGTCACACGCCACTATTGCCCGCTACTGTGCTCGGCTGGTTGGCCAAATTACCCTGTGAAGTGATTAAAACCTCCGGTATCCGTTGTTTTCATGACTATTTAAAAGATAAGCAACATCAGGCGTTGCATTATGAACAGATTAAAGCGCTGGAATTAGCCCATTGCCAACAGGAGCCGTACCTGTGGTTAGGCAAATATTTTCATATCGTGATAAGAAAGAACTAAATTGTGCTTGCAACTGCAAGCGTAATTTCTTTTAATCTGCCTACTCGATTTTACGCCTGCCAGATACCTGTTCACCGGTATTCTCCTTGCGTATATCAGAAGAGGAGCGTTGGCCAGATAGTTCAACAGGGATAGTCTGTTTATCTTTGCTGTTTGAATGAAGGGGACCATCGCCGAGAACTGACTGCAATCAGACGGCAGTAAGTTTGGTTATTTGAGGTGAAACTCTGTAACTGTCACTCCATGGGCGGAGTGTTGGGCTTCTGGTATTGAAACGTTTGCTTAAAACGTTCCTGCCAGTGTTAAATTGCAATAATTCATTCGGAATACATTAATTATGACAGGACTGATAGTCGCAAAGTTTGGTGGCACAAGTGTCGCCGATTTTGACGCCATGTCTCGCTGCGCCAGCATAGTGGCAAGCAATCAGGATATAAAAGTTGTCGTCGTCAGTGCCTCATCCGGGGTTACTAATTATCTGGTGCGGTTGGCAAAAGGCAATATGCCCACCAACGAGCGGGATGCCATCCTGGCGCATATTGCTGATATCGAATTTTCTATTCTCAAAAAAATGGGTAATAAACCTGAGCTGGCTCAGGCTCTGGAGCATTTGCTCAATGAGCTGTCAGCGATCGCAAAAGAATCTGAACTGGCCAATTCGCTGGCGTTACAGGATGAGTTGTTGTCTTTCGGTGAGCGCATGTCGTCATTGCTGTTTGCTGAAATATTGCGCGAGCACAGCGTTCATGCTGTCAACTTTGATGTTCGTCAGGTGGTTAAAACTGACTCGTCATATGGCAAAGCCACCCCCGATATCGAACAAATAAAACATCAGGCAGAAACCCTGATATTGCCGGAATTGCCCCACAGTGTTTTTGTTATGCAGGGTTTTATCGGCTCCGACGAATTCGGCAAAACCACCACACTTGGGCGTGGCGGTAGTGACTACAGTGCGGCATTACTGGCGGAATCAGTTCAGGCATCAGCTCTGCAGATTTGGACGGATGTCAACGGTATCTACACCACCGATCCTCGATTGACCGCAAAAGCCCGGCCAATACCTGAAATCAGTTTTGATGAAGCGGCGGAAATGGCAACCTTTGGTGCAAAGATTTTGCATCCGGCAACGCTAATTCCGGCCATGCGTTCCAATATCAGGGTGTTTGTGGGGTCCAGCAGAGATCCTGAAGCCGGTGGTACCTGGGTAGCCTGGGAAACCGAGCACAAACCCGCCTATCGCGCCATTGCGCTGCGCAAAGAGCAGGTACTGTTAACCCTGAAAAGTCCTGCCATGTTACACGCCACCGGTTTTCTGGCGGAAGTGTTCACGCTACTGGCTAAACACAAAATCAGTGTTGATTTGATAACGACATCCGAAATCAGTGTCGCACTCACATTAGATGAACCCACGAATGGCAATAGCCGCAAAATTACTCCGTCTTTGCTGGCGGAGTTACGGGAAATCGGGGAAGTGGAAATCGAAGACGATTTATCTTTGGTGGCCGTTATCGGTAATCATTTACAGGCGACAAGAGGTGTAGGTGGTAACGTATTATCTGCGCTGGAAAAATACAATTTGCGTATGATTTGTCACGGTGCCAGTGCCCACAATCTGTGCTTCTTAGTCAGAAGTGATGATGCGCCAGGCATTGTAGAACATTTGCATCATTGCCTGTTCGACAACTAAAGGGTTAATCTGGCGCTATCGCTATCTGATTTTCAGGCCTGATAGTGCCGCTGTTAAAATCCAATAAGTTGTTGATTGTTGTCGTGGCAATTTCTGTCAGGGCTTCTTCGGTGAAAAAGCCCTGATGGCCTGTAATCACTACGTTCGGAAAAGTTAACAACCGTTGAAACACGTCGTCCTGAATAATTTCGCCAGATAAGTCGTTAAAAAATAACTCTGATTCCATTTCGTAGACATCTAACGCCAGGCCTCCTAATTTTTTCGATTTCAGGGCACCGATCACCGCTTTGGTATCTACCAGTCCACCGCGCGAAGTGTTGATGAGGATTGCGCCAGGTTTCATTTTTTCGATGGCACTGTCGTTAATCAGGTGCTGTGTCTCAGGCGTTAACGGGCAGTGCAGACTGATAATATCACAAGCGGATAACAAGCTTTGCAGTGGCTCGTAACGAGCCCCGCTTTGTAACACGATTTCTGATTGTATCGGGTCGTGGCACAGTAGTTTACAACCGAAACCTGCAAAAATACGCACTACAGCCTGCCCAATTTTACCTGTGCCGATGATGCCCACAGTTTTTCCGGAAAGGTTAAAGCCCAACAATCCCTGCAGTGAAAAGTTATTTTCTTTTACCCGATTGTAGGCTTTGTGAGTTTTCCGGTTCAGTGTGAGTAATAATGCCAGGGTATGTTCCGCAACCGACTCCGGTGCGTAGGCCGGTACCCGGGTAATGGTTTGACCAAGCTTTGCGGCCTGCTGAAGATCTACGTTGTTAAAGCCCGCACACCGTAAACTAATGTGCAAAATCCCGAAGCTTTTTAAGGTTTTCAGTACCGCTTCAGACAAGTTGTCATTTACAAAACAGTTAACAGCATCAAAACCGTCAGCAAGGGCAACAGTCTCAGGGCTTAATGCCGTTTCAAAAAATGTGAACTCAATAGCCGTGTCTATGGCGTGTTTCTGCAAAAACCATTGATCGTACGATTTTGCGCTAAACACGGCTACTTTCATCGTTTTCATTCCATGTATTTTGTTGCCTTTATCATCAGGCTTTAATGGCGGCTTCTATGTCTGATTTGATACTTTCGGGTTTAGTGTTGGGCGCGTAGCGTTTAATCGGCAGGCCATCTTTGCCAATCAGAAATTTGGTGAAGTTCCACTTTATGCTTTTACTGCCCATTAATCCCGGGGCTTCAGACTTGAGGTAGTCAAACACCGGAGCGGCATTTTTGCCATTGACTTCCAGTTTTTGAAACAGGGGAAACTTCACGCCAAAGTTGATACTGCAGAACTGCTCAATCTGTTCATTATCACCGGGTTCCTGATGACCAAACTGATCACAAGGAAATGCCAAAACTTCAAAATCTTCCCGGCTGTATTCATCATACAAGGCCTGTAAGCCATTATATTGCGGGGTGAAACCACATTTGCTGGCGGTGTTTACAATCAATACAACCTTTCCTTGATATTGTGCCAGGTTGATGTCTTCACCTTTATTATTTTTAACTGTGAATTGGTAAATGTTATCTGCCACGAGAGGCTCCTCGATGTTGTCATAGAATCAAGCATAGCGTTTTTATTGGCACTGTGCAGCGTAAATTTTTCCGCTTGAACTACAGGTGTTATTTAACGCAGAATGCGTCCTCGATGAAAAATTACAATATCCGGGTAGTTGAAAATGAGAAATGTTGCCTTTTTAGGTCTGGGCGTTATGGGCTATCCCATGGCGGGACACTTAGCCAAAGCGGGTTTTAATGTCACTGTCTATAACCGCACACCAGGAAAAGCTGAACGCTGGTGTCAGGAATACAATGGTACTGCTGTTACGACACCTGAAGAGGCCGCAAAAATGGCAGATATCATTTGTGTCTGTGTTGGCAACGACAATGACTTACGTCAGGTGATAATGGGTGACAATGGTGTTGTAAAAGGCATTCGGGAAAACACTATTGTCATTGATCACACCACCACCTCTGCCGAAGTGGCTAGCGAAATGGCACAAGAATTAGCGAACAAGCAGGTGGCTTTTTTAGATGGTCCGGTTTCCGGCGGCCAGGCCGGTGCAGAAAATGGAAAACTGACGGTTATGTTGGGTGGAAAAGCGTCTGTGTATGAGCAGGTAACGGAGGTGTTGGATGCCTATTCGCAATATCATCGACTACTAGGGGATGTGGGTGCCGGACAAAAGGCTAAAATGATGAACCAAATTTGTATTGCCGGCGTGGTTCAGGGCCTGGCTGAAGCATTGGCATTTGGTCAAAATGCCGGTATGGATTGCGAAGCCGTGGTTGATGTTATCTCCCGGGGGGCGGCGCAATCCTGGCAAATGCAAAACAGACATAAAACCATGTTGCAGGATCAATTTGATTTCGGGTTTGCTATCGACTGGATGCGTAAAGATCTGGGGATAGCACTACAGGAAGCAGGGCGCAATGGCAGTAGTTTACCGCTGACAGCACTGGTGGATCAGTTTTATGCTGACGTCCAAAACATGGGTGGTGGCCGTTGGGACACGTCGGCGTTGCTAAAGCGGTTGACTAAATAAGCTAAAAAAGCGGTGCTGATGCACCGCTTTTTCGATTTATCTGGTATTAGGATCGTACATCCACTGGTGACCTTCGTATTTAATCCGGGCCCGCGGATATTCCCGATCTGCTTTCCACGAACGGTTGTTGAGTCGTACCACCACGCCCGGGTAAATCTTGTTTTTTGCTTCCAGGCCAATAACTTCGACATATTCTTCTTTGGCTTTTTTAATTTCGATGATTTTTTCTTGCAGCCACTCTAAGGTTTTTTTCTCATTATTGAACAGATGAATCGCTTCGTTCACTCTGTCGGCCAGTTGTCTTGGAATTTTTTTGCTTTTGATAAAATTAATTTTGTCTTCATGGCTCTTATTGTTTTGTTGCAATTGCAGCCACAATTCATCCAGTTGATCTTTTTTCTCCATCAACTGGTTAAAGCCACCACTGAAATCAATGGACAGGGTACTGCCGGATACGGCGCCTAACGTGCCTGCTGAAATTTTGCCATAACATTCAATTTTACAGGCGAACAGGTTGCCATTTGGATTATTGATGGGGCCGGCAGTGACAGTGCCACGACAATTGATTTTACTGTAAGCCAGTTGTCGCCCTACAGTAACGTTGCCATTGCAACGAATATCAAGGCCTTGTCCATGGGCCACATGCACACTGCCTCCGGCTTCCAGTATGGTACTGTAATCGTCGGACGCTTCCTGATGCTTACCGGTTGCCCCTTCGGTGATAATAATATCGCCGCCGGCCTGAATAAATGCTGATTCAACAAAGCCATTAATGGTGATATCGCCGGTGGCGATGATTTGCATTTTTTCTGTGACATCGCCGTTAACCAAAACTGCGCCATCATAATTGACATTACCGGTTCCGACATTAACCCCTTTGCAGATAAAGGTGTCATCTACCCACATGCGATCCTGTTTGAATTTCGGCATGCCGTTTATTTCGGCGATCAATAGGTTTTCATCATCCGGGCTGATTTCAGTTCCCGAACCTGGTTTGAAACTGACCCAGGTGCCCGCTACAGGTTCTAACGGTGTGCCGGTAACTGTATAACCCTTTCGCCCTTCAGTGGGTTGTGCCCGTCTGGCCACAGGCGTCCCGGCTTTTACGCAAATAATATCGCCCAGATCGCGCATATCAACGCGTCCGTCTTTTTCTTTGGGCTTGAGAATGCGCTCCAGTGCATTTTCGACCAATGCTTTTACCCGGGAGTTTTTACCATTTCTGGCCGGTAATCCCATTGCAACAACATCATCCAGTACCGTGCCTGGAGGGGATTTTCTGGCTTCATCTGCCATCTCTACCAGCTTTTTCTTGCTCAGTCCGCGCACAATGCCCAGTTTTTTGGCCTGAGTTTGCAGGGCTTTAACCGAGGCTTGTTTGCCTGCCCAGGCCGACGTGATTACCAGATTTACCCGCATTTCGTCTTCAGATAGCCGAAAGTTGACTTGCGCGTCGCGTCTTTCACCAATGCGTTCTGTGATGGGGTCTGAGGTATCTACGCGTTGTGCGTTTTTAAATGTAGCAACAGCGGCAGCAATAGCTTCTTCAAAGATATAGAAGGTGTTGTATTCGCTACTTTTGACGAATGACATTATCGACTTCTCTTCCAGACGGCCTTCTATTTCTGATGGCATCAGCATCAGGTCAAGATACTCGTCGGTTGGGTCGATTTCTAAATAAATTCCATTCATTTGTTGTACCGCAGTGCTTTTATAATTTTAGAGTGACAGCTGACAGGATATCAGGCATCAAATGTTACCAACATATCGGCAATGTTTGGTAAAACTCAAGATTACAGCTGTTGAGCGTACTGATACAAGTCTTTTAGCAATCTTAATTTTTGTGGTTGCTGGCTATTTTCAGCGACCAATTGTTCCACTTCAAGCAGGTAATCGTTAAGTGTCAGGCTGGCTGGCGAACCGGGGTCGGTCAGTCGGTATTGGCGGTGCCGTTGCCATTTATCCAGTTCCTCAGCGTTAAACAAATTAGGATAGTTTCTGCCGCGATATCTGAACAACAGAGTATTGAGTCTGGGGTCGCTAAATTTCCCGGCAAATTTATCCAGCGACGCCGGTGCCGTATCCAGAAGTTGCTGGCAAAGTTGTTGATCTGCGTCGCTTAAAAACCCGCCACTGTATAAGGCGTGATCCGGGTCCTGCTGCGGGTTTTCTGAACCCTCGTAGAGTGCGGAGATCTTTTGCTCCAGACCCACTTGTTGCTGTATGAACTTCAGGTTCGAGAGGCATTGTTCCCGATCGATTCCCAGACGCTGGGCGTTCTCTTCCGTCAGCGTTTTGGCCGGGGCCACCACAGGACATTTGTTCAGATGAATGAGCTTTATCGGCAAGCGCGCCTCGCCCGGCGATAACTCATCGCTGCGCAGGTACATTTTGGCCTTTAATTCCTCAATGCTGAGTTCTGCCAACGGCTCAACCGGCAGGGCAAGGTTGATGCAGATAATGGCATTTTTATTGGTAGGATGAGGACAAAGCGGGGCAATCCAGGTGCAACAGCCGTGTTCAGAGGGCAACTTAGACGAAATGTGTACCAGCGGTGTTTTTAAGGCGGTATTAAAGTATCCGGCGACTTTGTTTTTCGCTCTGATGGAAAACAAAAACTCGTAGAGTTTGGGTTGCTTCTCTTTGATCAGTCTGGCCAGGCCAATTGTGGCGTAAACGTCAGACAAGGCGTCATGGGCGGATTCGTGTGCTATACCATTGGCTTTCGACAGAAGCTCCAGCTTAAAGGTGGGTTTGCCGTCATCATTGAATACCCAGTTAATACCTTCCGGTCGCAGTGCATAACAGGCTCTAACCATATCGATGATATCCCAACGGCTGTTGCCATTTTGCCATTCACGCGCATAAGGATTGAAAAAATTGCGATACAGAGAAAAACGGGTCAGTTCGTCATCAAAGCGAATGTTGTTGTAGCCGGTAACACAGGTAAGAGGACGACTCATCTGTTGGTGAATTTTCGCCATGAATTGCGCTTCAATCATGCCGTCACGCAACGATTGTTGCGGGGTAATACCGGTGATTAAACAGGCTTGCGGATGAGGAAGATAATCGTTGGGTATCTGGCACATCCAGTTAATTGGATCTTCAATGGGGTTGAGCTCAAGATCGGTACGAATCGCAGCAAACTGACTGGGATGATCTTTTTGAGGTTGAGCCCCCCAGCTTTCGTAATCGTGCCACAAAATGGAAGGTTGGGAATTTAACGCGTTGCTCACATTTAGCTGTCTGTAAGAATTCAAACATAAATTCAAACAAAAAAGCGCTTTCGAAGCAACTGATACTGCCCGGTTTACTGCTCTGTTATGGCGGTTTTAATGGGGCTGAGGTTTAGATTTCAGCAACATTGAACTATAACTTTAGCGAACAGTTAAATTGGAGAGTGTCATGAGTCATCATACCTATAAATTAATTGAGCTTACCGGCTCATCGCCTGAAGGTATGCAACAGGCGATAGAAAACGCCATCGCTAAGGCCAGTGAGACGGTGCACAATATGCGCTGGTTTGAAGTGACGGAAACCCGCGGTCACCTTGAGCAAGGAAAAGTGGCCCATTGGCAAGTGTCCCTTAAAGTGGGATTTACACTGGACTAATCAAAACCTGTATGAATATTGTAAAAATAGTTGTTATTCCCCGAAACTTGGGACTATCTTTACTGGTAAGGGAGTTAATCCCCGCTCCAATGCTTTACAGCGCTTAGAATCCATACTTATAAAAGGAGGCAGAATGGAGTCATTACAGGTTTGCGATTATATGAGTCGGCGTCCTGTTACGTTTACGACCGAAATGCCGGTTGCCGAAGCCGTCGAGAAGTTATTGCATAGCCATCAAACCGGGGGCCCGGTTGTTAACGAGAAAAAACAACTGGTGGGATTTTTATCTGAACAAGACTGTTTACGACAAATGATAGAGTCCAGTTACTATCGCGAGCAGGTGGCACGTGTAAAAGATATCATGATGAAAGACGTGTTATCGCTTAAACCCTATGCCTCAGTTTTAGAGGTTGCCCAGAAGATGATTTCTGAGAAACCCAAGGTATATCCGGTAGTTGACGACGATGGGGTATTATTGGGGAGTATTAGTCGTGCCCAGATACTCAATGCCATCGATATTCAATTGCGGGATGGTTACAAGCACGCCGGTTAAACCCGGTGCAATAAAAAACTGGCAATAGCTGACGCAATTTTCTAGGATCTGTCGCTCTTTTAGTGACAGGTTTCTAGATTTTGCCCAAAGTACAGTCTTTCCAATATTTATCCAGTCAGATTGATGCGTGTCGCATCAGTGATAAACATTATTTCCGTCGAAACATAGAAAAATTATCCGCGCCTGCTGACGGAGAGATTGATGTGCCGGATAAGTTACTGGCTGCCATCGTTAACAGCCAGCAATGGGTAAACCACAGACTGGAAAATCGTCCGGAGCTGAATTATCCGGAATTACCGGTATCACAACAAAAAGAGGAAATTTTAACTGCCTTGCAGCAGCATCAGGTGGTTATTGTGGCAGGGGAGACCGGCTCAGGTAAAACCACGCAGTTACCCAAAATATGCCTTGAGGCAGGGCTGGGTTGCAAAGGTCGGATAGGTCATACCCAACCACGCCGTCTGGCAGCCCGCAGTGTTGCCAGTCGCATTGCCGAGGAATTGCAATCGCCACTGGGGGAGACTGTAGGTTTTAAAATTCGCTTTACCGACCAGACATCAGAATCTTCCTACATTAAGTTGATGACAGACGGTATCCTGTTGGCAGAAATTCAGGAAGACCGGTTTCTGAGTAAATACGAAGTACTGATTATTGATGAGGCACATGAGCGCAGCCTCAATATTGATTTTATCCTGGGCTATTTGAAATCATTACTGCCCAAAAGACCCGATCTGAAAGTCATCATCACTTCTGCCACTATCGATCCTGAGCGATTTTCCAAACACTTTAACAATGCCCCAATGATTCTGGTAGAAGGGCGAACTTACCCGGTCGAGGTCCGCTATCGCCCGCTGATGAATGAGCGCAACGAAACACGCGACCAATTGGAAGGTATTTTGGATGGGGTCAAAGAGCTTTCGAAGGCGGGGCGGGGCGATATCCTGGTCTTTTTAAGTGGCGAACGGGAAATACGCGATACCGCGGAGTTTCTGGCCAACGCGAAATTAAAACACACGGAAATTGTACCCCTGTATGCCAGGTTGTCTGCGTCAGAACAAAACCGAATATTTCAGCCTCATCAAGGCCGACGAATTGTGCTGGCCACCAACGTCGCTGAAACCAGTTTAACTGTGCCTGGCATCCGCTATGTCATAGACACAGGGACCGCACGGATATCCCGTTACAGCTCGCGCAGTAAAGTGCAACGACTCCCCATAGAACCTGTGTCCCAGGCCAGTGCTAATCAGCGTGCCGGACGATGTGGGCGCGTTGCAGAAGGTATCTGTATTCGCTTGTACGATGAAGATGATTATTTGCGTCGACCTGAGTTTACCGATCCGGAGATCTTGCGTACCAATCTGGCCTCAGTCATTTTGCAGTTAACGGCATTGCGGCTGGGTGATATTGAGCGGTTTCCATTTGTTCAGCCACCGCAATCCCGAGATATTACTGCCGGGATCAAAATGCTGGAAGAGTTGCAGGCTGTCAGCAAAGGTAAACGCGGAATGTTGACGCTGACCGCAATTGGACGGGCAATGTCCCGGTTACCGGTTGATCCGCGTTATTCACGTATGTTGGTGGAAGCTGACAAACTGGATACGCTAAACGAAATCATGATTATCGTGGCCGGATTGTCCATTCAGGACCCTCGGGAGCGTCCTGCTGAATTTAAACAAAAGGCCGATGAACTGCACGCTCAGTGGCATGACAAAGAATCTGAGTTTGTCGCTTATTTAAACCTGTGGAAAGGGTTTCGCGAGCAACAGCGCAATATTTCTGGCAATCAGCTGCGCAAATGGTGCAAAGATCAGATGTTGAATTATCTGCGATTGCGGGAGTGGCAGGATATTGTTAGTCAGCTAAAACAGGCGTTTTCATCACTGGGGTGGGGGATAAAAAACCGTGCTGCAGATTTTGAAAGTGTTCATCGCTCATTGATCCCCGGCCTGTTAACCAATGCCGGATTTATGGAGCAAAATAAAGAATTTCTGGGAACCCGTAACAATAAGTTTGTGGTCTTTCCGGGATCAGCACTTTATAAGAAGCCACCTAAATGGTTGATCGCAGCTGAACTGGTTGAAACCAGTAAATTGTTTGCCAGAACTATAGCCAAAGTTGAGCCAAAGTGGTTAGAAGAAGCGGGTAAACACCTATGTAAATATCGCTATGCTGAACCATTCTGGAGCAAAAAGGCGGGCGCGGTTAAAGCAAAGGAATCCGCCACCATGTTGGGGCTGCCGGTGGTGAATCAGCGCACTGTGCTGTACAGCAAAATCGACCCCGCCACCTGTCGGCAGTTGTTTATTATGGAAGCGCTGGTAAATGGTGACACTAAATTAAATTTCCCGTTTCTGAGACTGAATCTGGAAAAAATCGCTGAAGTCGAAAATCTGGAAGAAAAAATTCGACGTCGGGATTTGTTGGTGGACGAACAGGTCCTGGTGGATTTTTACGACCAAAAGTTGCCTGAAAATATCTGTACTGAAGCGGACTTCAAAAAATGGTGGCAACGACAGGATAAAAATGAACAACAGCGTTGGCATCTGGATAAAGAAGACTTGTTCAAAAATGACGCCAGTGATGCCGGAGAGAGTCACTTTCCGGATCAATGGCGTGCCGGGAATCTGGTGTTACCTCTGGAGTATGCATTTAACCCGGGTGCAGATGACGACGGGGTCAGCTTAAAAATACCCCTACCTCTTTTGAATCAGGTAACTGAAGAACGGTGCGACTGGCTGGTGCCTGGGTTAAGAGAAGAGCTGGCCGTAACAATGATTAAATGGCTACCCAAGCAACTACGCCGCAATTTTGTGCCCGCACCAGATTACGCCAAAGGGGCTATTAACGGTCTGGAGGTAGAAGGTGATTTTAAGAAAGCCTTTACTAAAAAGCTGACCAGGATGAGTGGCGTAGTATTGTCTGATGATGTCTGGGAAGGTTTATCATTGCCGGCACATTTGCAGTTTAATTTTAAATTATATGATGAAAACGATAAGTTTTTAGGGCAATCCAGAGATCTGACATCTCTGAAAACCCAGTTTAAAAAGCACCTGAGTAATACCCTTAAGGCTGTCGCGACCCCTGACCTTGAGCGGAAAGACATACAGAGCTGGGATTTTGATGATTTACCTGCCCAGTGGACCAATAAAGATGCCGCTTATACGGTGAAGGCCTATCCCGCCCTTGTCAAAGAGGGTAACAAGGTTCACCTGAAATTGTTTGATGACGCCCACAAGGCTGCTCGTTCACACCAACAAGGTGTAAGACAACTGCTGATTAAACAATTGCCATCACCGATCAAATATCTGCAAGACAAACTACCTAACAAATCTAAATTGGGCCTGTACTTCAATCCGTTTGGTCAAATCAGGGCGCTGATCAGTGATTGCATTGACGCCGTTGTGGACGAAGCCATACAAAACTCAGCTTATGATTTGCGATCAGCGCATGGCTTTGCGCAATTGTGTCAGTCCCTGGCGGGCGAGTTAAACGATCAGGTACTGGACGTCGCCATTCAGGTAGAAAAAGGCCTTACCACGGCCCACGGTATAAGCAAAACCCTGAAAGGCAAAACACCGTTGAATATGATTAATGCTTTTGCCGATGTTAAAGGTCATTTAGCGTCATTAGTGTACCCCGGCTTTGTTGCTGATATTGGGGTTGAAAAGCTGAAAGACTGGAACCGCTATATTGAGGGGCTGGCAAGACGTCTGGAAAAAATTCCGGTGGACCCCATTCGGGATCGCAGTCAACAGTTACAGATTGAAAAAGTACAGCAGCGCTATGAGCAGGTGTTACAGAAATTTGCACGTGAAGTGAACGCACCAGAAGGTCTGGCAGATGTGCGTTGGCAGATTGAAGAGCTACGTATTTCACTTTTCGCTCAGCAACTGGGTACAAGTATGCCGATTTCATCTAAGAGGATCGAAAACTATTTAGACAAGTTCTAGTGATAGAGGTGCAGGCAACATTTTTTTTACATAGAATGATTCGCAGTTGCTGAGTTTGTTTGTTTTGTTCAATGGCAAAAAAGAAACAAACTCTGCGCTAACGGGAATGACTTCCCGGATAATAATAAAGTCGATGTTTCACTTAGCCAAGAGGTAACGCAATGCTGGGATACGACGACAAACGCGCTTTTTTCCGAATGATGATGAACTCTCCGTGTACGCTGTTAGTGAATGGCGATGGAGCCAAACAAAAGATCTCGGCCCTGTGTCGTGATATCAGTGCGACTGGTATGTCATTTGAAGTACCAGAAGCCTTGCAGGTTGGCGACGAAATGGAAGTGAATATTGAATCTACCAGTGATCAAATCTCTTCGTTGTGCGCTATTGTAAAGGTGGTCAGGCAGTTTGAAGAAAACGACAGTACTTTTGTGGTAGGTACCGAAGTTGTTCAGATGATGTAGCGTCAGTAACAATAACAACGGTTTCTTAGCTGCCCCTTAGACGCTACTTTACTGTAGTTGGGTGCATGTTCTCTCCTATCTTCATGGAATTAGAATGTCAAATTACGCCAAAAAAGCCATAGTATCAGGAAAGGTTCAGGGCGTGTTTTATCGTGCCACCACACGTGAAAAAGCACTTTCACTCAATCTTAGCGGTTATGCTAAAAACTTACCTGATGGTTCTGTTGAGGTGTTCGCCCAGGGGGAGTCAGCAGACATTGAAATGCTCATGGACTGGTTATGGAAGGGGTCTCCTGCCTCAGCTGTGAGTTCTGTGACGGTTTCTGATACGTCATTTTCCGACGCCCACACAACTTTTACTACCTGTTAAGAATGTCAAACGATGCAAATGCAGTTTTTGGATATTGATCCTGTTACGCAAACTTGTGATTTAAATTCCTGTGCTGCGCCCATTCCTGAAAAAGGTGAGGTGCTATGCCAGGTAAAGGCATTTGGCATTAATCGAGCCGATTTATTGCAAAAGCAAGGAAAATATCCAGCACCGGCTGGCGCGAGCCAGATTCTCGGCATGGAAGTCGCAGGGGTGATTTGCGACGTGGGCGCGGGTGTCGATCGAGCACTACTGGGCAAAACGGTTTGCGCTATGGTGACGGGCGGAGGATATGCGCAATATGTTAGTTTTCCCGCGGAACACGCCATTCCAGTTTACGATGATATGGCCATGAGCCATGCTGCTGCGATACCCGAAGTTTTTCTGACCGCCTATCAGGCACTATTTACCATTGGACAACTTCAACCTGAACAAAAAGTATTGATTCATGCCGGAGCGAGCGGTGTCGGCACCGCCGCGATTCAGTTGGCAAAGCAGGAGAGCGCTCAGGTAGCGGTGACGGCCTCGAATGATGTTAAGTTGCAGGCATGCGCTGATCTCGGAGCAGATATTCTGATTAACTATCGGCAAAATAGCTTTGATGAGGTACTAAAAACGCAGGGCTTTAACGCTGATATTGTGGTGGACGTGGTAGCCAATGACTATACCGGCAAAAACCTGAATATACTCGCTGTGGATGGAAAAATTATTCAGTTAGCTATTCTGGGGGGACGCTACGTTGAACAACTGGATATGGCGAAAATGTTGGCCAAGCGAGCAAGTCTTATCGCCAGTACATTGCGCAATCGCAGTGATCACTATAAAACCCAATTAATCCAACACTTTGTACAGCGATATTCGGGGGCCTTGCGCCGTGGTGCAATCCGGCCTGTGGTGGATCGGGTTTATTCCGTTGCCGATATCAATTTGGCTCATGAATACATGGCCAACAATAATAATATCGGCAAACTGGTGGTATGTTGGTAGCCGTACAGAGGGTCAGCTTTGTTCAGCCAGATAACCCTCATCCTGACGTTGATTGTCGTTTTCGGCTGCCTGACGTGCCAACTGGTCACAGCGTTCATTCTCGGGATGGCCAGAATGGCCTTTCACCCAATTCCATTGAATTGTATGTGGCTGACAAGCCGTATCTAAACGCTGCCATAAATCTTTGTTTTTAACCGGCTTTTTGCTTGCTGTTTTCCAGCCTTTGGCTTTCCAGCCCTTGAGCCAGGAAGTGATCCCTTGCCGGACATATTGACTGTCTGTGGTCAGGTTGACATTACAGCCGGTGTTAAGGGTTTCAAGTGCCACTATTGCAGCCAGTAGTTCCATGCGATTGTTGGTGGTCAACGCATAGCCTTTAGCCAGTTCTTTTCGGTTCTTTTTGTAAATCATTATTGCCCCATAGCCGCCCGGTCCTGGATTGCCCAGGCAGGAGCCATCGGTAAATATGGCAACATCTTTTTTAGTCATTGTTTTTTGTCTGTCTTTTTTAGCAGATCATAACCTGATTGTATTCATGCTGTCAGTCGTTGCGCTAAAATAAAGCTAAGCCCCTTGATTTATCCTTTCATCCTGGTGTTAGATCAGTGTATTGAGCTAGCGTCGTCAATGTATGGAGTTTTGATGCGTCAAATAGTATTAGATACAGAAACCACCGGTATAGATCCCAGACAGGGACATAAGGTAATTGAAATAGGCTGTGTAGAGCTGGTGAACCGCCGACTCACGGGCAATCATTATCACGTGTATATTAATCCTGAGCGCGTAGTAGAACAGGAAGCCATAGATGTCCACGGAATTACCAATGAGTTTCTGACCGATAAACCGGTATTCTCACAAGTTGTAGACGAGTTTTTAGAATATGTACGCGGTGCTCAACTGGTGATTCACAATGCACCGTTTGACGTCGGGTTCCTAAATCACGAACTGGCTTCCCTGGCGACACATAAACAAATTAAAGTCGATCAAATTTGCTCGGTGTTAGATACCCTTGAGCTGGCCAGAAAGCTCCATCCCGGGCAAAAAAACAATCTGGATGCTTTGTGTCGTCGTTATGGCATAGATAATTCCCACCGTGAACTCCACGGCGCCTTGCTGGATTCCGAGATTCTGGCAGATGTTTATCTGCAAATGACCGGAGGGCAAACACGTCTTAACTTATCAGGTAATGACAAAAGTGGAGAAGACGACCTCAGTATTCGCCGGTTATCAGGGGAACGCAAACCATTAAAGATTATCAGGGCATCGGCCGATGAACTTAAACATCATGAAGAGAGACTCGATATCGTAGAAAAAGAAGGCGGAAAATGCCTTTGGAGAACAGGACTTTGATAACCCGATTTGTTGCTTTACTTTGTATTGTTTTACTTTCTGTGCCTCACAGTTATGGGCAGCAGAGGGCGGGTAATGCAACAGATCAGCAAAATACCATTGACAGAAGCCCGTTGGTGGAACTCGGTAACGACTATTACAACGGCATAAAATTGCTGCAGAATCGCTTTCGTATCGATTACAAGGTTGATGAAATTACTATGATCTTCTTTCGTAAGTTCGGCTCAACACCGGTGGTGTTAGTGCGGCCTGACGGCAGTAAGATTTTTCAGAATATGGCAGATGATCTGGATATCGTTTGGTACGACTCCCAAACCTACGACATGATCAAAATTAAAAATCCCACCCCTGGCCCATGGCAGGCAGTGGGACAAATTTTGCCTGACAGTCGGGTCATGGTGGTCAGTGATATTCAACTGGAAACCAATCCACTGGCACCTATCATCTTTTCGGGTGAGATAATTAAGCAAACCGCCTACCTGACTAACGGTGGTCAGGCAATTGATTACAATGAGTTTCGTGACGTAGTACAACTCACCATGGAGTTTAAGAGTACCAATAACCCCAGCTACAACAACTTTGGTGCTCAAACAGAACTGATAGCAACCTTTCAGGACGATGGCAAAGGTATGGACGAAAGGCCGTTGGATGGCACCTTTACCGGACAGTTTAATCTCAGAATAGCCTCAGGTGAATGGACCCCCATTTTTACAATAGTGACGCCCATGTTTACCCGTCAAAAGGTGGGTGAAAATATCCTGTTGCTGGATAATCCCATTTCTATTGATGTTGAGCTGGATGAAGAAGGAGACGGTTTTCACCTTCTGAAAGTCGATGCAGACAGAAAAACCGTCGATATGTCCAGTTTACTGGTGGATGGTAAGGTGCGGTTCCCCAATGGCGATGTACAAAATTTCTCGATTACTGATATTACCGACAAAATAAGAACCCATGAGATTGTAAATTTTGAATACGGTGTATTCAGGGTCAAGTTAACGGCTTACGGCAACACGGTCGATGGGCGTGATTTTATTCTGGACGTGCCCGAATACACCTTCGTATTTGAAGAACCATTGTTAGAAACCAATCTGGAAGATTTAGACGCATTGCCTGAAGATGCACAATCGGCAGAAGCCCTGGCACTGCAGGAGTTAGAAAAGTTAAAAGCCGCGCCTGTGGAAGAGGAAGGTATGCCGCGCTCACAGCTCATGGCAATCGTGGTGGGGGCTAATTTGTTTATTGTGATATTTGGTGGCTTTATTTTGTGGTTTTTCCTGGGCAGAGGTAAAGCACCAAAAACAAAGAAACCAGTTGAGGTCGACAGGGCTGTACCCGAAACCAGCGGTGGTTCGTTTATGACAGAGCTGTTGGATAAGATAAAGTCCTTGCTACCCGGCAATAAAGGCAAAAGTGATGGTAAAAAACTAAAATCCGCGGATGATGCAACGGATTCCGGGATTATCGAACTGTCTATGCCTGACTAATAAACCGCCTCAAATTGGGGCTTATTTTGTCACTGAACAGAAATAAAACTGTAATCGTTTAAATAACAGTCTGTTAAAAGAAAATATCAAATAAAGTGGAAAAAAGCTGTTGACTCGACATACCTGAACCCGTATCATCTGCGCCGCGGTTGAGACAACGGGCTTGAAAAACAAGTAAGTTGTTGAAAGTAAAAAGATTTATTAAATCTTAATGCGGAGTGGTAGTTCAGTTGGTTAGAATACCGGCCTGTCACGCCGGGGGTCGCGGGTTCGAGTCCCGTCCACTCCGCCAATTTTACTTTCGTCTCGACTTCAAATTACATGCGGAGTGGTAGTTCAGTTGGTTAGAATACCGGCCTGTCACGCCGGGGGTCGCGGGTTCGAGTCCCGTCCACTCC
>NZ_JBVTQY010000054.1:0-22853 GCF_055755215.1 Planctobacterium sp. R6
GTTGTGGAACTTAATCCGGAGAGCAAAAAAGAAGCAGCTTAACGGCTTAGGCGACAACTACCTTGAAAAACGCCGTCTGCAGATGACATTGACAATGTCACCGCCTTTATCCGTAGCAAAGCCAGCGGTTGGGTACAGCAAAAAATGCCGCTGCGGCCCATTCCCACTCCCGACCAGTATGTGCAGAATCCCGATAACGACAATCCCCGCTGGCAGCTCAAAGATGGCCAGTTTATTGATTCCGAACAGCTTTACAGTGCGATGCAGGCTAAAAACAAAATGGTAATTCTGGATACCCGAGTTCCCTCGGTGTGGCAACGCGCGCACATCGAAGGCAGTATTCCATTTCCCTATTACACTGATCTGGCCGATAAAGTGAAGGACTTACCCAGAGATGCACAAATCGTGGCCTATTGTTCTTGTCCCAGGGCGGCCTCCGTATACCTGGTGGATCAACTGAATAACATGGGCTTTGAAAACACCGCGGTCTTGTACGAAGGTATCTTCGGTTGGATGAACAAGGGCTTTCCGGTAACCCGCTCTGAGTGATCACAACCGGGGAACAGGTGTCTGTTGTGCGCTGAATTATCGGAAAATTCAGTGTATTTTTTGCGATAACCTGGGTATTTGTTGTACACTTCGTGCCCGTTTTTAAACTGAAGCTCAATTAACCTGATGGCAAATACCGATATTAACACTGCGCGCAAGTTTTCCGTTGCACCCATGCTGGACTGGACTGACCGTCATTGCCGCTATTTTTATCGTTTGATGAGTCAAAATGTGTTGCTGTACACCGAGATGGTGACGACCGGCGCCATTATTCATGGCAAAGGGGATTATCTGGGATTCAACAGCGAAGAACATCCGGTGGCATTGCAATTGGGGGGTTCTGAAGCCAAAGACATGGCTTACTGTGCAGAGCGGGCACAGCAGCTTGGTTATGATGAAGTGAATATCAATGTGGGCTGTCCGTCTGATCGGGTTAAAAACGGTAGCTTTGGTGCCTGTTTAATGGCCGAACCGGATGTGGTAGCGGCCAGTATTTCAACCATGCAGGCGGCGGTTGATATTCCGGTAACGGTAAAATCCCGTATTGGTATTGATGATATGGACGAGTATGAAGATCTTACCCGATTTATCCATATTGTGGCTGAAGCCGGTTGTCAGCACTTTATTGTTCATGCCCGCAAAGCCTGGTTGCAGGGACTCAGTCCCAAAGAAAATCGGGAAATTCCGCCGCTTAAATACGAACGTGTTTACCAACTGAAACAGGAATTCCCGGATTTGCACATCAGTATTAATGGCGGTATTAAAACCCTGGAAGATGTGCACAACCATCTGCAATACACTGATGGGGTGATGATGGGCCGCGAAGTATATAGCAATCCGTGGATCTTAACTCAGGTAGAATCTAAGCTATTTGCGCAGACTGCTGAGCTGACCCGCGAGGCTGTGGTGCAACAGATGATGCCGTATGTAGAGCGTCATATAGCTTCTGGAGGCAGAGCCTGGCATGTTATTCGTCATATGCTGGGGATATTCCAGGGGCAACCGGCGTCACGGGTTTGGCGTCGTCATCTCAGTGAAAACGCCATTAAACCGGGCACCCAGGCCAGTGTGCTTACGGATGCGCTGGATGCCATGTTGAGCACCCGCGCCAAACTAAAAACCCGTGAGGAATACCTGGCGTAATTTAGCCAATTTTAATTTAGTCAATGTTGATTTGGTCAACCCGATTCAGGCTTGCTCTGAGTATTGTTGCATGGCCAGTACCTGTTGCTTTAACTGCTGATACTTCTCGCCCTGGTAGTTGGGCAACTGACTTTCCCGAATATCAAAGCCATAGGCTGAGGGGCTGGTTAACACGATAGGGGGGGATTGAATTCGCTTAAACACACTTTTGCGGATCCCGTCATAAAACCATTCTAAATCTTGCATGAAGGTACCGGGATCATCAATACCCCAACGGGGAATGAGCGCCTCATCCATGTTCAGCTTTTTCGCTAAACAGCCTTGCAGATACCAGCCCATCACATCTTCTGCGGTGACTTTTTGAAACGAGGTACAGGCTTCCAGCAATTGGCAGTGATAACCAAACTTCATGGGATCTATTTGGGCATCTCTGAGTTCAGCGCTGGGGGCAATGGCTTCTTCGGCAAAGCGAAACTGATCGTCGGGTAACAGACTTTCGGGGATCACTTCATCCTTAAATACCTGTCGGTTCAGGTAGCGTACCATGTCAAACACTTCCGCCTTAGTCAGATCGCCAATAGGGGCAATAACTCCACCCACGTCACCGTACAATGTAGCGTAACCGAGTGCGATTTCCACTTTGTTACCGTTGTTGGTGAACATGCGTCCGTAACGGCCGGCAATATTTGACAGGATGCTGGTGCCACGGATTTTAGCCTGAATGTTTTCGTCCGACAGTTTTCTCATCCAGTCCGGAGACTCGCAGCTGGCATCCAGTTGCGCAAATACTGACATTTGCTCTTCTACCAGAGCCTGAATAGGCACCACGATGTGCCGGACACCCAGTTTCTTACTTATCCAGGCGGCGGCATCTTTGGTTTTGCTGGAGTTATACTGTGTGGGCATGTTCACAGTCCAGACATTGTCAGCTCCGAAGGCCAGTTTCAGCAAACAGGCCACAAGCGCACTGTCTACGCCACCACTGAGTCCAATAACGAATTTGGGGTCTTCCTGCCAACCCAGCAGTTCAGGGATATGACGTAATCCGGTAACAATCGCCTGATATTTTTGTGCGATTTTATCGGTTTCGCTGCGGCCGACACGCATATCATTTATCGCTTCGTGATCCACTAATAACAGGGTTTGCCGGAAGGGTTTTGCACTGTTGGCCGCCAGTTGTCCATTGTGGTTATAGGCGGAGGTATCACCATCAAAGGTGATAATGTTTTTGCCATTATTTTGTGCGCCAACATTATTGGTGTAATAAAAAGGCACAAACTGCAGATCTGCCTGTTCTATTTCCGCTTTGAGGAATTGCAATCGTCTGTCCCGCGCGTCATTTTTGTGAAATGTCCAGGGAGAGGCAGAGATATTGACTAACATTTCAGCGCCATTTTGGATCAGATATTTTGAAACATTGACACTTTCGCCCTGGATTCGGTAGTCCTTACACCAGAGATCTTCACACACCTCTACGCCAATTTTGACATTGCCACCGGCTGTGGGAATGACAAAAGGTTGTGCCAGCGTGTGTACCGGAACGGCAAAATCTTGAGCGACATCCACTAAAGAAAAAAAGTATCTCTGATCATCAAAGAAACGGTAATTGGGTAACAATGCTTTAGGGTGAATGCCTTCCGGCAGTATAAATTCGGTGCTTTCAGGTCGTTTGGCATAGGCACCATCGTGCATCACATAGGCGGCATTGTACAGGCGACTGCGGCCATCTTTGTTGGGGTGGAATCCACCGGCCTCATTACTGGGTATTTCGCAAATATTGCCATATATCAGGGTTATGCCGCGGCTGGCTTCCAGCAGGCGTTCATTATATTGCATTAGATCCTGACAAAATTGTCGATTAAGCCACTGATCAGACAGCAGGTAGCCGCTGATACACAGCTCCGGAAAAACCACGACATCGGCATGTTGCTGTTTTGCGTCATCAATCATGCGCAACATAGTTTGAAGGTTTTTTTCCAGTTCCATGGGAACGACGTGCATTTGCGCAAGCGCTATTTTCATCTGTTGTGTAATTTCTAAGGAAACTTAACAATATTGTCAGTTGCCTGCACGGCTTTGTAAAGCCCACTCTGTTAACTTGGTGAAATTAACCACATGCCTGGTTAATTTCACCAGGCATTAGACTTTAGCACTAGTTCAACTTCAATGTGCTTTATATCTGTAAAAATAATTTTCTTTTAAAAACAAAGGCTTATAAAATTTATTATTTTTGGCACAAGTATCGCTAAAACCTTTTCATCGCAAGACGCGACATATTGGGTAAATCAGTTCGGTTCATTGTTTCAGGAGTAAAGGTCATGTTAGGCAAAGTAAAAGGGTTATTGGTTTTAGGTGCGGGCGTTTTGGTTTCAGGTGTAGCGACTGCCGGTGAAGTGTCATTGAGTGAAGTGACAGATTTTTATGTCTATTCTGCAACCAGCAGTACCAGCTACGAAGTGCAAAATGAGGTGTACAGCGATATATTAAACACCTCACACAAAGTGGAACTGGAAGATATTGGCGTGGAAACCAAAGTGCTGATCACGTTTGACAGTACTGTGTCGTCATCTGATGTCACTGATGCCGCCGAATAGGGGCTGGCTATGGTTTCTTCTGTTAGTTTACTGGCCATTTTAATGGCACCTGTTTTAACCTTTGGTTTAAGCGCTTTTCTGGTCAGCATGTTGCACAACATGCGACCGGATAAGCACCAAAGGCGGTGTTAAAGAGAATATCATTTCCTGGTATTCTCTTTTTTATTTTCCCCTCGTTTGTTCCTGCGTTTCAATCTTAACCATTTCCATTTTTTCACAGCAATTCCACTTGCCTGTTCTGGTGTTTTTAACCGCTTGTAATACTGCCCGTTGTGCTTTTAAGACAGCTGTTTTAAGAGACCAAAAGAAATATTGGCGAATCTCACTCATTGTTGACAAATATCACTAAAATTTTGTTTTGCTTGTTTGAATGAAATACGATGTTTTTTGTGATATTCAAAAAAACACTTTAAAAACAATGCTTTAAAAGTTTTTCAAAGCTGGCACATGGATTGTAAATACATTTCTGTATTACGAAACACAGTTGAATAACAAGTTAATAAGCAAGGAGACCTGTCATGGGTGTATTTTCAAGAATGTCTGACATATTACAAGCCAATATCAATTCAGCGCTGGATAAGGCTGAAGATCCGGAAAAACTCTTATCTCTGATTATTTCCGAAATGGAGGAAAACCTGGTAGAAATCAGAGCCATCGCCGCCAAACATTTAGCCGAACAAAAAACCATTCAGCGCAAATTGCGCAACCTTACCAAAACAGCGGAAGACTGGCAGGCAAAAGCGCAAAAAGCCATTGAAAGTGACCGGGAAGATCTGGCAAGGGCCGCCTTAATCGAAAAACAAAAAGTGGCATCAGAAATTGAGCACATCACTATTGCAAACAGTCAGGTGACAGAGAACCTGGAAAAAATTCAGGAAGATTGTGCTCGTCTGGTGGCGAAGCTGGCGGAAGCCAAAGCGAAAAGAAAATCCATGCAGACCCGTTTTGAACATGCCAAAACCCGTTTGGAAGTAAAAAAGCAGGTGGAAACTTACAATGTTGAACATGTACTACACCGATTTGAAAGTTACGAAAGCAAAATAGACGAACTTGAGGCCAAAGTAGATGCTTACGAGTTCACCTCACAATCAGGTAGTTCCTTACATGCCGAGTTTGCGCAACTGGAGTCAAACGACAAAGTCGAAGCGGAATTAGCTGAATTGAAAAAGAAAGTTGCCTGATACCGATAGTGGAGACTAGCCATGAAAAATTATTATGAATCAAATCGCATTTATAAGAGTCGTATTAACAGAAAGGTTATGGGGGTTTGTGCCGGCGTGGCTCATCATTACGGCGTTGAAGCGTGGATGGTGAGGCTGGCGACAGTGCTGGCATTTCTGGCCTTTCCGCCAGCGATACTCATTGCTTATATTGTCGCTACACTACTGTTGCCCAGTCGCTAGGCTGGGACGCAGGAGGCATCATGAAAACTATTGTGATCGCAATTTTAATATTGATGGGGATCTTCTTTGTCTTTGGTGAATTATCTGAACATTGGTTCATCTTTCACCTGGATGGTGCCTATATTGTTGATCCCTTTATCAATGCTATCGTATTTTGTGTCGTTGCCGGTGCGTTAATTCTGATGGGGTTTTTGCTGGCGGTGAGCCTGATCGGGGCGTTAATCTTGGGGTTGGGTGCGGCACTGTTTGGTGTCTTTTTTATCGGATTAAGCTTGTTTTGGCCGGTATTATTTATCGCGCTAATCCTGTATTTGGTTGCAGGGGGAGGTAAACAAGCGGCATCATAGTCGATAGCGATATATACTCTGTAACAGAGTGCCTGTTGAAGTTGGAGAATGCAGAATGGACAAAAAACTGGATCGTCGGTGGATAATCGCGTCAGTATCTACCTTGTTAGTGATTATCGTATTGTTGGTTTTTTATTGGAGTAATGAGCCTGACACTTTTGATGTCAGACAATCACCTAACGCTTCTTCTGTAACGGGAGCAACACTTACCGCAACGTTGGTGAAAGTTGGAAGTACTTTGTTAGATAAGCCCGGCGGCTATTTGTCCAATGACGTGATTCCGCCTTCTGTTTTTATGGATGATATGCCTTCATGGGAATTTGGCGCATTGGAAATGGTGAGAGATTTAACTCTGGCAATGCGCAAAGATTTTAGCCGCTCTCAGTCACAATCAATAGAAAACGCTGCATTGGCAAAAGCTCAACCGCCACTTAATACCAGTCACCGAGACTGGATACTGCCGTCTGCAGAGTCAAAATATCGGGAAGGATTTGATGCTATCAATGACTATCTGCTGGATTTGCAAGATCCCAATCGCGGCGATGCACAATTTTACGCCCGCGCTGACAATTTGCGGGAATGGTTAAAACAGGTTGAAAAGCGTTTAGGCAGTTTGTCTCAACGGTTAAGTGCCAGTGTAGGCCAGGAACGAATAAACACGGATTTGGCCGGAGACCCCGATGCCCGACAGTCAACACCTTCCTCCGGGCGTTTACAGGTAAAAACCAGCTGGTGGATGCTGGACAACTATTTTTATGAGGCACGCGGAGCAAGTTGGGCCTTGTTGCATTTTCTCAAAGCGGTAGAAATTGATTTTGCCGATGTATTGGAAAAGAAAAATGCCACGGTGAGTCTGCAGCAGATTATTCGCGAGTTAGAAGCAACGCAACAAACTATCTGGAGTCCTATGATCTTGAATGGCAGTGGATTTGGCGTGTTGGCTAACCATTCACTGGTAATGGCCAACTATATTTCCAGAGCGAATGCCGCTATTATTGATTTGTCCGAGTTGCTTGCAAGAGGCTAACCTGAGTTCGGAGACTGTTGTGTTGTTCTGACAAACCACGGCAGCGCTCCGATGAAATTGCTGATCCCTACCTGACGAATTCTTTCACGCTTCGTTAATCTTTTTGGTTATTAAAAATCATCTTTAATTCTTTCAAGTTATGAATAAGTAACGCTAACCTAGTATGGTGTTTTATTAGGTTTGTATAATTATTATGGCTACTTCAGGAAATCCGGCCTATTCGCCGGTTGCATTATTAGATGAGAACCAATGGCAGCAATTAAATACTGCGGCTTCAGGATTGGACGCTTCACAATTATTGTGGGCAAGCGGCTATTTAGCTGGCTTAGCACAAGCCGGTCAGGTGAGTGCTGCACCTCAACCACAAGGCGCTGCCGTGGCAGATAAAAGCGTGACGATTTTATATGGCTCTCAAACCGGTAATGCCAAAGGTGTCGCTGAGCAATACCACAACAAATTAAAAGCCGATGGTTTAAGCGCTAAGCTGCTAAACATGGCTGATTACAAACCTAAAAATATCAAAAACGAAAGCCACGTGGTTATTGTTGTCAGTACTCATGGCGAAGGTGATGCGCCTGATGATGCCGTGCAATTGCACGAATTTTTAGGCGGCAAAAAGGCGCCTAAACTCGACGGTCTCAAGTACACCGTTCTGGGCTTAGGTGACAGCAGCTACGAGTTCTTTTGCCAGACAGCAAAAGACTTTGATGAGCGCCTGGCCAAACTGGGTGCTACAGCATTATTACCACGGGTCGATTGTGACGTAGATTTTGAATCAGACGTTGATGTGTGGAGCAATCAGGTCAAAGCCAAGTTGCAGGAAGACTTTAAATCCGCAGCGGTTGTGCCTATGCCGGGTCTGCAGTTAGCTGCCGGTAACAATACGCAAGATGCTGCTCAGCAGTACTCCAAGAAAAATCCCTTTCCAGCTGAGCTGGTCGAAAGCCTTAAAATTACCGGCCGCGATTCGGTAAAAGACATACGTCATATCGAAATCTCGCTTGAGGATTCAGGGATTCAGTATGAACCAGGTGACGCACTGGGAGTGTGGTTTTTAAACGATGCCGCGCTGGTGGCGGATATTTTAAATACGCTGAATATCGATGCCGATACAGAAGTATCCATCAAAGATGAAACATTAACAGTGCAATCGGCTTTACAAGAGAAACTTGAATTAACGCAGAGCTACCCCGGGTTTGTGCAAAAGTACGCGGAATTTAGCGGTGATCAAAAAGTTGCAGAATTATTGGCCGATAAAGCACAGCTGCGCGAATATCTGGCCGACAGACAAATTGTCGATATCGTTAAGGAATTCCCTTCTGCGATCACTGCGCAACAATTAGTGGACGCCTTGAGACCACTGATGCCGCGATTATATTCCATCGCCAGTAGCCAGGCGGAAGTCGAAGATGAAGTGCATCTGACCGTTGCCCTGGTAGAGTACGACAAGTTTGGTTTTACCCATCAGGGCGGCGCTTCTGGTTACCTGGGAACGCGCCTGGAAGAAGGTCAGCAGGTTAAAGTTTACGTTGAGAAAAACGCTAACTTCCGTTTACCAACCGATCCTAATACGCCCGTGATTATGGTAGGGCCAGGCACCGGCATCGCACCATTCAGAGCCTTTATGCAGGAGCGTGAAGCCCAGGAAGCTGAAGGCAAAAACTGGTTGTTCTTTGGCAACCCACATTTTACTCAGGATTTCCTCTACCAGGTTGAGTGGCAGCGATTTTTGAGCGAAGGCACATTAGACAAAATCAGCCTGGCGTTTTCCCGGGATCAGGCTGAAAAAGTGTATGTCCAACATCGTTTGTTAGAAAACGGAAAGGAAGTGTGGCAGTGGCTGGAAGAAGGCGCCCACTTTTATGTTTGTGGCGACGCAACTCACATGGCCAAAGACGTCAACGACGCGCTACTGAGTATTATTGCTGAACATGGCGGTAAATCTGCAGAAGATGCGGAACAATATTTAAACGATCTGCGCAGAGCAAAACGCTATCAGAAGGACGTATATTAATGAGTATCGGAAACAATCACGGCAAACCGTCACCCAATGAGCGCATGAAGGGTGAAAGTAATTTTCTGCGTGGCACTATCGCTGAAGATCTGAAAAATGATGTCACTGGTGGCTTTGGTCCGGACAATTTTCAGTTAATTCGTTTTCACGGTATGTATCAGCAAGATGATCGTGATATTCGCGCTGAACGTGCAAAACAAAAACTGGAGCCGCTGCATAATGTGATGTTGCGAGCCCGTTTGCCGGGCGGCATCATCAATCCTGAACAATGGTTGGCCATTGACAAGTTTGCTGATGAGTATTCTTTGTATGGCAGTATTCGACTGACCACCAGGCAGACTTTTCAGTTTCACGGTGTGCTTAAGCCTAATATTAAGCTGATGCATCAGACGCTAAACAAAGTAGGTATTGATTCCATCGCGACGGCAGGGGATGTGAATCGGAATGTACTATGTACTTCGAATCCATATCAATCTGAATTGCATCAGGAAGCCTATGAGTGGGCTAAAAAGATTAGTGAACACTTACTTCCGAAAACGCGCGCCTACGCCGAAATTTGGTTGGACGGGGAAAAACTGGAAACCACAGATGAAGAGCCGATCCTGGGAGAAAAGTATCTGCCCAGAAAGTTCAAAACTACCGTGGCTATTCCGCCACAAAACGATGTGGATGTTCATGCCAACGATCTGAGCTTTATCGCTATTGCCGAAAATGGCAAATTGGTGGGCTTTAACGTGCTGGTGGGTGGCGGCCTCGCGATGACCCATGGTGACACGGAAACCTATCCACGCAAGGCAGACAATTTTGGCTATATCGCCAAAGAAGATACTTTGAAAGTTGCAGAAGCGGTTGTTACCACACAGCGTGACTGGGGTAACCGAAGTCAGCGTAAAAATGCCAAAACTAAATATACACTTGAGGCCGTTGGTGTCGATGTGTTTAAAGCTGAAGTGGAACGTCGCTCCGGTGTCAGCTTCGCGGAAGCTAAACCGTTTGAATTCACTGCCCGTGGTGATCGTATCGGTTGGGTTGAAGGTATCGATGGCAAACACCATTTGACGGTTTTCATCGAAAATGGCCGTATTCTAGATTTTGATAATGCCACGTTAAAAACGGGTTGCGCTGAAATTGCGAAAATCCACAAAGGTGATTTCCGACTGACCGCCAATCAAAACCTGATCATTGCCGGTGTTGCAACCGAAGATAAGGCCGCCATTGAACAATTGGCTCGCCAGCACGGTTTGCTCAAAGATGACGTATCTGCGCAGCAAAAAGCCTCTATGGCCTGTGTGTCACTGCCAACATGCCCCTTAGCGATGGCAGAAGCAGAGCGCTATTTGCCGGAAGCCGTTAATCGTCTGGAAGCCATCTTAACGAAACACGGCATTGCAGAAGAAGAAATAATTTTCCGTATCACCGGCTGCCCGAATGGCTGTGGTCGTGCCATGTTGGCGGAGATTGGCCTGGTCGGGAAAGGACCGGGTAAGTACAACCTGCATTTAGGCGGTGATTATACCGGTACCCGTATCCCACGGATGTATAAAGAAAACATTTCTGAAGATGAAATATTTGCCGATTTGGATGAGTTGGTTGGACGTTGGGCTATTGAGCGAAATGCGGATGAACGCTTTGGTGACTTCCTCATTCGGGTTGATGTAATCAAACCCGTAATTGATTCAGCGAGAGACTTTTATGATTAATGCTGCACTCAATCCGGTTGCAGATCTCCCGGGTAACAAATTGAATCCTGCTGATGTTTCCAGGGAACAATTGCAGGATCTCAATAGTATGCTGGAGAGCTCCACTGCGCAGGAAAGAATTCAATGGGCTGCAACGCATCTGCCGCAAAACTTTATGGTGTCTTCGAGTTTTGGCATCCAGGCGGCGGTTATGTTGAAGCTGGTGACCGAGCAAATGCCGGATATTCCGGTGGTATTTACGGATACCGGCTATCTGTTTCCGGAGACCTATCAGTTCGCCGATGAGCTGACGGAGCGCTTAGGGTTAAATTTAAAAACCTATCGCGCCAATCTGTCACCTGCCTGGCAGGAAGCGCGTTTTGGCAAGTTGTGGGAAAAAGGTGAAGAAGGTTTAGCTAAATATAACCACATGAATAAAGTGACACCGATGCGCAATGCGCAGGAAGAGCTGCAAATTCAGAGCTGGTTTGCCGGATTGCGTCGCACGCAATCAGATCAACGCAATACCTTGTCAGTGCTTCAGGTGGTTGATAATAAGTTTAAGGTTTATCCAATCCTGGACTGGACCAATAAAGATGTTCATTATTTTCTTGAAGAACACAACCTGCCTTATCACCCCCTTTGGGAACAAGGCTATGTGTCAGTAGGCGACTGGCATACTACAAGACCGCTAGAAGCGGGCATGAGCGAGCAAGACACGCGTTTCTTTGGCTTAAAAAGAGAGTGTGGTTTGCATGAATTTGGTGATGGTATATAGTCTTACAGGTAGCGCTGTACTCTGGCAATGATGCCTAAACCACCTCAAAGTCGGCTGACAAAAAGGATTTCAGCTTTTCCACATAGTGTTGATTGATATCGCTTGAAACCAGCTTGCTGAGTTCTGCCCCAGTAGGGGTGAATTTATAGTAATTTAAAAACAGGCTGCTGCGTTTGGGTGAGAGATGAATAACCGAACTGCCTAAACGCCACTCTGATCTGGAGTGAGTTGAGAGCTCACCTGACTCGATTTCTGAATTATATATTAACCCGGCATCCATCAGCGACAGTATATCCGGGTACGGCAGACCAAATTCAGCCAGATTTAACTGATGATTCTTGTGCAGCTTAAGAAAGCGCATAAATGAGGGCTTTTGGTAGTAGCCGTACAGTATTTTAGGGCTGTACTCCCCTTTTTTCCTGGAGGCCATACTGACCGCTGCCTGAAACATTTTGGCGTCACGTTGCGTCAGTTCTTTCAGTGTGCGTAAGGTTCTGATAGAAAATGTGCCCGGGGTACTCACCTCAACTGCAAATATCTTGCCCCAGATTTCCTGCATCGTAGAGGAATAAATATCTTCGGCCATGTTCACAAAGCTAAAAAACCAGTCTGGATCAATACTTTCTGCGGTTTCAGAATCGGGGCAAAACTCCAGAGCCTTCTCCATGACGTTTTCAAGGTTTTGCAGTTTACGCTGTTCCGAAATAACTCTGCGTCTTTCTGTTTTTTTATGAATATCTCGCTCAAAACCCTCATTTTTTTTGGCGTTGACACCAGCCTGCGCAAACCAATTATGGATACGGGACGTCACCGGTTGCGTATGTTTAGGCTCTTTGGTGGGTGGTGTGGCAGTGTCAGTCGCTTCTTTGCTGACGCTGGTGCTTTTTTTGATGGTTGATGCCGGTGTCTGTGTGCCACTGGTAACACTTCTGATATCGGTCATGAGTTCTTACTGCGTTGCTTTGATTGTACTAAACCAATTATTCGCTGGTTGTTTAGCTGCGTAATCGTCAAAAAATTCTAGGGAACAGCAGCAACTTTGTACCCTGTATTCCGGTTAAATTCAATGAATCTCGAAGTCATTCTGATGAAATCACACAATTCAGTTGGAATAGATGTTTCTCTTTTTTCAAGTTTAGGCTAAGGTAAGTTCAATATGATCTAAAAAGCAGAGTTCTGCGAAGCTCTTCAGAACGGTAGTGCAAGGAGAGCTGGTTAAAATCAGGCTTACTATAATAATATTTAGTGAAGAATTTGATGTGTCCCACTGATTACGAGAATGATGAGTTAATCTTCCTGGACGAAGAAGACGCCGAGCTTGAAGCGTCATCCGGGGTGTCCGGAGTTTGGCATGTGTTGGTTGTTGATGATGATGAGGAAATTCATTCAGTAACCCGACTGGCACTGTCTGATTTAGTGCTTAATGGTAAAGGTTTGTGTTTTCACCATGCCTACTCTGGCGAAGAAGCGCTGAAGTTTTTGAGCGAAAAAGGCAGTGAAATCGCAGTTTTGTTGCTTGATGTCGTGATGGAGTCAGACGATTCAGGATTACAGGTGGCCAAAAAGATGCGGGAAGACATGCATCTTGAAGAACCCCGGATTATCTTAAGAACCGGCCAACCAGGCTATGCTCCGGAAGAGAGTGTCATTAAAGAATATGACATCAACGATTATAAAACTAAAACGGAATTAACCCGTAGCAAGCTGGTAACCACGATTATCGCATCGTTGCGTTCCTACCAACAAATACTCACCATTAATCAAAGTCGCAAAGGCCTGGAAAAAATCATCGGCTCTGCGGCTAATTTACTTGAAGAGCACTCAGTAAAAGGCTTCTGCGAAGGCGTGGTCGAACAAATTAGCTCGTTAATTGGGCTGGAAGCCGGAGGCGTGTTATGTGCCCGGGCCGGCTCCGTGCTGGATAAAGACGAAGACGGTGTATACGTGCTGGGTGCAGCGGGAGATTTTGCCACCTTTATCAATGAGCGACTGGAAAGCATTCACAACGATAAGATAGTGATGCATGTCACCCAATGTTTGCAAAATAAGAGCCACATATTTGGTGAAGATTTCTCGGTTCTTTACATGGACAGTTCTGGTTACGAAGCTGCGGTTTACATTCAGGCTGGCAGCGAAATCAGCGAGGTAAATAAACAGTTGTTGGAAGTTTTCTTGTCCAGTGTTTCTGTGGGCTATGAAAATGTGAATCTGTTCCACCAATTGCGCAATGCTGCGTTCAGGGATTATTTAACCAGACTCCCTAACCGGAATGAGTTCATTAATATGCTTGATGAGCTCAACCGCATGGACAACGATTTTGACGCGGAAGTGATCGCGTTAATTGATATCAGTCATTTTTCTGATATTAATGATGGGCTGGGGCAAGAGGTAGGTAACAACCTGCTGATTGCTGTTGCTGAGCGGTTGATGGAGCGCTTTGGCGACACCTGTATGATGGCCAGAATTGGCGCGGATGTGTTTGGCGTAATTGGCAACAGTACCAACATAACGCCGAAAACCATAGACGCAGCCTTTTCCACGCCCTTTAAGGCCGGAGATCACACCTTACCGGTGAATATCACAGTAGGACTGACCCGATTACTGGAATCCGCCAGTGGTATTAACCTGTTAAAACAAACCAATATTGCGCTTAACCGCGCCAAGAAAAATATCACCACCAACTATGAGTATTACGCGCCGGAAATGGAGGAAAAAACCACCTGGCGTTTGGGTATGATTAGACAGTTACGCGCTGATTTTGCTGAGCGTAAACTTCAGGTTTGGTTCCAACCTCAGATCGATCTGAAAACGGAAAAAGTGGTGGGGATGGAAGCTTTACTGCGCTGGCCGTCGAGAGAAGGTGGTTACGTCTCACCGGCGGTTTTCGTGCCATTGGCAGAATACTCTGGCCTAATCATCGAAATCGGTGAATGGGTCTTGTTGGAATCCTGCGAAAAGTTAAAAGAGTTGGAAACATTGGGATATAAAGATCTCCGAGTGGCGGTCAATATTTCTATGCCGCAGTTCCGGGATCCAAAATTTGTCCCATTGATAAAATCCACCTTAGATAAGTTAGAGATTCAACCGCGAAATCTGGAACTGGAGATTACCGAGAGTCTGGTTATGGATGATCCTCAGGTGGTGGTCGAATCACTGAAAGACCTGAAGAGCAATGGCATTCAAATCGCGATTGATGACTTTGGTACCGGATTTTCTTCAATGAGTTATTTACAGCAGCTTCCGTTAGACAGACTGAAAGTTGATCGGGCGTTTGTGAAAGAAGTGGAGCCCGGAAAGCAGGCATTTATTGCAGAGACTATCGTAACACTGGGCCAAAAGCTGGGACTCAAAACAATCGCCGAGGGCGTGGAAAAACGAGAGCAGGCAAAATACATGCTGGATCTTGGTTGTGATGAAGCCCAGGGCTATTTGTTCGCTAAGCCCATGCCCTATGATGATCTTATTGAGTTCTTATCCAAATACAATCCTTAGCACTGACTGAGAATTGAACTAACAATACGCTGATATTCAGGTAAAACCTCTGCTTCAAACCAGGGGTTTTTCTTTATCCAAATATTGTTTCTGGGAGATGGATGAGGTAACGGCAGCGTATTTTCACCATAGTCTCGCCAGTTTTTGCAACGTTCAGTTAGTGAGCGTTTGTCGTTCAGGTAGTAGTTTTGCGCGTAACTGCCAACTAATAATCGTGGTACCTGGTTTGAAAAAGACGAAAGCAAAAGCGGATGCCAGGTGGGTGCGCATTCTTTTCTGGGCGGTAAATCACCGCTTTTTCCGCTACCCGGAAAACAGAAACCCATTGGCACCAAAGCAACAACATTTTCGTTGTAAAACAAAGTATTACTTATACTCAGCCAGGCTCTTAAACGTTGTCCCGATTGGTCGTTCCACGGGGTGCCGCTGTCATGGGCTTGTTTACCCGGAGCCTGTCCAATAATGATCAGTTTTGCCTTGGAGCTGAACTGAAAAATGGGTTTGGCAGGGTAGGGAAGACATGCTTCACACAGCTTACATTCACTTATTCTCTGTTTTAAACTAGTCATATAAAAAAAGAATATAATCAAAAACGGTTACATTAATAATTGGATGTGTTACGCTAATATCAAGATTGGCACTTATTCCGGAGGTAAAGATGCGCAAATCCATGCTTATTTTAGCATTAAGTTTCGTTAGTACATTGTCATTTGCCGAGGCTGAGCCGAGCAACAACAACTTGTTTAAATGCGTTGAGTCGAAAGAGCTAACGCTGAACGCTGAATGTTTGTCTCAGACAATCGAAAACAATGTTCAATTTAAAGATTTCCAGGTGAGCTTTCACTCTGAAATGGGAGAGCTTGGCGGCAATGCAATGGCCACCATGCAATTTTATCCAGAACTAATGGAAATTCACATTATCGCTCATGACGACGATAAAGCCAGTGGTGCTCTGGTGCAGCAGCAATCAGAGCAAGCCGAACAACCATCAGGTGAAAAGTCGGTTTAATCCATTGATTGCAGCTACCCGATAGGCTTCAGCCATTGTGGGATAGTTAAAGGTAGTGTTAACAAAGTATTCAATGTTGTTGGCACTACCTCCTTGCTGCATAATTGCTTGTCCGATGTGGACAATCTCAGAAGCCCTTTCTCCAAAACAATGAATTCCCAGTACTTCTTTTGTTTCTCTGTGAAAAATAATTTTTAATCCACCCACCAGACTGTGGGCGATCTGCGCTCTGGCAAGATGTTTAAACTGTGCTCTGCCAACTTCATAAGGAATTTTTAGGGCTGTCAGTTCCTGTTCTGTTTTGCCTACAGAGGATATTTCCGGAATGGTATAAATTCCCGTTGGAATGTCTTCTACCAGGGTGGAGTGGCTCTCACCTTTTAACATGGCTTCGCCCGCAAATCTGCCCTGATTGTATGCTGCGGAGGCCAGGCTGGGGTAGCCGATCACATCACCCACCGCATATATATTGTCTATTTCGGTTTTATAATTGGCGTCAACACTCAATTGGCCTCGCCCATCTGCTTTCAATCCTACGGCGTCGAGATTCAGCATATCGGTGTTACCTGTTCGACCATTGGCAAACAATAAACAATCCGCTTTCATTTTTTTACCAGACTGTAAGTGCAATACAACACCGTCTTCGCGCCCTTCAATTGCCTGGTATTGTTCGTTGTGGCGAATTACGATGCCGCTGTTCCAGAGGTGATAGCTGATGGAATCGGAGATTTCAGCATCCAAAAACGACAATAATCTTTCGCGCATATTCACCAGGTCGACTTTGACATTCATCCCCCGAAATATGCTGGCATACTCAGTACCAATTACCCCGGCGCCATAGATAATAATATTGCTGGGGTCATGGTTTAACGAGAGAATGGTGTCACTGTTGTAAATACGTGGGTGATTGAAATCGACATCAACCGGTGTATACGGACGCGAGCCGGTAGCAATCGCGAACTGTTCAGCTGTCAGTGTTTCCACTGAGCCGTCATCGTGGTTGATCCTGAGCGTGTGCTGATCAACAAAAGAAGCTTCACCGTGCAACACGGTGACCCGGTTTCGTTCATAAAAGCCTCTTCGCAATTGGGTTTGTTTGCGGATGACTGACGTCGCGTGATTGAGGATTTGTTCGAAGGTCAGATGGTGGGCTTTTTCACCGTCATTGTACAGTGGGTTTCCGTTAAATTCGATCAGACGACTCACAGAATGTCTTAGCGCTTTGGAAGGAATGGTGCCCCAGTGAGTACAGCCGCCGCCCACCATTTCATATTTTTCGATAACCGCAACTTTCTTACCTGCTTTGGCTAATTGCATGGCGACACCCTCACCGCCAGGACCAGTTCCAATAACTATGGCATCAAATTGATACTTGGGTTTGGTGGGTACTCTTTTTCGACTTGCTCGCTTAGCCATTTTTGTCTCCAATTCAAGCGCTTATCGACAATCATAGCTAAGTATGGGCCGTTTTTGCAACGGCCCGGAGGATTCAGGCATACTGAAGGGGCATTCGGCTTAGATCCAGCCATTTATTCTTTTGCACTTCCAAAGAGGCTTTTAGTTCTTTGTATTTATAGCGTATTTCCAAACCCTCATAAGACTGGATAAGCGCTTGTTTCTTCAGATCCATAAAAGACTTTCTGGCCTGGTAGAATTCTGTCATCTTCACCATCAGCGCATCATATTCCGCCTGAAGCTTACCTAAAATTTCTTCTTTATTTGGGGGCGACAAGCTCAGAGTTTTTTGGGTTGCATATCGCAATTGCATGGCAATACGTGCTTTTTCAATGCGCTCTTCCGGACAGCGGCGTAAATTATAAGTTAATTTCAACCAGGACAATCCATTGATTAACCACTTGGTGGGATCAAATTGCCACCACCGAATACCATTGCGATAGTCGTATTCAAAAATATGATGGAAATTGTGGTAACCCTCACCAAAGGTAAAAAACGCCAGAATGTCGTTATCTTTTGCAGTGTTTTGATCTGTATAGGGCTGTCTTCCCCAAAGGTGGGCCAACGAATTAATGAAAAAGGTGACATGATGCACTACCACCAGGCGCAATACACCGGCTAATAAAAGCATGCCAATAACATCGCCGTTTAACCAGCCTAACAACGCCGGGATACCAATATTGGCGGCCAGCGAAATTTTGCCGTAATTATTGTGCTGCCACATAACCACCTTGTCTTTTTGTAGATCGCGGCAGTTGGCATAATCTTCAAAAGGATTCGTTTTGTAATCACGTAACATCCAGCCCAAATGAGAAAACCAAAATCCTTTGTTCGCCGAATAAGGATCTTTGTCATTGTCGTCAACGTGGCGATGATGGATACGGTGGTCAGAGCACCAGTGCAGAATACTGCGCTGTACGGCCATCGCTCCGAATATTGCGTAAAAGATTTTGACTATTGTATGCGCTTCATAGGCTTTGTGAGACCAAAGGCGATGGTAGCCAGCGGTGATTGACATCCCGGACATCCAAATCAATGCGATACAAGCAGTCACCTCTTTCCAGTCAAAACTGTTAAAATACGCTTCGATTGGCACCACAAAAATTGCGACGGCGGCGGTAAAAATAAAGAATAATAGGTTTACGAGAATAAGAGGTGGTTTAGTCATTTTCAAAGTTTAGCTTACAAGTGTTCGCTAATTTTAGTGTCTTCAACTAATATTGGCAACCTGAAACCGTTAACCCATTGCAGATCTAATTCGGGGAAGTCGATTGAATCGTAAGGAACAAAAGTTAAAAACGCGCAGAGCCATTATTGATGCAGCGTTTTCCATCATGGATGAACAACGAGGTCTCTCCAGTATCAGCTTGCGTGAAGTGGCGCGTAAAGCCGGGATTGCGCCAACGTCTTTTTATCGCCATTTTACCGACATTGACGAATTGGGTTTAACCCTGGTGGATGAAGCCGGGTTAGCGTTGAGGCAACTGATGCGTCAGGCGCGTATTCGCATAGAATCGGGCGGCAGTGTTATTCAAACCTCGGTAGCCACCTTTATGGAGTACGTGTCTGCCAACAGCAATGTTTTCAGACTGCTCCTGCGTGAGCATACCGGTACGTCACAGGCATTCAGGGCGGCAGTGCAAAGAGAAATAGCCCATTTTGTTGAGGAGTTAACGGATTACACGGTGGCCACCACCAAAATGAGTCGTGAAATGTCAGGGCTTCAGGCTGAAGCTATGGTTCGTATTGTGTTTAGTGCCGGTGCCGAGGCCATTGATGCGACAGCCGAACAGAAGTTATTTTTGGCCAGAAGAGTGGAAAAGCAATTGCGCTTTATTGCCATTGGCGCGTTGCGGTTTGCACGCTCAGATCACAGTGAGTAGCGCACAACTGTACGCTATTTTTTTCTGAGAATGACACCGGATTCTATGTGATGGGTATAAGGAAACTGGTCAAACAACGCTAATTTTTCCACGCTATGGCTGGAACTGAGCGTAGTGACATTTTCAATCAGGGTTTCCGGGTTACAGGAAATGTAAATGATCTCATCATATGCGCGAATCAACTCAAGGGTATCATCATCGATTCCGGCACGGGGAGGATCTACCAACACCGTGGAGATTGCCAGGTCTTCTAACCCGGCTCCTTCAAGCCGCTTTTTGCTCTCGCCTGTTTGATAGTATTGGGTAAATTCTTCACTGGACATACGAGCGATAAAGACGTTGTCAACGCCGTTAAGCTTAATGTTGTGGTTTGCTGCAGCTACCGATGTTCTGGAAATCTCGGTACCGACGACTTTGCGAAAGTTTTGCGCCAACGGTATTGAGAAGTTTCCTGCACCGCAATAAAACTCCAAAAGATCGCCAGACTTTCTGTCTCGGGTATTGTCAATACACCATTCAATCATTGATTGATTTACGTAGGGGTTGGGCTGGGTAAAGCTGTTTTCAACATGCATAAACTGATATTCATTATCGAATACCTTTAAAGACTCAGTAATGAAATCCTGATCTTTTAT
The DNA here is from genome assembly GCF_055755215.1 of Planctobacterium sp. R6. Classification (NCBI taxonomy): domain Bacteria; kingdom Pseudomonadati; phylum Pseudomonadota; class Gammaproteobacteria; order Alteromonadales; family Alteromonadaceae; genus Planctobacterium; species Planctobacterium sp. R6. Next base: position 20,009 of record NZ_JBVTQY010000054.1, read on the forward strand.
CAGCTTTTGTTTTTTGGCCCGGCCAACGAAATTAACCTGGTGTGTTGTGCTAAGTTTCGCTTTTAATTTTGCTATTTCTGCTTCCCAGCTTTCGTCAAGCTGACGGTGGTACAATAACGAAATCACCGTATCGCCACTCAAACCACTTAAATAATCGATTTGAAACAGCTTGCGTCTGAGTATTGGGTTTTCCCTAATATGCAATAACAGCGACACCATCAACTCGTTAATGGTTTCGATTGCTACCGGGAACTGGTCAACTCTGTATTTTTCCTTAGTACTCTGGTCAAACATGATGTGATACAGGTCATCGTTTTCATGCCACACCCTAAACTCTGCTCTGGAGCGGTAGTGTTGCAAAGGGGATTCGAAAACGGCCAGTTCTCCGTCGAAAAAAGGACTGAAGAGTTCACTGAGTCTTTTTTGCTTTTCTAAAAGTTGTGTCTGATAAACATCAGGATCACTGGGAATCTGCTGCATAGAAAGTCGTCGCCGGGAAATTGATAAATAAAATTGAAATAGCCGCGCATACTACCATATTTTTACCCTGTTCACCTCTGCCTGTGCCTTTCTTTTAATTAGCGACTAAAATCTAATCAGAGGAAGCCGATAAAAGGGATGAGGTTAAATGAGGAAAGTGTCATGAACTTAGGTGATATCAAATCCACTGGTTCTGAAAAGGCCCCGGTGGAAAATAAAAAGGTAACGCCTGATAAGCTGGCAACAGCGGGAGAAAATCAGGCTTTAAAGGAATTGGCGGCTGAACAGGTCTCCTTGAGTAATAATGCTAAGTCAGTTGCAGCATCACGTATTTTGCAGACTAACTTTGATCAGACCATTGTCTTTTCAGGCCAGCAGGAGTTATTGGCAGGTTTAAAACCCCGGCCTCAGAATAAGCCTTTTGACTTTGAAGAAGTTGCAGAAAATGTACTGACATTCATTGGTGGTGCATTGAAACTGGCTAAGCAAAATGGTGCCGATGATGAAAAGCTGACCGAAATGTTTGAGCAAGCCAAAAAAGGCGTAGAAAAAGGCATTTCTCAGGCCAGAAAAGATCTGGCTGCATTTATGAATGAAGAACTGGACGAAGGCATAACCAATAGTCTTAAAGCGATAACCAAAGGTTTAGATGAATTACGTGAAGAATATTTTGGTGAAGCAGAGGCAGAGTCCGTTACAGCCCAACAGAGTGTATCGGCTGAACAACAAAATAGTAGTGAACTAACGCTGACTACCCGCGATGGCGATGAAGTCCAGATTTCCTTCGAGACTATTCAGCGCTTTAGAGCGCAACAAGAAGTGTTTATCAAACAACAATCTGAACAGCAACAAGGCGGGAATTCTGAACTGACTGCTGGTGCCCAGCAATCATATGAATTTATTCAGGCTGAGCGCTTTAGTTTTTCGGTGAAAGGTGAGTTGAGTGCCGAAGAACTGGAAGATATCGCCGAATTTGTAGAACAGACATCGGGTCTGGTGGATGAGTTTTTTAATGGCGATATTCAAAAGGCATTTAATCAGGCCAGTGAAATCGGTCTGGATGATTCTCAAATTGCCGGGTTTGCGCTGGAATTGTCACGCACTGAAAAGTTGGAAACCGTGCAGCGCTATGAACAGGTTTCAAATTATAAAGACGAAGATAACCAGTCAGATAAACCTGCAATCAAAACCATCTCCCAATATCTTGATAATTTATTGGATACATTGGATCAGAATGATGAGTTGTTTGGACAACGAAATACCTTTGATGAACTGGTTAATGGGCTTATTAGTGAAGTTGAAAATATTAAGACCCCGGAACTGCTGGAAGCCTTTAACCGTTTTCAGGAATTTAATCAGCGCTTGCTGAATGGATTATCAGAAAAGGAAAATCAGGCAAAAGCCGCTGATGTGAATAGAGTTTCAGAATAAAGAAAAGCGCCGGGGGGCGCTTTTCTTAATATTAATGCTGATAAAAAGTGTTATTCCTCTTTATCATTTCGATCTTTAGCGATTCGTACCTTCAGGGTACGATCTTCAAACTCGCTGTCGTTTAGTTTTTTGACAACCTTGTCTACATCGTTCGCAGGAATTTCAACGAATCCAAATCCCTTCCTTTTACCGGTTTTGCGATCGCGAAGTAAGCGCACCGAATTTACGTTGGTTACTTTATCGAAATAGTCCTTAACGGTTTGTTCGTTGACGCGGTATGGCAGATTTCCAACATATAACGTCGCTACTTCTGAATCTGCGTCGCTATCGTCCTGGTTGCTCGCTGAAGTACCGGACATAAAAGAAAGAATTAATGCAGTAATGATGGACCCTAGTAGAAAGGCGAAAGGGGAGTTGATGGCAAGAAGACCGAAATCTAATAGAAAGTAGCCTGCAACACCGACAATTGCGCCAATCGCCAGGCTTGGTAAGAAAAATGGCATGAGATATCCTTTAACTATAATTATTGTAATTTGTCAGGGTAAATGACTTTGTTAGTGTTAATGTTGTGTAAACATCAATTACCCAGTAACAATAGTAACCAATATCTGACTAAACACAATCCTTCAGTTAATTAGCTAATGGCTGATTCTAAAATCACGGTTCACTCACTAATAACTAACTACGACTAATTGCTAAGTGAATACTGCCTGACGGTTGTCTATTATTCGGCGGTGAGTGAAGTGATTATCGCGGGTATTCTTATCATTCTGCCTTAATTTCACCCGATCAGACTGAAAAACCAGCAACTGAATTAAATTTGGCAATTATTTGAAATAAAGTGTTGACGGTGTAACTCATGTCTGTAGAATGCGCGCCTCGCTTGGGGAGACAATCTTACAAGCGGCTTCTTAAGGTGTAAAACTGAATTGAG
>NZ_JBVTQY010000055.1:0-21788 GCF_055755215.1 Planctobacterium sp. R6
GTTTTACCGTGGTCAACGTGGCCGATTGTACCAACGTTTACGTGCGGTTTCGTACGTTCAAACTTTTCTTTTGCCATTGTTCTCTATTTCCTAAATATTTAAAAAGTCCGGTCACAAACCTCTCATCAGAGATGGGTGAATTCCGGACCGAACTTACTTAATTTCTTGCCTCAATAATGCTTTGAGCAACATTATTAGGGGCTTCTGCATAGTTGTGGAACTCCATGGAATATGAAGCTCGTCCTTGCGTCGCAGACCGCAAATCTGTGGCATAACCAAACATTTCCGACAACGGAACTTTGGCGCGTATAATCTTAATACCGCCAATACCATCTTCCATGCCTTCGATGACACCACGACGACGATTCAGATCGCCAACTACATCTCCCATCCAATCTTCGGGAGTTGTAACTTCAACCTTCATCATGGGTTCAAGCAAAACCGGATTAGCTTCAGAGCAACCCTGTTTAAAGCCCATCGAACCCGCTATCTTAAAGGCCATTTCTGAAGAGTCAACATCATGATAAGAACCATCGAATAATGTCACCTTAACGTCGAGTACCGGATAACCCGCCAGGACGCCAAATTGCATCTGTTCTTCACAGCCTTTATCTACTGCAGGAATAAATTCTTTTGGAACCGTACCACCTACAATCTCGTTGACAAATTCATAGCCTTTGCCCTCTTCCTGAGGCTCTACGCGCAGCCAGACATGGCCATATTGGCCGCGTCCACCAGACTGACGTACAAATTTACCTTCTACTTCCACAGATTTGCGAATGGTCTCGCGGTAGGCAACCTGGGGTTTACCCACGTTACATTCCACTTTAAATTCGCGCTTCATGCGGTCGATGATGATGTCGAGGTGCAATTCTCCCATACCGGAAATAATTGTCTGACCTGACTCCTCATCGGTTTTAACCCTAAAGGACGGATCTTCCGCTGCCAGTTTACCTAATGCTACAGACATTTTTTCCTGGTCAGCTTTGGATTTTGGTTCTACCGCAATAGAGATAACAGGCTCAGGGAATTCCATGCGCTCCAGGGTGATCACGTGATTCGGATCACACAGGGTGTCACCAGTAGTAACATCTTTTAAGCCGATTGCGGCTGCGATGTCCCCTGCCCGCACTTCTTTTAACTCTGCGCGGTCTTTGGCATGCATCTGTACGATACGACCAAAACGTTCTTTTTTGCCTTTAACCGGGTTGTATACGGCATCACCGGTGTTCACTACACCTGAATAGCAACGGAAAAAGGTCAGCGTGCCCACAAAGGGGTCTGTAGCGATTTTAAAGGCCAATGCGGAGAAAGGCTCTTTGTCATCAGCGTGACGCTCGTCATGGGATTCATCAGCATCATCTTTGTGGCCCTGAATAGCAGGGACATCAACCGGCGATGGTAAATACTCAATAACCGCGTCCAGAACCGCCTGTACGCCTTTATTTTTAAAAGCGGAACCACAAGTGGCTAACACAATTTCGTTGTTCAGTGTGCGTTTGCGAAGCCCTGCGCGAATGTCCTCTTCGCTCAGGTCACCTTCTTCAAGATATTTTTCCATCAACTCGTCATTAGCTTCGGCCGCAGCTTCCACCATTTCTAAACGCATCACTTCAGCTTTATCCTGAAGATCTGCCGGAATATCTTCGTATTCAAAGGTCATCCCCTGATCCGCTTCATTCCAGTTGATGGCTTTCATCTTGATAAGGTCGATAACACCCTTAAAGTGTTCTTCGGCACCGATATTTAACTGAATAGGTACACAGGTCGCACCAAGACGCTTGCGAATTTGCTGTACGACACGTTCAAAGTCAGCACCGGCACGATCCATTTTATTCACGAAAACCATACGAGGTACGTGATATTTGTTTGCCTGACGCCAAACCGTTTCCGACTGAGGCTCTACACCCGATGAACCACAGAACACCACCACAGCACCATCAAGTACTCGCAACGAACGCTCAACTTCGATTGTAAAGTCAACGTGTCCCGGTGTATCAATGATATTTATACGGTGCTGATCGTATTGCGCCTGCATTCCTTTCCAGAAACAGGTAGTCGCAGCGGAGGTAATGGTGATACCGCGTTCTTGCTCTTGTTCCATCCAGTCCATGGTAGCGGCACCATCGTGCACTTCACCAATTTTGTGGGACAAGCCGGTATAGAATAAAACCCGTTCGGTTGTGGTCGTTTTTCCCGCGTCCACGTGAGCAACGATACCGATATTGCGGTACAGCTCAATGGGAGTTGTACGAGCCATAGTGTCCTCTCAGTTAAAGGAAATTCTGTGTAGGTGGACCTTAAGTCCAACCGTGCCGGATATCCAGTTAGGTCAGGTTAATCCGACCGTGCTGAAAAACCCGTTCACTTTGTCGGATACATTCCGTCCTACAATCTTTTTTCAATTTAAGCACAATTTCCACACGCCTAAATTGAAGACGGAGAGGGCGACCCTCTCCGTGAATACCAAATTAATTTGGAATTTAACTACTGTCAGCAGATTACCAACGGTAGTGTGCGAACGCTTTGTTCGCTTCAGCCATACGGTGAACGTCTTCACGTTTCTTAACCGCAGAACCTTTATTGTCTGACGCATCCGCCATTTCAGCAGCAAGGCGTAACGCCATAGATTTTTCACCACGCTTACGAGCAGCTTCAACCATCCAACGCATACCCAAAGCGTTGCGACGTACAGGGCGTACTTCAACCGGTACCTGGTAGGTAGAACCACCAACACGGCGAGATTTAACCTCTACGTTAGGACGGATGTTGTCCAGAGCAGCTTCGAAAATATCCAGGTGATCTTTACCTGTTTTTTCAGCAGCAGCATCCAGTGCACCGTAAACGATTTTTTCAGCAGTTGATTTTTTGCCGTCTAGCATAACAACATTAATGAATTTAGCTAACAGCTGTGATCCGAACTTAGGATCAGGTAGGATTTTACGTTGTCCTACGACTCTTCTTCTTGGCATCTTAATTCTCCGAATTGATTCAGGATTATCCCAAAACGTTAATACTTAGTTTGGCCTTACTAACGGAGAACCGTTAAGACTTGGGCCTTTTCGTTCCGTACTTAGAACGGGCTTGCTTACGGTCGTTAACACCTGCACAGTCAAGCGTACCGCGAACTGTGTGATAACGAACACCTGGTAGATCTTTAACACGACCACCACGGATTAATACAACACTGTGTTCCTGAAGGTTGTGACCTTCACCACCGATGTATGAACTTACTTCGAAACCGTTAGTCAGACGTACACGACATACTTTACGCAACGCTGAGTTAGGCTTCTTAGGGGTAGTAGTATATACACGCGTACATACACCACGACGTTGTGGACAAGCTTCCAGTGCTGCTACGTTGCTTTTCACAACTTTTTTAGCACGGGGCTTGCGCACCAGTTGGTTAACTGTTGCCATTCTAGCTCCTAAAAATTAAACAAAAAATTTGGTTCTTTCTGCCAGGCAGTCTGAACCCACTGCTGATTTTGCTGCTTTAGCCCGAAAATTCAGGCTTTTTAATGAAAAATCCGCGCCCATTAGGGAATTACCCCAAAATGAGGTCGCGGAATTCTATAGATCTGTCGCCTAAGTGTCAACTATTTAAGCAATTCGGGGGAAGTTTAACCGTACCTCGACATTAACCTGAATAGAAAGCAGAAATTCTCTGTGACACTTTTCCCACCAGTTTGCGCTATAAATAAGTTAGCCTGAGTATATCGACAGTAAAAGTGGATAGTAATCATGAAAGACTTACAGAAAATGTTGGGCGGCTTAAGCAAAAGCGGTTTTATGTCCGGTATGGCCGGTGGTGCTTTAAGTGGCGTTGTCACTAATCTCGCTATGGGGAAAAAATCAAAAAAAATGGGCAAGAGTGCCTTGAAAGTTGGCGCTCTGGCTGCCGTTGGAGGACTGGCATGGAAAGCTTATCAAAGTTACAGCCAGCAAAAATCTTCGGGACAAAACAGCAGGCAAGCCAACGATCCGTCCTATTACTACACGCCGCAACGACAGAGTAATTCAGAGCAACATACCTATTCTCGTCCAGAACCACGCACCTTTGATTACGGGCGAGTATCAGAAAACCGCTTTGATGAAATCATTGAAGACGAGAGTGCCGACGGTGGGCAAATGTTGTTGATGCAGGCGATGATTGCTGCCGCCTATGCGGATGGTCATATTGATAACGATGAACAGGCGCGTATCTTCAATCAGGTAGAACAGATGGAGCTATCAACGGCTGAGAAAGCCAGCTTATTTGACGAGCTGCGACGCCCCAAATCTATGGAACAAATTGTAGCCCGCGTACCCGATGCCGAGACCGGTGTGGAAGTTTATGCCGCATCCTTGTTAGCGATCGACGAGAGAATGTCAGTGTCAGAACAGTATCTTGATAACCTGGCGAAACACCTTTGCATCCCCAGAGAACTCAAGGCAGCCATTCACCAACAGGCCCATCAGGCAAGACTACAGGCGAGCTAGCCAAAAGTCCTGATCAACAGACACAAAAAAAGCGCCATCAGGCGCTTTTTTTAATTGAGTAGAGATTACTCTTCAGAGGCTGAGCTGTCTGCACCTAACACTTCAGCGTTTAACGCTTCGGTTAATGCGGCTTCTGCTTCTTCTGCAGAAACTGACAGATCTTCCATGGCATCCATCTTGTTAGCCAGGCGCTTCTTGTGATACGCCAAACCAGTACCGGCCGGGATCAGACGACCAACGATTACGTTTTCTTTCAGACCACGTAAATCATCTGTCTTACCTTGTACCGCAGCTTCAGTCAGTACGCGGGTTGTTTCCTGGAACGAGGCCGCGGAGATGAAGGATTCAGTAGACAGTGATGCCTTAGTGATACCCAACAATTGCAGTTCGTATTTAGCAGGGAATTTGCCTGCCTTTTCCAGTTCACGGTTTGCGATATTAACGGCAGAAACTTCACACTGCTCACCTTCCAGGAACATGCTGTCGCCTGGCTCAGTGATAATACATTTACGCAGCATCTGACGGATAACTACTTCAATGTGCTTATCGTTAATTTTTACACCCTGTAAGCGGTAAACTTCCTGAACCTCGTTCACGATGTAGTTAGACACCGCACTTACACCACGCAGGCGCAAGATATCGTGTGGAGACTCTGGACCGTCGGCAATAACTTCACCTTTTTCGATGTTCTCACCTTCAAATACGTTGATTTGACGCCATTTTGGAATCATCTCTTCGTAGTGATCACCATCTTTAGGTGTAATCGTCAGACGCTTCTTACCTTTGGTTTCTTTACCAAATCCGATAGTACCGGAAATCTCAGCAAGGATCGCTGGCTCTTTAGGCTTGCGAGCTTCGAACAGGTCAGCAACTCGTGGCAGACCACCCGTGATATCACGTGTCTTCGAGCTTTCCTGAGGAATACGCGCAATAGTGTCACCCACCTGAGCCGTTGCACCATCAGCAATATCGATAGTGGTAAAGCTTGGCAGACGAATTTCCTGCAGGCCCACTTCTTCAATTTCAAGAATCAGTTTAGGCTCTTTGGCGTTTGCCAAAGACAGGTCTTTAACTACGATACGTGACAGACCAGTCAGTTCGTCCTGCTGCATTTCTGTGTTGGAATCGTCAACATCAGAGAAGCTAACTTTGGCTTTACGCTCTACCACGATTGGGTGGGAGTGCGGATCCCAGTTAGCTACGATTGCACCAGACTCTACCGCTGCGCCGTCATCAACTGACAACTTAGCACCGTAAGGCAGTTTATAACGCTCTTTCTCACGACCGAACTCATCGATAACCGTCAGTTCAGTTGAACGAGAAACGATAACAATCTTGCCGTCTGTGTTCGTTACATATTTGGCGTTGTGCAGTTTCAGGTGACCATTGTTTTTGATCTGAACACTGTTTTCTGCAGACGCTCTTGATGCCGCACCACCGATGTGGAAGGTACGCATCGTTAACTGTGTACCTGGCTCACCGATTGACTGTGCAGCGATAACACCCACAGATTCACCAGCGCCAACCATATGACCACGAGCAAGGTCACGACCGTAACACTTAGCACAAACACCGAAGTCGTTTTCACAGGTGATTACCGAGCGAACGATAACCTGGTCAACCGAGTGAGACTCAAGGAAGTCTACCAGTTTCTCGTCAAGCAATACATTACGCTCAACCAGTACTTCACTAGTACCCGGCTTAAGCACGTCTTCTGCTACAACACGACCCAATACGCGTTCGCGTAGTGGTTCTACAACGTCACCACCTTCAATTAGCGGTTTCATTACGATACCGTCAAAGGTGCCACAGTCGTCGTTGTTGATAACAACGTCTTGCGCAACGTCAACCAGACGACGAGTCAGGTAACCCGAGTTCGCTGTCTTCAATGCCGTATCGGCCAAACCTTTACGTGCACCGTGGGTTGAGATGAAGTACTGAAGTACGTTCAGACCTTCACGGAAGTTAGCGGTAATTGGGGTTTCGATGATTGAGCCATCTGGCTTAGCCATCAGACCACGCATACCGGCCAACTGACGAATCTGAGCCGGGCTACCACGAGCACCGGAGTCCGCCATCATGTATACGGAGTTAAGTGAATCTTGCTTCTCCATCTCACCGTCGCGGTTTAAAACCTCTTCGGTAGACAGGTTGGTCATCATGGCTTTCGCTACGCGTTCGTTAGCGGCAGACCAGATATCGATTACTTTGTTGTAACGCTCACCAGCGGTTACCAAACCAGACTGGAACTGCTCCTGGATCTCAGTCACTTCAGCTTCAGCAGCATCGATGATTTCTGATTTTTCATCCGGGATAACCATGTCGTCGATACCGATAGACACACCAGATTTCATCGCGTAATGGAAACCAGTATACATAACCTGGTCAGCGGTGATTACTGTGTCTTTCAGACCTAAACGACGGTAGCAAGCATTCAATAATTTAGAAATTTGCTTCTTGCCCATTGGCTGATTAATCAGCTCAAATGGCATACCTTCTGGCAAAATGCCAAACAGGATGGCACGACCAACAGTGGTGTCGACAACTGACGTTCTTTCGTGTCTGTTACCGTCGATATCCACTTCAACTTCGGTCAAACGCACTTTAACGCGAGCGTGCAGTTCAGCTTCACCAGTACGGTAAGCTTTTTCCGCTTCTTCTTTGTTCGCGAATACCATGCCTTCGCCTTTAGCGTTAACACGGGCACGGGTCATGTAATACAGACCCAATACAACGTCCTGTGAAGGTACGATGATAGGTTCACCGTTTGCCGGAGACAGGATGTTGTTGGTAGACATCATCAGGGCACGTGATTCCAACTGAGCTTCGATAGTCAGTGGTACGTGTACCGCCATTTGGTCACCATCGAAGTCAGCGTTATAAGCCGCACACACCAGCGGGTGCAGTTGAATCGCTTTACCTTCGATAAGAATAGGTTCAAACGCCTGGATACCCAATCTGTGCAGTGTTGGTGCACGGTTAAGTAATACCGGGTGTTCGCGGATAACTTCGTCCAGAACGTCCCAGACTTCTGCCGCTTCGCGTTCAACCATTTTCTTAGCAGCTTTAATCGTAGTTGCTAAACCACGGCCTTCTAACTTGCCGTAGATAAAAGGTTTGAACAGCTCAAGTGCCATTTTCTTAGGCAGACCACACTGGTGCAAACGCAGAGTAGGACCAACTGTGATTACAGAACGGCCTGAGTAGTCAACACGCTTACCCAACAGGTTCTGACGGAAACGACCTTGCTTACCTTTGATCATGTCGGCCAAAGATTTCAGAGGACGCTTGTTAGAGCCAGTGATAGCACGACCGCGACGACCGTTATCTAATAAGGCGTCAACCGCTTCCTGAAGCATACGCTTTTCGTTGCGTACGATAATGTCAGGTGCAGCCAAATCTAACAGACGCTTAAGACGGTTGTTACGGTTGATTACACGACGGTATAAGTCGTTCAAATCAGACGTCGCAAAACGACCACCATCCAGCGGTACCAGAGGACGTAAATCTGGCGGCAGTACCGGCAGAACAGTCATGATCATCCACTCTGGCTTGTTGCCAGATTGCTGGAAGGATTCTAATAACTTAAGACGCTTGGTGATCTTCTTGCGCTTAGTTTCAGAGTTGATAGAAGGCAACTCTTCACGCATTGATGCGACATCGGCATCAACATCAAGTTCTTGCAACAAATCGAATACTGCTTCAGCACCCATTTTTGCTTCGAACTCATCACCGTGCTCTTCCAGCGCATCCAGGTACTCTTCTTCAGTCAGAAGCTGGCTGCGCTCTAATGTTGTCATACCAGGTTCGGTAACAACATAAGATTCAAAATAAAGTACACGCTCGATATCACGTAACGTCATATCCAGCATCAGGCCGATACGGCTCGGCAGTGATTTCAGGAACCAGATGTGTGCAACCGGGCTGGCCAATTCGATGTGACCCATGCGCTCACGACGCACTTTAGTGAGGGTAACTTCTACGCCACACTTCTCACAGATTACACCACGGTGCTTCAGACGCTTGTACTTACCGCACAAACATTCGTAGTCTTTAACCGGTCCAAAAATACGCGCACAAAACAAACCATCACGCTCTGGCTTGAAGGTACGGTAGTTAATCGTTTCGGGTTTTTTAACTTCCCCGTACGACCAGCTGCGGATCATGTCGGGCGAAGCCAGACCGATTCGAATCTGATCGAATTCTTCAGTTTTGTTTTGTTGCTTAAGAAACTTAAGTAAATCTTTCACGATTTTCTCCCAACGGAGTCACTTATTATTCGATGCCAGCGCCAATTTTAGTTGTAGCTGGCATCGCTACCTGTTCAGTCCAAAGCGGGACTTATTGCTCTTCCAGCTCGATGTTGATACCCAGAGAGCGGATTTCTTTCAACAATACGTTGAAGGATTCCGGCATACCAGGTTCCATACGGTGGTCGCCATCGACGATATTCTTATACATCTTAGTACGACCATTCACGTCATCGGACTTAACAGTCAACATTTCTTGCAGAGTATAAGCAGCACCGTATGCTTCCAGTGCCCACACTTCCATCTCACCGAAACGCTGACCACCGAACTGAGCTTTACCGCCCAACGGTTGCTGTGTAACCAGGCTGTAAGAACCAGTTGAACGAGCGTGCATTTTGTCGTCAACCAGGTGGTTCAGTTTCAGCATGTACATGTAACCCACAGTTACCGGACGCTCAAACTCCTGGCCAGTACGGCCATCTGACAGTTTAATTTGTCCGCTTTCCGGGATATCAGCCAGCGTCAATAATTCTTTGATTTCCGCTTCAGTTGCACCGTCGAATACCGGCGTTGCAATAGGTACACCTTTGCGCAGGTTGTCTGCCAAACGGATCACTTCATCATCAGTGAAAGACGCAATGTCCACTTCCTGACGATGTGTACCAGAGCTGTATACCTGAGTCAGGAATTCACGCAGTTTGGCGATTTCCTGTTGCTCTTTCAGCATGCGGTCAATCTTCACACCCAGGCCGCGAGCAGCCATACCCAAGTGAGTTTCCAGGATCTGACCCACGTTCATACGCGATGGTACACCCAGCGGGTTCAGTACGATATCTACTGGTTCGCCGTTTTCATCATATGGCATGTCTTCAACAGGCTGGATGGACGAGATAACACCTTTGTTACCGTGACGTCCAGCCATCTTATCGCCAGGCTGAATGTGACGTTTAACAGCCAGGTAAACCTTAACAATCTTAAGTACACCTGGCGCCAGGTCATCACCCTGAGTGATCTTGCGACGTTTGTTTTCGAACTTCTTATCGAAGTCGTCTTTAACGCCAGCATACTGTTCAGCAGCTTGATCCAATTCAGTCTGAGCATCGTCGTCACGCAACGGTAAATCGAACCACTTCTCACGCGGAGTACCGTTGAGTTTGTCTTCTGAAATGCCATTGGCTACCAGCAGGTTGCGGGCACGGGCGAAGATGCCGTCAGCCAGAATGCTGAACTCGTCACCCAGGTCTTTCTTAACCTGACGCAACTGCATGTCTTCAATTTCTAATGCGCGCTTGTCTTTTTCGACACCGTCACGGGTAAAGATTTGAACGTCAATTACGGTACCGTGAACAGAGTTAGGTACACGCAATGAGGTATCTTTAACGTCAGAGGCTTTTTCACCGAAAATAGCTCTTAACAGTTTTTCTTCCGGGGTAAGTTGCGTTTCACCTTTAGGTGTTACCTTACCTACCAGAATATCGCCGCCTTTAACTTCAGCGCCGATGTAAACAACACCAGATTCATCCAGCTTGCTCAGTGCAGATTCACCCACGTTTGGAATGTCTGAACTGATTTCTTCTGGCCCCAGCTTAGTATCACGAGCGATACAGCTAAGTTCCTGAATGTGGATGGTAGTGAAACGGTCTTCCTGAGCTACACGCTCAGAGATCAGGATGGAATCCTCGAAGTTATAACCGTTCCAGGGCATGAATGCGATACGCATGTTCTGGCCAAGGGCCAATTCACCCAGGTCAGTTGACGGACCGTCAGCCAATACATCACCCGCGACAACCGGCTCACCAACATTGACGGTTGGCTTCTGGTTGATACAGGTGTTCTGGTTAGAACGTGTGTATTTGGTCAGGTTGTAGATATCGATACCGGCTTCGCCTGCTACCATTTCGTTGTCGTTTACTTTTACAACGATTCGCGAGGCATCTACGTATTCGATATAACCGCCGCGCTTAGCAACTACAGTTACACCTGAGTCGATAGCTACGGTTTTTTCCATACCTGTACCTACCAGCGGCTTATCAGCACGTAAAGTAGGAACAGCCTGACGTTGCATGTTTGAACCCATCAATGCACGGTTGGCGTCATCGTGCTCAAGGAACGGGATAATGCTGGCAGCCACAGATACGATCTGTTGCGCTGACACGTCCATAAATTTAATGTCTTCTTTTGCCATCAAGGTGAATTCACCTTTGTAACGGCAAGGTACCAGGTCATCTGCCAGACGGTTGTTCTCGTCCAATTCCGCACTCGCCTGAGCGATTGGATAGTGACCTTCTTCAATAGCAGACAGGTATTCGATGTCTTCAGTTACTTCGCCGTCTACGATCTTACGATATGGGGTTTCCAGGAAACCGTAATCGTTAGTACGGGCATAGCTGGACAGCGAGTTGATCAAACCGATGTTTGGACCTTCCGGAGTTTCGATAGGACAAACACGACCGTAGTGTGTTGGGTGAACGTCTCGAACTTCGAAGCCGGCGCGCTCACGGGTCAAACCACCCGGGCCTAAGGCAGAAATACGACGCTTGTGCGTCACTTCTGACAGCGGGTTGTTTTGGTCCATGAACTGAGACAGCTGTGAAGAACCAAAGAATTCTTTAACCGCTGCAGAGATTGGCTTGGCGTTGATCAGGTCCTGTGGCATCACATTGTCCAGATCACCCAGGCTCAAACGTTCTTTAACAGCACGCTCAACACGAACCAGACCTACGCGGAACTGGTTTTCTGCCATTTCACCAACAGAACGGATACGACGGTTACCTAAGTGGTCGATATCATCGACGTCGTCTTTACCGTCACGGATGGCGATTAATTGCTGCATTACTGCAACGATATCGTCTTTATCCAGAGTACCTGAACCAGTCAGTTCGTCACGTCCTAAACGACGGTTGAACTTCATACGACCTACTGAAGACAGATCATAACGGTCATCAGTGAAGAACAGGTTGTCAAACAGCGCTTCTGCTGCGTCTTTTGTTGGTGGCTCACCAGGACGCATCATACGGTAGATTTCAACCAGGGCTTCTAAGCGGTTGGTTGAATTGTCGATACGCAGGGTATCCGACATGTAAGAACCGTGGTCTAACTCGTTGATATACAGAGTTTCAAACTCAGTAATACCTGCTTCATAGATAGCATTAAGGTTTTCAGCAGTCGCTTCATCGTTGGCATTAACGATAATTTCGCCAGTGCTTTCGTCGACAACGTTAGCAGCGAATACGCGGCCCAACAGGAATTCAACCGGGACTTCCAGTTCTGAAAGGCCCAGTTTTTCCATCTGACGTGTGTGACGAGCAGAAATACGACGGCTGGTTTCTACGATCACATTGCCTTCTTCATCTTTGATGTCGAAACGGGCAACTTCGCCACGCAGGCGATCAGGTACGATAGAAACTTTGAATACACCGTTATCCATGATAACAGTGTCTTTTTCGAAGAACAGACCCAGAATTTCTTCTGTGCCCATATCCATAGCGCGAAGAATGATAGACGCCGGTAGTTTACGACGACGGTCAATACGAACGAAAAGATTATCTTTTGGATCGAATTCAAAATCCAACCAGGAACCGCGGTAAGGGATAACGCGGGCGTTATACAATACTTTACCGGAGGAGTGCGTTTTACCTTTGTCGTGATCAAAGAACACACCTGGTGAACGATGTAGCTGAGAAACAATAACACGCTCAGTACCATTGATAACAAAGGTACCTGTGTCTGTCATGAGTGGAATTTCACCCATGTATACTTCTTGCTCTTTAATATCTTTTACTGTGCCTGGAGCTGCTTCTTTATCAAATAAGACAAGACGCAACTTAACACGAAGTGGTGCGGAGAATGTCACACCACGAATTTGACATTCTTTGACGTCAAATACCGGTTCGCCCAATCGATAACTTACATACTGCAACTCTGAATTGCCCGAATAACTTTTAATCGGAAATACAGAACGAAATGCAGCTTCCAAACCGTATTGACCTTCCGGATCGATCTCGATGAACTTACGGAAAGAGTCTAATTGTATGGAAAGTAGATAAGGTATTTCGAGTACCTGGGGGCGTTTACCAAAATCCTTGCGGATACGTTTCTTTTCGCTATAAGAGTAAACCATGGATTCCTCAGCCTGCTGATCTTTAACCCTGATATCTCTTGTAAGAGACATATATGTATTCAGCACCGTTTTACTTTTTTTCAATATCAGACCAATGAACAGTGCGAATGATTTATTGGTTTGATATTGATAGCTAAGCGCTTTGAGAGGATAGACACTAAACGGAGAACCTGCACTATCCTACAGCGCAAAAAGGCTGGTGCTCAAATAAGCACCAGCCTAAGCCTTTTCAGGCAGTAATTTCGTACAAGTACGAATTACTTAATTTCAACTTCTGCACCAGCGCCTTCAAGTTCGGCTTTAAGTGCTTCAGCTTCTTCCTTAGATACACCTTCTTTGATAGCTTTAGGAGCTGATTCAACAACTTCTTTAGCTTCTTTAAGGCCAAGGCCAGTCGCGCCGCGAACTGCTTTGATAACTGCAACTTTGTTACCACCGAAAGAAGTCAGAACTACGTCGAATTCAGTTTGTTCTTCAGCAGCTTCTGCAGCAGCAGCTGGACCTGCAGCTACAGCTACAGCTGCAGTTGCTTCTACGCCGAATTTTTCTTCAGCAGCTTCGATCAGTTCAACCAGTTCCATTACTGGCATTTCAGCGATCGCGTTTAAGATATCTTCTTTAGTTAGAGCCATTTCTCTAAACTCCTGGGTTTAAAAATTTAAAACAAATCAATGAATTAAGAAACTGTTTTTTTTATTCAGCTTCTTTTTTCTCTTTAATAGCCGTCAATACGCGGGCAAACTTGCTTGGTACTTCGTTAATAGTCTGTACAAACTTGCCAACAGGCGCTTTGAAGGTAGCAAGTAATTTCGCCAACGCTTCGTCGCGTGTTGGTAACGCTGCAACTGCTTCCAGTTTTTCTGGACCCAGTAGACCACTACCGATTGATAACGCTGTTACGTTCAACTTGTCATTCTTTTTAGAGAAATCTTTGAACAAACGCGCTGCACCACCTGGCGCATCCAAAGAAAAGCCATAAATCAGAGGGCCTTTCAGTGCATCATCCATTCCTGCGAACTTGCCTTCAGCCAGAGCACGCTTTGCCAGAGTGTTACGAATAACACGCAGGTATACGCCTTGCTCACGAGCTTGAACGCGAAGTTCAGTCAGGTCTGCAACTTCCATTCCGCGATATTCAGCGACGGCAACGGATAGAGCGCGAGCTGCAACGTCAGTTACTTCCGCTACAATCTCTTTTTTTGCTTCTAAGCCTAGTGCCACTGAGATCACCTTTTAGTTGTCTGAGAATTGCTTCTCAGGTTTCACAGATTAATGGAGCATCACTTGCGCTTCTCTCCACCTTTCTACGGTGTTCTTTAGTCCCAGAGAGTCTGAGTGAACCACCGTCTGCGTAGGCATTCATTAAACGCTGTATTCAGCGTACCTACGGTCTAGGACGGGAGCCTGCCTTTCTGTTTACCAGAGCAGCAAACTCCAACCCAATTTTTTACTTCGGTGCTAATTCTGCTGAATTAACTCTCGCACCTGTCAAGGAATGTCTTATTGAGACAAAGAGCCTTGATCTAAAGTCAGACCTGCGCCCATAGTGGTGCTCAGGCTAACTTTCTTAATATAGGTACCTTTAGCAGAAGAAGGCTTAGCTTTCTTAAGCGCTTCTAACAGAGCTTCAAGGTTTTCCTGGATTTGATTAGCTTCAAAAGCAATCTTACCAATGCTGGCGTGAATGATACCATTCTTATCGTTTCTGTAACGTACCTGACCCGCTTTTGCATTCTTAACTGCAGTAGCAACATCAGGAGTAACAGTACCAGTCTTAGGGTTAGGCATCAGGCCACGTGGACCTAAGATTTGGCCTAACTGACCAACAACGCGCATTGCATCCGGAGAAGCAACCACTACGTCGAAGTTCATTTCGCCTTTTTTAACCTGCTCAGCAAGGTCGTCCATACCAACGATGTCAGCACCCGCTTCTTTAGCAGCTTCAGCGTTTGCACCTTGAGTAAATACTGCAACGCGAACTTCTTTACCAGTACCGTTAGGCAGTACAGTTGCACCGCGAACGTTTTGGTCAGATTTACGAGCATCGATACCCAGGTTAACAGCAACATCAATGCTTTCAGCAAATTTAGCTGTTGCTAATTCTTTCAACAAAGCTACCGCTTCGTTGATTTCGTATTCTTTACCGGCGTCTACTTTTTCGCGAACCAGACGAGCGCGTTTTGTTAACTTAGCCATGGATTATTCCTCTACCGTCAGACCCATACTGCGGGCAGAGCCAGCAATAGTACGTACAGCTGCGTCCATATCGGCAGCAGTCAGATCAGGTTCTTTAGTTTTAGCAATTTCTTCCAATTGAGCGCGCGTCACTTTACCCACTTTTTCAGTGTTAGGACGACCAGAACCACTCTTGATGCCAGCAGCTTTCTTCAACAAGAAAGACGCAGGTGGAGTTTTTGTTTCAAACGTGAAAGAACGGTCTTCGTATACAAAGATTTCAACCGGAACCGGAGCACCTTTTTCCATGCTCTCAGTTTTTGCGTTGAACGCTTTACAGAATTCCATGATGTTAACACCATGTTGACCTAGTGCAGGACCAACTGGTGGACTTGGGTTTGCGGCACCCGCAGCTACTTGTAGCTTGATAATGCCTGTAACTTTCTTAGCCATTACTCTCTTCTCTTATTTATGGGTTAAACGCCTCGCAAATACAGAAGAATATTCGCTTCAACGGCTCCCCGCCTACAAAAAGGCCGCAGATTATATTTTAATCTACGACCTCTGACAACCATTAATTTGGTTTTTGTTTAATTTTAGGTTCAGTTTTAACCGGACAATGTTCTTTGGTTTGAGTAACCATGGCGAACCGGAACTTCCTTCACCTAATCTAAAAAAATTCACATTCCACCAGAGAGGTTTAAACCATCCCTGGTGAGGGCTTCCAGCCAGACGTCCACTTGTCTGGCGTTCGGCGCTGAATTAGCTCTAGGTATTCGCTAATTCCGGGCGCGCCTCACCCCTTCTCAACCTGGCCAAATTCCAGTTCTACCGGAGTAGAACGACCAAAGATAAGAACCGATACTTTCAGGCGGCTTTTCTCGTAGTCCACTTCTTCGACAACACCGTTGAAGTCTGCGAAAGGACCATCGGTAACACGTACCACTTCGCCTGGCTCGAACAAAGTTTTGGGCTTTGGCTTGTCAACAGATTCTTGCAGTCTGTTCAGAATAGCGTCTGCTTCGCGCTTAGTGATAGGCGCAGGACGATCTGAAGTACCACCGATGAATCCAAGCACACGAGGAATGCTTTTAACCAGGTGCCAGCTGTCGTCGTTCATTTCCATTTCAACTAATACATAGCCTGGGAAGAACTTACGCTCACTTTTGCGCTTTTGACCGGCACGCATTTCTACCACTTCTTCGGTAGGCACCAGAATTTCACCGAAATACTGCTCCATCTCGTGCATTTTGATATGTTCTTCAAGGGTTTTCTTGACGCGGCCTTCGTAGCCAGAAAACGCCTGAACCACATACCATCTTTTTACGCCTTCAGACATGCTTACGCTCCTATACTAGTCAGTAAGCCAACGACCCGAACGATAATTCCGTCAAGGCCCCAAAGCAGCAATGCCATAACAACAGTTGCAGCCAGTACAATCATAGTCGTTTGTGTCGCTTCCTGACGGGAAGGCCAAACTACCTTGCGTACTTCGGTTCTGGATTCTTTGGCGAAGTTTACAAAGTTACTTCCTTTTACCGTACTGGCAGCCACCAGCAAAGCAATAATAACCGCAACGACCACACCAATGGCACGGTACAATACGGAAAGTTCACCAAAGTAGTAATTACCACCTACTGCGGCAGCCAAAAGTAAAATGGCAACACCCCATTTTAGGCTGTCCATCGCACCAGACTGATTAACTGCGTTATCACTCATTGTCTAACCTGTTATCTCAAACTCAACCCACATGGATTGACATTAAATGTGGCAGGGGTGGAGGGACTCGAACCCCCAACCATCGGTTTTGGAGACCGCTGTTCTACCAATTGGAACTACACCCCTGTAGCAGCAGTGCAAACACTACTGTTTACTCTAAAATAGTTACACTCGCCTTGATATTTTATGAAAGCTTATCGGGAGATAAAGGATTCAGAAGTAAGGCGGGAGCGGTATTATACTGATTGTCACTAGTCTTACAAGCTTTAATATAAGCAGACTTTTGGGTTGAGGCATACGATATAAAATAATTCGTCACTGCTGGCTCAGATTGATATACTGCGCGCTTGTTTAAATTTAATGTAATCTTTGTTTTCTATGAAATTCCCCGGCCGTCGCAAACACAAACACTACTTTCCGGTTCAGGACAAAAACACCTTAATTGGTCAATTTGATAAAGCACAGCCCCTAAAACACAGTTATATAGTGGGTATCGATCAGGTGCTGGTAGACATCGAAGCCAAAGTCTCTGACGAATTTTTTGCAAAGTACGCTTTACACCGGGGCATGTCGCAACTGATAGACGACGAGATCACCGAAGCATTGTATCAGGAGTTAAAAGACGACAAACTGGTTAATTACGAGTTTGCCGGTGGCACCATAGGTAACACGCTTCACAACTATTCGGTGCTTGCCGATGACCGCTCTGTGTTGTTGGGCGTTATGTCAGAAAACATCAAAATTGGCAGTTATTCCTACAAGTTTATCAGTAACAATTCCAGCCGGGTGGACCTCAATTACCTGCAACCGGTTGATGGCCCTATCGGTCGCTGCTTTACCCTTATCGACAGCACAGGCGAACGTACCTTTGCTATCAGTCCGGGCAAAATTAATCAGTTACGTCCGGAAAGTATCAATCAGAATTTGATCCAAAACGCCTCAGCGCTGGTTATTTCTGCATACCTGATGCGCACTAATCCGGGCGACACCATGACAGAGGCGACACTCAAAGCCGTAGACTACGCGAATCAGGCTGGTGTTCCGGTGGTTTTAACCCTGGGCACTAAATTCCTGATAGAACAGGACCCCACCTGGTGGCAGGAATTTGTCAAGAATCACGTCGATATCCTCACCATGAACGAAGAAGAAGCGGAAGCTATCACAGGGATCAAAAATCCGTTGCTGGCGGCAGATAAAGCTCTGGACTGGGTCGATATGGTGATGTGTACCGCAGGCCCTGTGGGCCTTTATATGGCGGGACATGTTGACAAGAAATACCTTAGGGAAACAGAACAGCAACTTATAGATGCTGAAATCGCAGAATTTAACCGTTACGAATATTCCCGTCCGATGCGTCTTCAGGATTGTGAAGAACCCGTTAAAGTATACAGCTATATCCCCCCCTACATGGGCGGCCCGGATAAAATCATGAACACCAATGGTGCCGGTGATGGAGCATTAGCGGCAGTGCTACATGACATTTGCGCCAACGAGTATCACAAACTCAATGTGGAAAGATCCAGCAAGCACGAGCAACCGGCCATCACCTATTCGTCTCTGTCTCAAATCAGCAAATACGCCAACCGCGTCAGCTACGAAGTACTGGCACAGCACTCCCCTCGCCTGAGTAAAGGCCTGCCGGAGCGTGAAGAAGTACTGGACTTAGCTTACTGGGCCACGTAATTTTATCCGTCATAAGCGGTAGTAATTGTTATTCAATGGCAGGCCCGGTAGTGGCGGTACAATCCGTTACCTGGCTGGCCAGATGGGTATAATGCTTTTCAAAGCCAGGCATGGCAGACACATTTTTCAGCGCCGGCGATTCAGCTACCAGTTTTTCAAGTGGGGTATTGCTGTTTATAGCTGTCACTAACGCTTGTTGTGTCTGGCGATCCAGGCCCTGAATATATTTGCCTAACGACGAGTCACTCAGGGGATTAGCGCCATCCAGTGAATACCGGCATTCAGGTTTGACTGCATGGTCGGCCATTTTTAATAAACTATTGGCGCTCATCGAAGATTGTTGCAGCGGTTCTGCTTTCCCCCTGGCTCTGGCTTTACTTTCGGGTACATCAACAGCTTGCTCTGCGAAAACGCCGGTCAATGGCTGTTGCCCATCGGCTACAGACTTTTCACGGGTTGCCACAGGTGCCAACACCTCAGCAGTGCTATCGGGGGCGATTTCATGAACGCTTTCCGGAGTAAAGTTCTGCCATTGCGACAAGAAAATCACCGAGACCAGCATGACCGATGCAGCCACAGATAACCAACGATAATGCTGGCTCATCAATGGTCTGGGTTTACCGTTACTGGCAATACGTTGTTTAGCGAAATTCAAAATCGTCTCATCAGTGGTGTTCGAAGGCGACTTTTTGTCTAATTGCCGGTAGCGTTCAGAGATGTCCTGTTCCGGGTTGTTGTCATTTTCATTGCTCATCATCATCTCCCAGTTTTAAACTCAAACATTGACGTAATCCGATGTAGGCTGCACGCAACCTGGATTTTGCAGCTTCCAGGGTAACCCCCGTCACCTGAGCCACATCGGCCTGAGTTAAATTAGCCTCCTCCTTGAGTAAAAACGATTCCAGCTGTGTTTTGGGTAATTGTTTCAGGCAATGTTGCAATGCCATTTTCTGACGCTTTTGTTCCAGTCCGGCCATTGCATCTGATGTCCCGACGGCCTCTTCCTGTTCGGGTTCTGCCGTAATGACCTGAGATACAACCGCCAAATGACGGAACTTATCAATCAGCAAACGTCGGGCAATTTGGTATAGCCAGGTGGTGAATTTGGCCTCCTGCTTAAACTGCCTGATATTGCTGATCACTTTGATCCACAATTCCTGCATCAAATCTTCAGCGGTTGCAGCGTCCTTAACCTGTCGCAAAATAAACCGAAAACTGCCGCCTTTATGCCTTGCATACAAGGTTTCAAAGGCGGAAAACTCGCCACTAATATAGGCAGCGACAAGCTGACTGTCATCTTGGCTGGCGTATTGTTGTTTCAAGTTCACTCACAATCCCTTTCTGTCCCGGTGTTCACCAATGTACCCTTATCCCATAAAAACTAAGATTCGACCACTTCTACCGTTGTGGTTTTCTCCTGCCTGAGCTGGCTGGAATGCTGCAATAACAACCAGTTTTCCATCATGCGAATAAACTCTGCCCGGTATCCCTGTTCATCATCGCCTTTGGCCAATTTCGCCTGCTCGATCAGGGTTTGCGCATCTTCCACACTGACAAACTTTGAACCTTTCAGCATTTGCCCCAGGCCTGCAACACTATGCGCAAACTGAAAGCTACTGTCGGTCTCGTGAAAGTTTAGCATTTGCTCCAGGTGCACCACCTGCTCCAACTTTTGGCTGACTTCACCGTCGGGCGCTTTATAACGCAGTTTCACCAGAGCGATTTCATCCTGCCTACTGTCTGTTGTGGACGGCGCATTGCGCTGGTCATTCTGATAACGCAATGTATCAACGTCGTATTGTCCGGCCGTTTTAAGTGTTAACTCATAGAGGGCCGTCACCTGATGCCCGGCACCAATGTCACCGGCATCCACTTTGTCATTATTGAAATCTTCTTTGTTCAACGCCCGGTTTTCATATCCAATGAGACGGTATTCATGCACGGTATTCGGGTTGAATTCCACCTGGATTTTCACATCTTTGGCAATCACCTGCAGGGTTCCGGTTAACTGTTCCACCAGCACTTTTCTGGCTTCGTTGATATTGTCAATATAGGCGGCATTGCCATTGCCTTTATCCGCCAGTTGTTCAGTAAGATGATCGTTATAGTTTCCGCGACCAAACCCCAGCACCGATAAGTTCACTCCCGTTTTTCGTTGTTTTTCGATAAGTTGCATTAATTCATCATGGTCTGTTGTGCCCACATTGAAGTCACCATCAGTGGCCAACAATACCCGGTTAACACCTTCCGCTTTAAAGGCCTTTTTCGCCATCTGATAAGCTAACTGAATGCCCCCCGAGCCATTGGTGGAGCCACCGGCCTGCAATTTATCTAGTGCCTGGCTAATAGCCAGCTTATCATCGCCCGATGTTGGCTCTAACACGACGCCCGATGCACCGGCATAAACCACAATCGATACACTGTCGCGGTTATCCAGTTGATTAACCAGCATTTGCAAAGCACGCTTCAACAAAGGCAATTTATCGTCCGCGGACATGGAACCCGATACATCCAGTAAAAACACCAGGTTGGCGGGAGCCCGTTGCTCAGCAGTGATTGTTTTTCCCGAAAGTGCCACACGCAGCAGGTGTTTATTTGGGTTTAACGGGCTTGCGGCAAACCGGGTATCCAGGTGAAAAGGCACGTCGCCTTGTGGTTGTGGATAGTGGTAGTCGAAGTAATTCAACATCTCTTCGATTCTAACGGCATCAGCGGGAGGAGAAATCCCCTGCTCAAGCATTCGACGAATATTGCTGTAACTGGCGGTATCTACATCAACTGAAAAGGTGGACAAGGGTTGCTCCGCTACTGTCCATACCCCATTCTCGGGATAGTGTTGGTAATTTTCCCGCTGAGGCAAAGACACGGAGGCATCGGCCATCATCCCGGACACCAAAGCGGGTCGAACAGCTGATTTTATGCGCTGATACTGCCGGGCTTGTGGCTGTTCCATTCTGACCAGTACCTGATGTTCGACCATCTCATGTGTGTTGACGGCAGCATCCTGTGACTTTTCAGTTGGCCCCGCTTTGTTTTCCAGCAAGATAACCTGCTGTGTTGTATCTTCTGATTCTTTTTCAGAACTGGAACATCCGGATAACAAGAGGGTTACGGTAATAGCCAGACAAGATAAAGCGGGAAAATTCTTTGAAGATTTTGCAGTGTATTGCATATCAGCACCTGTGTTTTGTAACGATTGATACCAGTACTGACGGATGAGTTTTTAAAAAGGGTTTTATTTTTTTGTGTTTTAATACAAAAGGCGACACCTGGTGGTGTCGCCTCAGACTGTTGAAAAAGGCCTGGACGCAGATCCAGGCCTTTGATCTAATAGGCATATAGAAATTGGAGATTTCAAT
>NZ_JBVTQY010000056.1:0-20459 GCF_055755215.1 Planctobacterium sp. R6
AGCTTTAGCTGGCCTGCGAAGCAGGTGAGCTACAGGGATGTAGCGAATAAATGCTTTTCATCACCCACTGAGGTGGGTAAATATATAATGGAACTGGTATAAGAAACGAAGCGGGACTAAATGCCCCACTGAATCAGAAACGATAAGCAAGTGACAGGGTGTAAACATAGGGGTCAATGTTTACATCCACCTTGCCGGCATCGGTGCCCAGTTTAAATGTGGCTTCGGTGTCAATATCCAACCAGCGCACTGAGGCGTTGAAGGCCCACTTTTCATCGATATCGATATCGATACCCAACTGAGTCGCCAGGCCGAAAGAATTATCCAGAACCAGAGCAGAAAACCCGGCTGTTTTGTTGGCCGAGTTAAAATTCTCGTCGAAAAATACTGTGTAATTTACGCCAAGGCCTATGTATGGGTGCAGATTACTGTTACCCAAATCAAAATAATAGAGGGCTGATAAGGTTGGTGGCAGGTGTTTGGTTTTCCCCAGAGTTCCGACGGTATCCAGTCTGATATCATGAGAAAATGGTGTGGCTGCCAATAGTTCAACCGCCCAGTTACTATCCAGGAAATAGGCAAGGTTGAGTCCTAACTGGGCATTGTTATCAACACTGACTCCGACACCTAAATCGGCGCCCGCAACAAATACGTTGCTACTGCTGTCATGTGGATTGACGCTGGTGATGCCTCCTCGCAGCAACCAGTCACCGGTTTCTACAGCCATGGTGCTTAAAGGTAACAGTGTTAATGTTGCTGCTAATGCGAGTTTAGAAAATTTCATGTGTGTCTCCGTTAAATCGTTGTAGCTATTATCCTCACTGCTCTGCGATGAAATTTGATCTGGCGCAATTCCGGAGGCAGCTTGCAATTGCATTTGATTATTTCTTTGATCCGCGTCAAATTACCCCCACAAGTTCCCAACGACGGACATGGAAATGCGAAAAATAACAACAAGATTGACTTTATTGCTCTGCCTGATGGCATTTTTTAATCCTGCCATCTCAGCCACCTTGATAAAAAACATCAAAGGCTATTCGTTTCATGAGTCTCAACCGGTCAGCTTCTCAGCCATTTTGATTGAACAGGATAAAATCATCGCTGTTTATCAGACTTTGCCGGATGATCTCAATGCTGAAAAAGTCATTGATGGCAAAGGTGCGGTACTGGTTCCAGGCATGATTGATGCACATGGGCACGTACTGGGCTATGGCCAGGCGTTGAGTCGTGTTGTGTTAAATGGTGCAGCCAGTAAAGACCAGGCATTGGCGCGAGTCGCGGAGTTTATAGAGCAACACCCTGACGATACCTGGATTAAAGGACGCGGCTGGAACCAGGAGCTCTGGCCTGGCCGCAACTTTCCGGATGCCAAAGCTCTAAGCCAGGTTTCAAAAGGTAAACTGGTGGCATTAGGACGGATAGACGGTCATGCCTTGTGGGTTAATCAGGAGGTGCTGGACAAAGCCGGCATTAATAAAGATACGGTTTCACCAGAAGGGGGGGAGATTATAAAAGACAGTGCCGGTAACCCCACAGGTATTCTGGTAGATAATGCGATGAACCTGGTTTATCAGCTTATCCCGAGTCCAACGCTCGAAGACGTGAAAAACACCCTGCTGGTCAGTTTAAACAAATTGGCTTCGCTGGGATTAACCTCCGTGCATGATGCCGGGGTTGATTACATTACCTGGCAGGCTTATCAGGCACTGAGTACGGAACAACGTTTACCCATTCGGGTTTATGTGATGCTGGATGTGACGGATCCCAACTACCCGGAAATGTTAGCCAAAGGTACGATCCGCTCGGCTGACGATAAACTTTTTATTCGCAGTGTGAAAATATCCTCCGACGGTGCGTTGGGCAGCCGCGGAGCCGCATTGCATGAAGAGTACAGTGATAAAGCCGGCCACTACGGCTTATTGTTGCATGAAATTCCAAAACTGAATGAGCTTACTTTGCAGGCCATGGAAGCCGGTTTTCAGGTGAATACCCACGCTATTGGGGACAAGGCCAATACGGTTTCTCTTGATGCGTTTGCCAAAGCCATTCAGAAAACACAAAGTACTGGATTGCGTCACCGCATAGAGCATGCCCAGGTAATTCAACCTGAAGATTTTGAACGATTTAAGCAATTAGGGGTTATTGCTTCTGTGCAACCCACCCATGCCACCAGTGATAAAAACATGGCTGAAAATCGCCTTGGCAGTGAGCGCATTAAAGGGGCCTACGCCTGGCAGCGATTAATGGCCAGTGGAGCGTTGTTAGCCGGAGGCTCAGATTTCCCCATTGAGCCAGCTGAGCCGCTCTTTGGTATTCATGCTGCGGTGACCCGCCAGGACAGACAAAATCAACCTGAGGGGGGCTGGTATCCCAATGAGGCTGTATCTTTGAATGCCGCGTTTAAGATGTTTACGCTAGGTGCTGCTTTTGCTTCGCATCAGGAGGCGTTGATTGGATCTGTGGAGGCGGGTAAAAAAGCGGATTTTGTGTTGCTGGCACAAGACCCGCTGGAAATTGCTCCCAGCCAGTTATGGCAAATCCCGGTTTTACAAACCTGGGTGAATGGCGAGCTGGTCTGGCAGGCGGAATAACCGCTGTATCGAACTGGTCTTACGCAAGTATCAGGATAGCTGTGGCTCCGCAGCGTTCTGTACCCGTTCAGGGGGATCTTCTGTGACATTGCGCAGCCACCGTTTACTTAACATGCGCCATGAAAACAGACCGTATTTTGTGACTTCTTCACTGTAGGTAGCAATAAATACCCACAATAAAGCGCCGTTACTGCCAGCCACATACCAGGTGACTGGAATTCCCACCATCCACATACCCACAGTATCCGTAAACAGGCAAAAGCGATTGTCGGCCCCTGAGCGCAGGACACCCAGAGATATCGTCATATTGGCAGTTTTGATGGCGATTCCCAGGCACATTACCATCAGTATTTGGGTGGCCAGATTTAGCGTCGCCGCGTCATAACTGGCAAATGGGGTCAGCAGAAAATCACTAAACAGCCACACAATAACGCCTACCAGCAAGGCAATACCGGTAATCGAAAACGTCATATTTCTCGCAAGCCGGTAGGCCGACTGCATTTCGTTATTACCCAGTTTCTGGCCGGTTAAAACCGATGAAGCAGTTGCAAAGCCCATGAACAATGAAATTAAAGTACCCTCAACAGGGGCCAGCATACTAATTACTGCCAGAGCCTGAGTACCCAGACCACCGAATATGATTTGATAGACAAAGGTGCCCAATGCCCAGATACCAAAATTTAGTGCCACAGGTAAACTGATGGTTATGATACGGGACCAGCGACAGTCAGGCTTGCGCAGAGCAATAGATTTTTTAGTAGGCAGGCACAAATGTTTAGTTTTCATCATGTACAGCAGCAGAGCCACGAGTAGCAAGGTACGGGAAATGCTGGTGGCCCAGGCGGCGCCGTCAGTTCCAAGTACCGGAATTAACTGGGAATCGCTGACTACCAGACCGTTGATAAGCAGGTAGTTGAGCAACACATTAATCAGCATTGCTATCATGCCGAATAACAGCGGCACTAACACTTGTGCCATACCGCGCAGCGCACCTTCAAATACCTGATAAACCAGCAGGATCAAAATCGACGGTAAGGTGATGGCCAGATATTGGCTGCTGATGTGAATCACTTCAGCATCATTACTGCTCAAAGAGACTAAAGGAACGCTAAACAGATTACTCAACAATACCAAAGGCAGCATGAGTGCAATCGCGACTAACAATATTTGCGCAATGATGCCTGCGATTGCATGACTTTTCTTCGCGCCAATGTACTGCGCCACCAGTATGCCAGAGGTGACACCAAACGCTGCACCAATCATAAGCAATACAAACTGCACCTTGCCTGCAAGGCCGATGCCCGCTACCGAAGCCTCACCCAGATGGCTAACCATAATAATATCTATCATGCCTAGTGCCGCCGCCAGAACGCTCTGCAAAGATACTGGCCAGGCAATTTTAACGCAACGCATTAAGGTTGATTGCGCCTGCGCGGCAGATAACTGCTCCGATTCAGATTTTATTGCGGTCATTTCTGCCTCCAGAAAACCATCTATTCAATGCAGCGCACTTTAAAGTACTGGTTTATTTGTAACAGATTAGGAATTATCCTGTTTATGTTTAAAACTATCATTGTGGATAAAGTTATGTTTCAGGAAATCCAAAATATTCACGAAGACTGCAATGAGTTGTTTATTTGTCTGCCGGAATTTAACAGTCTGTCACCCAACTCGGTTCGGTTGGCGGGAATTTCTGAATTGCGCACCCTGTATCAGATTGGCAGAGTCGCTAACCAGACTCATCTGCTACTGTTTACCCGCAACGGCTATGGTCGTCTGAAAACGGCTGAAGGTGAATTTGAGATTGGTCCACAGACTCTGACAGTACTACCAGCCGGTAAAGGCTTCTATTTTGAACTGGCGTCGCAGGAATGGCAGACCTGCTGGTTTATTTTAAAGGACAGCCAACAATGGAAAGGCATTAAACAAATGCAGCAGGAAGTTTTTCATTGCCGGGAAGTCAATGTGGTGCATTCGACATTAAAGTTGTTGCATCAGCAACATGAGCTTGAAGGCAGTGGAAAGTCAGCAATGGAAAGCGAACTGATGGATATTCTGTTTCGCTATTTAAAACTGGCATTGGGTAATCGTCAGCCGGTAACCGGCGCAGACAGCCGGGTATGGGACTTTATTACTCAGCTCTCAGGTCGCTTGCATATTCGCTGGACCACCGAAAAAATTGCCCAGGAGTTGCATCTGTCAGAACCCCACTTGTTTCGTTTGTTCAAATCGAATGTGGGTAAATCACCCATGCAATATTTGACAGAGTTGCGCATTCAACATGCCAGAGAGTTACTGAAACACAGTAATCTGAGTATAGAGCAAATCGCGCTGTGCGTGGGTTACAATGATGGTACCAGCTTTTCACATCGGTTCAGAAAAACAGTAGGGACATCACCGGGAATCTGGCGGCAGGGTCAGCACTAGTGGCTCTTGGATAAATTTTTGGCCGGGTAAAATAGCACCTTCCCTGGTACTGAATTGGCTAATTGATGTTGGCGCGCGACATTTATTCAAACGTTGCTGCCAAAGCCTGTTTTGCAGCTGTGCGGGTAAGGCAGGCTTGCAAAGGTGCTTTTTTAAACTTTTTAAGGCTGGCCTGAACCTTATCGGTTTGCGTGATGTTTCCCGCCCGGGCAAATTCAGCCCGACACTGAATATCACCTGATGCGGCGTACTCTGTATAAATGATGCGAACCTGATCATAGCGTTGCACCAAATCAGCATAGGGGTAACCACTGCTGACATATACCTCTTCGTAGTTAACTTTTGCTAAAGCCGATGTTGATGATAATAGTGCTACCATTACTGTGAACTTTAAAATCTTGGTAAAACTAATGCCTTTCATGTCTTCATTCCTCGTGTGGTTGAAAAGAATTTGTTGACAGAAATGTACGATTAATAAACACTCTCAACAAACGATCAATAATTAATCATGATTAAGAAAAACTTAAGTGAGTGAGCGTCGATTACCCGCCTTAGGGGCGCTAAAATACTTTAAAGTTGCGGCAGAAACGTTGAGTTTTAAGCTGGCGGCAGAAGCTTTGTTTGTCAGTCAGGCGGCAATAAGCCAGCACATTAAAACACTTGAATCACAATTGGGTTGTAAGTTGTTTGTGCGCAAGAACCGGGAAGTGAGTCTGACCGCGCAAGGAAGGTTATTGCTGCCTTATGTGCAAAAGGGCTTCAGTGAATTTCAAAAGGGCATTGCCCAGTTGGAAGAAGATAACCACCCCAACATCCTTAAGCTCAGTGTATTACCGTCAATCGCAACTTTTTGGTTGATTCCCAGATTACATCTGTTTCGCGGTGAGTTTCCTGATTTGCAGGTTAAGCTGATCCCCGATCCCAATGTGGTGGCCTTTGATGATTTCAATCTCGATTTAGCCATTCGTTTTGGTCCCGGGAAATATGACAATCTCAGCAGTCGTTTTTTGTTTCCCGACAGAGTGCTGCTGGTGTGCCACCCACACAGAGTGCCGGATAATGTGACACCCGATGATCTGCGCCATTTACCGGTGATCACTGAAAACTACCATGATACAGATGATGCCTGGGATGCGTTTTTTCAGCGTTATCAACTCAGAAAAAGTGATTTCAAAAACCATTTTGAAATACGTGATGCCACTCCGGCATTGGTGGGGGCTGTCCTGGCCGGTCAAGGCATTGCCATGGTAAAGCAATCTTTGGTGCAGGATTACCTTGCCAGTAAACAGTTGATTTCCCTGTTTGGCTTTTCACACCTGTGCGATTTTGCCTGTTATCTGGTGGCACCTGATTTTCACTTTAACTTTCCTAAAGTTATCGCTTTTGAGTCCTGGTTGCGGGAGCAGGCAAAATCACTGGTTACTGCTATGAGTGCCGAACTTACATCAAACTAACAAGCTAAAGTGATCTTTTACGTGCAGCACATGAGCCAGTGCGTATTGCTCGTGAGTCAAGGCGCCATAGGCAAAGTGCTCGGCAAGCTCACCCCGATAACGATCAAATTGCTGCAGCGCGGTCAGTAAGCGATGTTGGCCCTGTTCTGCACTGACATTGTCAACCGAAGGCGCGCCTGGAATATCTTCTTCGAGGTTGTGCTTCATGTAACCTTTCGACGAGAACGCACTAAAGGCGGCTTTGCCAACAGTCGATTTGAACATTTCGGATTTGTGAACCGGGTATCCGGACATTGAATATTCAACACTTTGCGCCAAATGCGCCAGTTTGTGTCCTACTGACCAGTTAGAGTCAAAATTCAGTTCAGATACCTTCAGCGCCTCAAGCTCTTTGATTAACGCAGTAAGAGACAGATCGTCTTTATTGCGGGGCACCATATGCCAGGCGGTGACCCCGGAGACACCCAGAAGTCCCAGCGACAGTGATGATGCGATAAAGAAACGTCGGTTCATAGCAGATAGATTGTTGCCTTTAACACTAAGTTTAACCAGGAACGCCCACTTTCGCACTGAAATATTCCCTCAGGGCTGTGGCTTATCTGTTTCAGAATTTTTCGAACCGGAAACGATGCCAACTTGCCTGTGGATTGCCTGGTGATTGTCAGGATTGCAAAGGTTTGGTAAAGCCGCGAACTTTTTATCCGGGGCGCCAGTCAGTTGGCCATAACATATGGTTTATCAAGGAAACTGAATTTTGAAAATTTTTACGTCTATGGTTTTTGCCGGAGTGGCCGGATTAGTGCTGTCTGCTTGTGGTGGTAGTTCAG
Source organism: Planctobacterium sp. R6 (assembly GCF_055755215.1). Taxonomy (NCBI): domain Bacteria; kingdom Pseudomonadati; phylum Pseudomonadota; class Gammaproteobacteria; order Alteromonadales; family Alteromonadaceae; genus Planctobacterium; species Planctobacterium sp. R6. The sequence goes on from NZ_JBVTQY010000056.1 coordinate 7,300, forward strand.
GCTCAACATCAGATCAATACCCCAATGCCTACATTCAATTTTACAATGCATCTCCTGACAGCGCTGATACTGAACTGGTGGTGGATGACGAGGTTATTAGTTCCAGCGCCTATGGCGATGTTACTGCACTCTATAGTTTTGACGCTGATACTTATGAAGTTGAATTGCAATGGCATGATTCTGATGGCCAGGAACATACTCTGACAGAGATGGATATCCAGTTGCGCAACAGTTATAAAACCATGCTGTTGATGGGGGGCAATTTCAGTAGTCCTGATATTACCGAGTTCACATTTGAACGTTCTGAAATGGAAGATGCGTTTTATCTGTATGCCATGATGGGGGCAGCTGATCTAGGTAGTTATGATTTATACATTGCTGAATCAGGGGTACCCTTTTCCGATGCGAACTTTGTGGCGACTTTAGGGTATCTGCAACCGGAAAAAATGCCCTACTGGTCTTCCGATGACGATGAATTTGCCTGGCCGGTAGAGGACTACAAGTTATTTTTAGTGGACCCTGACTCTGGTGAGATGCTGTTTGAAAGTCAGGAAATTGCCTTCAGTTATGAATCGGATTATTTGTTATCAGTACGCAAAACCTCGGGTGCCAACGAGAATAATATCGTGGTCGACATTATTCTTAACTCTACTAACCTGACGGCTGAACAGGATATCACCGCCACGGCGCAATATCGGGTATATAGCGCACTGGAATCTGCCACAGTATTAGAGGTCAGCGTGGCAGACACCGATGAACACTACACCACTAACCTGGCCGGTGGTACGTTGTCGGATTTTACTTCAGTGCAATTTGGTGACTACCAGATCAGCGCATTTTCGGAGGACGGAGAACACAGTTTTTCCGGTCGATTAATGACTTTGAATCAGGGCGACAGTAAAACTATCGTTATGTTTGAGGACCCCGAGCTTGGCCTGACGTCATTAACGATGGAAGACAGTGATTTGCCTCAGTCTTTTGAACATCAGATCTCTGTTGCGAACTTATTGCCTGAGTTTAGTAACCTGGATATTTATCTGGTTCGGGACAATGAAACCAAAGATACCGCAGATCATAAGATGACCGGATTAGACTATGCCGATAGTCGCACAATAACTGTCCCTAATGACTATTATTCTGTTGTTGTGGTGTATGAAGACAATCTGGGGATCGAATCGTTATTGTACCGCTCTGAACTGATTAACTTCTCGGAAGACGGTGTCTACATTATTACAATCGAGGCAGAAGAAGCCACCGGCGGCTACCGGGCTAACGTAATCTGGTAGTGTTAACGCGTCATATCGGGTCATAGGTGGCAGTTCATCACCTATGACTATCATTAACCTTTTGCATACGTTTTCATTACAACTTTGCTACCTAAAAACGCAGGAGTAATTATACTGACGCTAAGCGTAATTCTGTATCGAGAAAGGTTAACAACTCATGAAACCCCGTATTTTATCCGCGATGATCGCCTCTGTACTGGCGTTGTCAGCATGTTCAAAAGCGCCCGAAACCGCATCTTCAGCTGCGGCTCCGGCCGAGGAACAGGTTAAGTCCTACAAACACATCAGCCTCAAGGAAGACACCTCAAACTGGTGGCAAAATGCCATCTTTTATGAGATCTGGCCCCGTTCTTTTTACGATGCTGATGGTGACGGAAGTGGTGACTTTGATGGTATGACGGCAAAACTGGATTACCTTCAGGAGCTGGGTGTGAATGGTATCTGGCTGACACCGGTATTCGAAGCGCCGTCTTATCACGGTTATGACTTCCAGGATTTCTACAACGTGGAATCCGATTACGGCACCATGGAAGACTTTGAACAGTTTGTTGCTGCAGCACACGAAAAGGACATTAAGATTATCCTGGATCTGGTAATCAATCATATTTCTGATGGCCATGAGTGGTTCAAAAAGTCAGCTGCGCGGGAGCCAGGTTACGAAGACTATTTTATCTGGCGCAAAGAAATGCCCACCAGTTGGGGTAAAGCCTGGTCTGATGATGTTGATGACTCGGCTGCAGTCTGGCATTGGAATGAAACACGTCAGGAATATTATTACGGTGCGTTTGCGTCCACTCAGCCGGATGTGAATCTCGAAAACCCGAAAGTGGTTGAAGAGATGAATAAGATGGCCACCTTCTGGTTAGAAAAAGGAGTGGATGGCTTCCGTCTGGATGCGGTGCGTTACGCAATAGAAGATGTCTCTGAAGACTGGAATGACGCAGATCAGGGCGATACTGATGCGACTATTGATTACTGGGCGCAATTTACTGCGCACGTAGAGTCAGTTAAACCCGATGCTATGCTGGTGGCTGAAGCCTGGTCAGATATGCCTACTATTGGCAAGTACTATGACGACGGCAAAGGCATGCACTCTGCCTTTGATTTTGATTTTGGCTATGTGGTGAGTGGTATATTAAATGCCGGTGGTAAACGCACTGCTGATTTTGGTACAGTGGATGAGTCGAAAACCGACAATACCCGGGAAGCACTTTGGCAAAACCTGTTAAGTCGTAAAAACAATGCTCCCATTTCGTTTTTCTCGCCGTTTTTAACCAACCATGATCAGAACCGCATTATGCATACATTGGGTGAGGACTGGACCAAAGCTAAAGCGGCGGCCACGTTGCTGATGACCACACCGGGTACGCTGTATTTATACTACGGCGAGGAAATTGGTTTATCTCAATATACCACTGGCGATGATCAATACCGCCGCGCCATTATGCAATGGGAAGACACCGACTCGGCAGGGTTTAACGAGACCGGTGCGTTTTGGTTAGATCAGGGCCAATGGTTTCCCTGGGTACAAGACCACAAAGCCTGGTGGGGGCCATACTGGCAGAGTCAGAGACCTTCAGGCCTGGCATCGGTTGATGTTCAGCAGGTTAACCCTGATTCATTGCTAAATCACTACAAAAAGCTGATTGCTGTGCGTAAAGCTTCACCTGCTTTGCAGTTCCCGGATGAGATCCGTTATTACCCGGTAGATAATCAGAATGTTTGGTTGGTGCAAAATGTTAAAGGCGATGAATCCCGTGTGGTTATAGTAAATCTGTCTACCGCTGCGGCCTCTGAGTTCAGTGTGCCAGCGGAAATCAAAGGACAGCACAAGAATCAACTCACCGGCGCCACCTTAATATTAGGTGACAAAATTACCTTGAAAGCAGGCGAGTCGGTCATACTTTAATTCACAGGTACTTGTGTAGAAAGCCAGTGTCAGCCACTGGCTTTTTTATGTTCAAAACTATTTGGCTATATTTTAAACTTTTTTTGAATTTAAGCTGTCGTTGCCAGATCTTTTCTGTTACTATTGCGCGCCCTTTTTATGGGGGTATGTATAAAAGAGCGGCAAAAGCTGCTTTTTTACAACGATATAACGGCTCGGGAGAGCCTTAAATTAGCGGAGCACTAACATGATCCAAATGCAAACTAACCTGGATGTGGCGGACAATTCCGGCGCTCGCAGGGTTCAGTGTATTAAGGTCCTTGGTGGCTCGCATCGCCGTTATGCAGGCATTGGCGATATCATCAAAGTTACTGTTAAGGAAGCAATTCCTCGCGGTAAGGTGAAAAAAGGTGATGTCCTGAATGCGGTGGTGGTGCGTACTAGAAAAGGCGTTCGTCGTCCAGACGGTTCAATTATCCGTTTTGATAACAACGCAGCTGTTTTGTTAAACAACAACAAGCAGCCAATAGGTACGCGTATCTTTGGTCCTGTGACCCGTGAGCTTCGTGCAGATAACATGAAGATCGTCTCACTGGCACCTGAGGTACTATAAGGAGTCGCGATTATGGCAAGTAAAATTCGTCGTGATGATGAAATCGTCGTTTTAGCAGGTAAAGACAAGGGTAAGCAAGGCAAAGTCCTTAAGGTTATCACTGGCAAAGACCGCGTAATCGTCGAAGGTGTGAATTTGGTTAAGAAACATCAGAAACCCAACCCTCAGTTGAACGTTCCTGGTGGCATCGTAGAAAAAGAAGCATCTATTCATGTATCAAATGTAGCGATCGTTAACCCTCAAACGGGTAAAGCTGATCGTGTAGGTTTCCGTTTTGAAGATGGCAAAAAAGTCCGTATCTTCAAATCAAACGGTGAACAGATTTAATTAATTGGAGAATACGATGGCGAAACTGCATGATTTTTATAAAGAATCAGTCGTTCCACAACTCGCTAAAGAGTTTGGTTACAAGAGCGTCATGCAAGTCCCTCGGATAGAAAAAATCACCCTGAACATGGGTTTGGGTGAAGCATTAACAGACAAGAAGGTTCTTGAGAACGCTTCTAACGACATGATGTTAATCGCTGGTCAAAAGCCAGTGGTAACTAAAGCGCGTAAGTCTGTTGCTGGTTTTAAAATCCGTGAAGGCTACCCTATTGGTTGCAAAGTAACTCTGCGTGGCGATCGTATGTGGGAATTCTTTGAGCGTTTAATCTCTATCGCAATTCCTCGTATCCGTGACTTCCGTGGTCTGAACCCTAAATCGTTCGACGGCCGTGGTAACTACAGCATGGGTATCAAGGAGCAAATTATCTTTGCTGAAATCGATTTCGATAAAGTAGATAAAGTGCGCGGTATGGATATCGTTATCACCACATCAGCTAACACAAACGAGGAAGGTAAAGCACTGTTATCTGCTTTCAACTTCCCGTTCCGTAAATAAGGTGTAGGGTTATGGCAAAAGAATCAATGAAGGCACGTGAAGTAAAGCGTGCAAAATTAGTAGCCAAATACGCAACTAAGCGTGCTGAACTTAAAGCTGTCATCAGCAGTGTAAATTCTTCTGATGAAGAGCGTTGGGACGCAGTACTTAAGCTACAACAACTACCAAGAGATTCTGCTCGTTCACGTCAACAAAACCGTTGTCGTATCACTGGCCGTCCTCATGGTTTCCTACGCAAATTTGGCCTGAGCCGTAACAAGCTGCGTGAAGCAGCGATGCGCGGTGAAGTCCCTGGTCTGAAAAAAGCCAGCTGGTAAGGAGTAGCAAATATGAGTATGCAAGATCCTATCGCGGATATGTTCACACGTATTAGAAACGGTCAAATGGCAGGTAAAGTATCTGTTGTTATGCCTTGTTCTAAGATTCGTGTTGCTATCGCAAATGTATTAAAGCAAGAAGGTTACATTGAAGATTTCAGTAAAGAAGGCGATGTTAAGCCGACTTTAGAAGTTACTTTGAAATACTTCGAAGGCAAGAGCGTTATCGATACTATCGAACGCGCCAGCCGCCCTGGTCTGCGCATCTATAAGAAAAAAGATGAGCTGCCTAAAGTATTGGGTGGATTGGGTATTGCCATTGTGTCTACCTCTAAAGGTGTGATGACTGACCGTGCTGCGCGTAAAGCTGGCATGGGTGGTGAGATCATCGGCTACGTAGCGTAACGGAGGATTATTCAATGTCACGTGTAGCAAAAGCACCTGTTGAACTTCAATCTGGCGTTGAGATCACTATCAACGGTCAGGAAGTTACAGTAAAAGGTAAAAACGGCACGCTTACTCGTGTATTCAACGACGCTGTTGAAGTCGTTCAGGAAGACAACGCAGTCAAAGCCCTTCCTCGTGAAGGTTTTGAAGATGCGTGGGCACAAGCAGGTACTGCTCGTGCACTACTGAACAACATGGTAATCGGTGCAACTACTGGTTTCGAAAGAAAGTTAGAGCTGATCGGTGTTGGTTATCGTGCGCAAGCACAGGGTAACAAACTGAACCTGACTCTGGGTTTCTCTCATCCTGTTGTTTATGAAATGCCGGCGGGTATTTCTGTTGAAACTCCTAGCCAAACTGAAGTCGTCGTCAAAGGCGCTGACAAGCAGGTAGTTGGCCAGGTTGCAGCTAACATCCGTGGATACCGTCCGCCAGAGCCTTACAAAGGTAAAGGTGTTCGTTATTCTGATGAAGTTGTACTTCGTAAAGAAGCTAAGAAGAAGTAAGGGGTAGGTACGATGGATAAGAAAACATCTCGTTTACGTCGCGCCGCTCGTGCACGTTTTAAGATGCGTGAGTTAGGCGTACACCGTTTGGTGATACACCGTACACCTCGCCACATTTACGCACAATTAATTGCGCCAACTGGATCAGAAGTGTTAGCTGCTGCATCTACAGTTGAAGCAGATATGCGTAAAGATCTTAAGTCAACTGGTAATGCCGACGCTGCAACTGCAGTAGGTAAAGCAATTGCAGAACGTGCAATTGAGAAAGGTATTAAAGAAGTAGCTTTCGATCGCAGTGGCTTCAAGTACCACGGTCGTGTTAAAGCACTGGCTGAAGCAGCTCGCGAAGCTGGCCTTCAGTTCTAGGAGTAGATTATGTCTAGAGTAGAACCTCAACAAAGTGGTGAACTGTTAGAAAAATTAATCGCTGTTAACCGCGTAGCAAAGGTAGTTAAGGGTGGTCGTATTTTCAGCTTCACAGCATTGACTGTAGTTGGAGATGGTAACGGTCGCGTTGGCTTTGGTTACGGTAAAGCGCGTGAAGTTCCAGCAGCTATTCAAAAAGCTATGGAAAAAGCACGTCGCAATCTGGTAACAGTGGATCTTAACGGTCACACATTACAACACCCAATCAAGGGTCGTCACTCAGGCTCAAAAGTTTACATGCAGCCTGCTTCAGAAGGTACGGGTATCATCGCTGGTGGTGCTATGCGTGCAGTTCTTGAAGTAGCTGGTGTACAAAACGTATTGTCTAAGTGCTATGGCTCAACTAACCCAATCAACGTAGTTCGTGCAACGATCAAAGCGTTGACTGACATGAACTCACCAGAGCAAGTGGCTGCAAAGCGTGGCTTGTCTGTTGACGAGATTATGGGGTAATTGACGATGGCAACAGTTAAAGTCAAACAAACTAAGAGCTCTATTGGTCGTTTGCCTAAGCACAAAGCTACTTTGAAAGGCTTAGGTTTACGTAAAATTGGCCATGTTCGTGAATTGGAAGATACACCTGCGGTTCGTGGGATGATCAACCAGGTTTACTACATGGTAGAAGTGGTAGGGGAGTAAGTTATGTACTTAAATACTATTGCTCCTGCTCCAGGAGCCAAAAAATCTGGTAAGCGCGTAGGTCGCGGTATTGGTTCTGGCCTGGGTAAAACTGGTGGTCGTGGTCACAAGGGACAAAAGTCTCGTTCAGGTGGCAGCGTTAAGCCAGGTTTCGAAGGTGGTCAAATGCCAATTCAGCGTCGTTTGCCTAAGTTCGGTTTCACTTCACGTGTATCTTTGGTTTCTGACCAGGTTACATTGACTGAGATCGCTAAGGTAGAAGGCGACACTGTTTCTTTAGAAACTTTAAAAGCTGCTGGTCTTATTAAGAAAGACAAGCTGTTCGTTAAAGTAATGAAGAGCGGTGAAGTTGCTCGCGCAGTAACTGTTAAGGGCTTAAAGGTTTCTAAAGGCGCTCGAGAAGCAATCGAAGCGGCTGGCGGTAAAGTAGAGGAATAACCTAAATGGCGAAACCAGGATTGGATTCAGCAAAAGGTGGTTTGAGCGAGCTTAAAGCGAGACTGCTGTTCGTATTGGGCGCAGTAATCGTTTTCAGACTAGGCTCTTATATCCCTATTCCTGGCATTGATTCTGCCGTTCTGGCTCAATTATTTGAGCAACAAAAGGGCACGATCGTAGAGATGTTTAACATGTTCTCCGGTGGTGCTTTGGAACGTGCTTCAGTTTTTGCACTGGGAATCATGCCTTACATTTCAGCATCTATCATCATTAACCTGATGACAGTAATCCATCCGCCAATGATGGAGCTGAAAAAAGAAGGCGAGGCAGGTCGTCGTAAGATCAGCCAATATACGCGTTATTTTACGCTGGTATTGTCCATCTTTCAGGCGATAGGAATTGCGACTGGTTTACCTAACCTTGTATCAGGTTTGGTAATAAATCCTGGATTTGGTTTCTACTTTACGGCAGTGGTAAGTCTGGTCACCGGTACCATGTTCTTGATGTGGTTAGGTGAGCAGATTACTGAAAGAGGGATTGGTAACGGAATCTCAATTTTAATCTTCGCAGGTATTGTTGCAGGTTTACCGACAGCTATAGGTCAAACCGCGGAACAAGCCAGAACCGGAGATTTGAATCTGTTGTTCTTGTTATTTATCGGTGTGATTGTTGTTGCAGTCACTTACTTCGTTGTTTTCGTTGAGCGTGGTCAGCGTCGAATCGTCGTTAACTATGCGAAACGTCAGCAAGGTCGTAAGGTTTATGCTGCGCAAAGCACTCACTTACCGCTAAAAGTAAATATGGCGGGTGTAATTCCACCTATATTTGCTTCCAGTATCATTTTGTTCCCAGGTACTATTGCAACCTGGTTTGGACAAAACGAGTCTCTGGCTTGGTTACAGGACATCTCTTTGATGTTGTCGCCAGGTCAGCCTTTGTACGTAATGTTGTATGCAGCAGCTATCATTTTCTTCTGCTTTTTCTACACGGCGTTGGTCTTCAACCCGCGTGAAACCGCAGATAACCTGAAAAAGTCTGGTGCATTTGTTCCCGGGATTCGTCCAGGTGAGCAAACATCTAAGTACATTGATAAGGTCATGACTCGCCTGACACTGGCCGGTGCTCTTTATATAACCTTTATCTGTTTAGTGCCTGAGTTCATGATGATCGCCTGGAATGTTCAATTCTACTTTGGCGGTACATCACTACTGATTATTGTAGTGGTTATCATGGATTTCATGGCGCAGGTACAAACGCATTTGATGTCTCATCAATATGAGTCTGTATTGAAAAAAGCCAACTTAAAAGGCTACGGCCGTTAATTGGCATAACGGAGTGATGAAATGAAAGTTCGTGCATCCGTAAAGAGAATTTGTCGTAACTGCAAAGTTATCAAGCGCAACGGTGTTGTGCGTGTAATTTGCGCTAGCGATCCAAAGCATAAGCAACGACAAGGTTAATCGTTTCTGACAAAAGTCAGAAATAGTTTGCAATTTTATGCCGGATAAGTATCCTTACGGGCTTTTTATCTGGCGACTAACTTAGAGGAGTGCTGTTAATGGCCCGTATAGCTGGCATTAACATTCCGGAACACAAGCACACTGTTATAGCATTGCGCTCGATCTATGGTATCGGACCAATGCGCGCAAAACTGATTTGTGCAGAAGCAGGTATTCCGGAAAGTACAAAAATTAAAGAATTATCAGAAGCTGATTTGGACAAATTACGTGATCAGGTAGCTCAATTCTCTGTTGAGGGTGACCTGCGCCGTGAAGTTCAAATGAACATCAAACGTTTGATGGACCTTGGTTGCTTCCGTGGCATACGCCACCGTCGTAGCTTGCCCTTACGTGGTCAGCGCACTAAAACTAATGCGCGTACCCGTAAAGGTCCTCGTAAGCCAATTAAGAAGTAAGCGGGGGAGTAAGTTATGGCTAAAGCACCAACTCGTGCTCGTAAGCGCGTAAAACGTCAAGTTGCTGATGGTATGGCGCACATCCATGCGTCGTTCAACAACACAATCGTGACTATCACTGATCGTCAAGGCAACGCACTTTCATGGGCAACTTCTGGAGGCTCTGGCTTCCGTGGTTCTCGTAAATCAACTCCTTTTGCTGCTCAGGTAGCTGCAGAAAGAGCTGGCGTTGCTGCTCAGGAATATGGTTTGAAAAACATTGAAGTATTTGTAAAAGGTCCAGGTCCAGGTCGTGAATCTGCTATCCGTGCCTTAAACGCGGCAGGTTACCGCATTACTAATATTACAGATGTGACGCCTATTCCTCACAACGGTTGTCGTCCACCGAAAAAACGTCGCGTTTAATCGACGGATTGTTGGAGAAATATCATGGCAAGATACTTGGGTCCTAAACTCAAATTAAGCCGTCGCGAAGGAACAGATTTGTTCCTGAAAAGCGGTGTTCGTGCAATTGATTCAAAATGTAATATTGAAACAGCACCTGGTCAACACGGTGCACGTCGTGGTCGTCTTTCAGACTACGGTGTTCAGTTGCGTGAGAAACAAAAAGTACGTCGTATGTACGGCGTTTTAGAGAAGCAATTCCGTAATTATTACGGTGAAGCGGCTCGCCGTAAAGGCAACACAGGTGAAAACCTGCTACAACTATTAGAACAGCGTCTTGATAACGTTGTATACAGAATGGGTTTTGCAAGCACTCGTGCTGAAGCTCGTCAGTTAGTCAGCCATAAAGCAATTATGGTTAACGGACAAGTAGTAAACATTCCTTCATTCAATGTATCTGCAGAAGACGTTGTATCAGTTCGTGAAAAAGCGAAAAAGCAAGCGCGTATTGCAGCCGCTCTGGAACTATCCGAGCAGCGCGAAAAGCCTACCTGGATTGAGGTAGATGCTAAAGCAATGGAAGGTACTTTTAAACGTGTACCTGAGCGTAGTGATTTGTCTGCTGAAATCAACGAACAACTTATCGTCGAACTTTACAGTAAGTAAAGGTTAAAAGTTAAAGAGAGGATATATGTCGGGTTCTGTAACTGAATTCCTAAGACCTAGACTGGTAGAAATCGAAAACGTTACTGGTACGCGCGCTAAAGTTACTTTAGAGCCTCTGGAGCGTGGTTTCGGTCATACTCTGGGTAATGCTTTACGCAGAATACTTTTATCTTCAATGCCGGGTTGTGCAGTAACTGAAGTCGAAATCGACGGCGTGTTACACGAGTACAGCACTAAAGAAGGCGTTCAGGAAGACGTGATTGAAATTCTGTTAAACCTGAAAGGGTTGGCAGTGCGTCTTGAAGGTAAAACTGAAGCTACCTTAACGTTAGTGAAGTCAGGTGCAGGTCCTGTACTTGCTGGAGATATCCAGCATGACGGAGATGTTGAAATTGCTAATCCAGAACACCTGATTTGTACATTAACAGGTGATTCTGAGATCAGCATGCGCATCAAAGTTGAGACAGGTCGTGGTTATGTACCTGCTTCTACCCGTCGCTCCTCTGAAGATGATGATAGACCAATTGGTCGTCTGTTGGTTGATGCTTCCTACAGTCCTGTAGATCGTATTGCCTACAATGTTGAATCTGCACGTGTTGAACAACGTACAGACTTAGACAAATTGATCATCGATATGGAAACTAACGGTACTATCGACCCGGAAGAAGCGATTCGCCGCGCAGCTACTATTTTAGCTGAGCAACTTGAAGCGTTCGTAGATCTGCGCGATATGACTGAGCCAGAAGAAAAAGAAGAAAAACCTGAGTTTGATCCTATTCTTCTGCGTCCGGTGGATGATCTTGAATTGACAGTACGTTCTGCAAACTGCTTGAAAGCAGAAGCAATTCAGTACATTGGTGACCTGGTACAACGCACCGAAGTTGAGCTGTTGAAGACCCCTAACTTGGGTAAGAAGTCGCTGACTGAAATTAAAGATGTGTTGGCCTCTCGTGGATTGTCTTTGGGTATGCGCCTGGAAAATTGGCCGCCTGAAAGCATCGTCGAGAAGGATTAATCAGGCAACTTTCTGATTAAAAGAGAAGGGTGATATTATGCGCCATCGTAAGAGTGGTCGTCAGTTAAATCGAAACAGCAGCCATCGTCAGGCAATGTTTCGTAACATGGCTAGCTCACTAGTTAAGCATGAAGTAATTAAAACTACTTTGCCAAAAGCTAAAGAGCTACGTCGCGTAATTGAACCTCTTATTACTCTTGCTAAGCAAGACAGCGTTGCAAACCGTCGTTTGGCTTTTGCTCGTACACGTGATAAAGAGGTAGTAGGTAAGTTATTCAATGAGTTGGGTCCTCGCTATACAGAGCGCCCTGGTGGTTACACTCGTATTTTGAAGTGTGGCTTCCGTACTGGTGATAACGCACCTATGGCTTTTGTTGAACTGGTAGACAGACCAGAAGCAGAAGTTGAAGCAGTTTCAGAAGAAGCTGTAGCAGAATAAAAAAACCGGGCGAAAGCCCGGTTTTTTGTTTTTATACCCATCTAAATAAAAAGTCTTTTTTAACTCCTTATTTTTTCAATTCCTTCATTATTGCGGCAAACTCTTCTTCGTTAATTCCGCCCTTTAATGCATATTCTTTTACCGTACTATCACTTAATCCGGCATTTTGAGCGGATTCTAAAATCTTTTGTAAATACTCTCTTTTAGATGAAGATTCTTTTAACGCTGTAGTCACTACATCTTCAGCTTTGCCGGGAAAAACAGCCAGTAGCGCATCAACTATATATTCACCTACAAACGGAACGGCTTGCACTGCAGTCTTAACAATATCGACTACATCGTTAGGATGCGTTTCAACCAGGGTTTGCACAATTCGATCTGCGGAGTCGGGTTCAGTGACAACCGCGACGCGTACGATATCTTTCAATTCACCAGGTGTTGTGTTTGCTGCGGCATGAACAACAAAGTCTACATAACTGGGTTCCGCATTAATTGCGACTTCTACTATATTAGGGCAACTGGTTACACCTTTATCAATCGCTACCGCGACGATTTCTTTGGTTAAAGACGGAGCTGCTGAAACCGCGGCATAAACTATGTCTTTATATTTTTCAGGATAGAGATCTAATGTAGTATCGACGATTCGGGCTGCATGTAGCGGATAGTGCTCAACAACACTCTTAACTGCTCGGCCCACAGACATATTCTGCTGCACCTGCTTTTGTATAAATTCCGATGTAACGTAAAAAGAGTCATTTGTGTTCCCTTCAAATGCGAGTGTGTTTCCTGCCATGGAAATTAATAGCGCACTTATTATTCTAAGCTTCATTTGAAGTTCTCTTAAGAAATTAACCTATAGCCTTAATATGACTTATATATCGGTTAAAAGTTCAAATTGTTACCAAAAGTTTTCAGATTAAACAGGATGTTAACAAAAATAGCAATAATAGATTAAAAACCCAGCAACCAAATAAAATAAAGCAAAAAGATCAAAATAAAGTATTGACGGTGTAAATCATGTCTGTAGAATGCGCGCCTCGCTTGGGGAGACAATCTTACAAGCGGCTTCTTAAGGTGTAAAACTGAATTGAGTGAAAACTCTACAGGCCTTTAAGTAAGCGGGCTACAACAAGTTACCTGAAAAAATAAATTCAAATAACATGTTGACAAGCCAAACGGGAAGTGTAGAATGCGCATCCCGCTTGAGGAGAGACTCAGGCAAACGTTCTTTAACAATCAGCAATAAGACAATCTGTGTGGGCATCGATTGATTTTGATGTCGACCCAAAAAATTTATA
>NZ_JBVTQY010000057.1:0-20427 GCF_055755215.1 Planctobacterium sp. R6
GTTGTGGAACTTAATCCGGAGAGCAAAAAAGAAGCAGCTTAACGGCTTAGGCGACAACTACCTTGAAAAACGCCGGCAGTGGGTATTACCTGCCGGTGCATATGGCGCCAATGATGGCCCTATATAAGGAAGGATAGTCCTATGAGCATTACCAATCTGATTAAAATGGTCCCACAAGTCAGTGATTTGTCTTTTCAGGATGCCCTGGATCATGGGGGACCTTTGTTAACTGTCCTGAGTTACGGGGCAGGGCAGGATTCACATACATTACTACTGAAATACATTCATGATCCCGGCTTCAGGAACGCTTATGCGCCAAATCATTTCAAAGTCATCATGTCGGATACTGGAAATGAATTTGATGAAACCTATCATACTGTTGAACATGCCAGGAAGCTCTGCCAGCAGCATGGAATAGATTTTACCTTTATTACATCTGATATGGGTTACCACACCGGTGAATGGCAGTCGTTGCCTGCCTTCTATGAAGCGAAATCGGCCATTGGTAGCGTTTGCTATCCAAAGATCTGCACACAACGACTCAAGATTGGTCCTATTTATAGTTATCTCGAAGACTTTTTAAGTGAAAAGTATGGTGTAAGACACGGTAAGAAATCCGGTTTCAGATCCTTTGCAAAACGATATGGCAAAATCCGGATGCTCATCGGCATCGCTGACGGCGAACAAAAGCGGATGTCATCTGCAGCGGAAAACAAAGCACGTTGGTATCGAGAATCTGTTGAGCACAGTTATCCGCTGGTGGAATTACGCTACAACCGGCAGGCTTGTCAGGATTATATACGCTCTATGGGTGAGAAGGTGCCAATCCCCTCAAATTGCAAAATGTGCCCTTACTTAGCACCTCAGGAACTGGAGTACCTACGCCGTTTTGAGCCAGATTCACTGTCTCAATGGGTAGGGTATGAACAAGCCAAGTTACACAAGTTCAGACATCTGGATAGTGTGGAGATCACTAACCGTCACGGTAAAACTACCATTGAAAATAAAAACTATGGAGTGTTCGGCAAAATTTATCTGCCAGAGATGATTGAAAAGGTCAAACGAGAGTATGCCAGCTGGAGTGATGCTCAGATACGTGATTACCGAAATTCCCATGGCCATTGTGTGGCATCAGTTTACTAAGACAATAAAGGAGAGCATTGTATGACTATCACCACGCTCACTCAACTCGTGCCAGAATCCATTCCTACAACAATTGTATTGTCGGTATCCGGAGGCGAAACGTCAAACCGTATGGCCCATTGGTGTATCAATAACAAACCGCTGGTGGCTCAGTATCTTGGTGTCCCGGACCCTGATATGTTGCGTTTTATTTCTGTGTTCAGTAATACCGGACTTGAGCACAGTAAAACATACGAATTTCAACAGCGTTGTGATGAACGCTTTGGGCTTAATACTGTTTGGATAGAGCCTTACTTTGTACCTACTTATGGTGTGGGTGTGCAATACAGGATCACCGACTTTGACCGGGCCATGCGCATCAAAGACTGGCGTGATCCTATGCACCCGTTTCATTCTTTTGCTGCAAAAAAAGAATGTGGCGTACCTAACACCTCATTCCCGGGGTGTTCCGAACGAATGAAAAAGAACGCGATCATCCGTTACCTTAAAGATGAGCACCGGTTACGCGAAGCGCGTGACTATCATACTGCTATCGGTTTGCGCATTGATGAGACCAAACGAATATCCAAAGAAAAAGCAAAGCGAAAGTTGCTTTATCCACTGCTGGACTGGTTTCCCCAGACCCGTAACCAGGTGAAAGACTGGTTCATGCAACAAGGTATTGAACTTGATATCCCGTTCGCACTGGGTAACTGTGTCACATGCTGGCAAAAGTCATCTCGCAATCTGGAACAAGCGTGGCATTTCGATGAGGAAGCGCGAGAAGCTTTTGCCTTTATTGATTATATTGAAACGCACTATGGTGCGATAGGTCCTGAAATGCGTAAACCTGGCATGAAGCCAAGAGTGTCGTTTCGGGGCCGGCAAAGTGCACGCGATTTAATTGGGCTGTTCGATGCGAATGCAGCCTAAATGATCAGAATACTTGCACACAAGACCGTGATGTCATTATAATAATGTCATTATGCTAATTTTAAATACGGAGAATGGTAATATGACCATGAAAACCCTAACTAACGATGAAATAACTGACAAGCTTTTGGAAGAATATAAGTTGGCTAATGATAATCAATTAGCGAAACATTTTCAGGTGGAGCGTCAGCAGATCCGACAATTCAGAATGGCCAAGCGTACAGGTCTGACTCAAAAAATCATTACGTCGTTGCTGCACAAACCGCAATCCACCAGGAAAAAAAGTAACACATCAAATTCATCTGATGCTGAAGTAAAAGGGTAGTGTAGACTGCTGATAACCGGGTTGCTTTAGGTGGTGCCCTGCGAATTGGTGGTGTTCATTACCTTCCTGTTTCAATGGTGAATATGAACATGTGTCCTGTCTGTGGTTCTGTGAGCGGAAGTAGATACTGCTTTGAGGTCAATTTTGATACTTGGCTATGTTGCTGTGATGGTTTGATAACGGGATTTAAGTAGCCTCTTAATATCCTTAAATATTTCCTTTTCTTTTTGATTAAAATCTGCAAATGCCTCCAGACAGAGGCAGTGAACCCCTTCTTCGATGCGCATTTTTCGAAATAAGGCGCTTTCTGAGGCTATCCCGTCTGCATCAAAATAGAGGTTCGTATTGCCAATATGCAGTACCGCATGATCGCGAAACCGCGCATCTCTGGAAATATGGAATATTTCCAGGTCATCAATAATTTCGATGGCTGCGCTGGCCAGCGTATAACATCCGCCGTCAAACCAGCCGCAGCCGTGCCGCATAACAAGTTCATGGGAGGTCTTTTGTACTACAGACAGGAAACAATTAATCTCATCAATTGTTTGTAATCGCGGTGCCATTTTTAATCCTGCTATGTTGAAGTTTAAGACAGATAAAATGTATTTGCTTACAGCTGAGCCAGGCAGCTATCGCAGGCCCGGCAAGAATAGCAACCTGGGCAACCGCATTGCGCATTACCACAATCACAACAATTGTAATGCTCTGCACAGCACTGGCCCCTGGGATCCATTTCCTCACACTTAATGGCCAGAATTTCGAATATACTGGCAGAAACCCTCTTGAGAGCCGCTTCACTTTTAAATGTGGGCAGTACAGTCACGATATTATGTGTTATTTCGGCTGTATAACGTGTGTAAGCAGAGCTACTGCGCACAAGAGACTGCCTGATCAGCTCCCGATGACCTTCTCGGATATGCTGTGAATGAGAAATGGTAAGAGTTAGATTTGACATGATGTAACCTGTAACGCTTGCTGCAAACTTGGCGTAATTATAACAATTACACTTTTGGTGTCAATGTTTCAATTACTTCAGTAAGTACCTAATTACATTAATTTATATTTTCGCTTCAGGCTTTAATTAACCCTAAACAAAAAGGCATATCGCAGGTTAAATTCGCTTTTGAGATTGAGTTGATAAGAAACATGACTAATAGTGATCAGTTATCGCAGTTGCGGGTTGCGCAACCGGCAACGTATGATAAAATGATCCTTGTTGGCGGGATTGTCAACTAATGGAGGTAATTATGAAAATGTCTATAGACAGTTCCTCAATTACCAACCTTCAACAACTTCCTGAATTGTTAAAAGAAAAGTCCCGATTGTTTTTGCATGCTTTAGCAAACGCTGACTATTTGGAACAACTTGGATCAGTGATAGAAGATGTTGAGCTACGGGATGACGAAAACATTGAGTATCTTTTGAGAGTCAATGAACAACATGTTACCGCATGTATTCATGTTAGCGCTTCGAATGATACAGCAATAGTTTCCGTTATCTCGTATTTTTGAGGACGGTGCGCTACGGATAGCGCACCACCCTCAAACCTTAACTCAATCTTGAGGATATTTCAATCAATATGAGGTATGACGATGGATACAGAGAAGGCATTACAAGCTTTTATGGGGGACCCTCCGGGCGCTGCACCCTACATAAAAGAACTGCTCGTAACCCGAAATATAACTGATGCAGAAGCATCAAGGCAGATGAATATTAGCAAGTCGACATTAAGTCGTTTACTGAAAGGCGGTGAGCTTACTGTCAGTATGGCGGCGAAGATACATGCTTTTTTGGGAATGGATGTTGATTTGCTTTTTAAGATGGAAGCCAAAAGAAAAGCCTGGCAAGCAAAACAGCTGGTCAAAAAGTGCCACGCCTGACGTGGCACTTTCACCGTTGAACGCTAAATAGTCACAGCCTCGACGATTCTGAACCTGACACTTTCCCCATCCTCTTCCGGGACTTGCCAACATCTCACAGTCAACTTCTGAATACCTGGCTCTTCGACAGATGCGACAAATCTCCGTCTGTTCTTTACAAAGCCAGAGATTTCACTACCGGGCACAGTCACGGACTTCCCCTTTTTCCCCGCTACTTCGCCAACGAGTTCTACATACTGTGCTTCATTATCATATGCGGCATGAATATCCGGATACCCGGAATTGAACAAATTAATTAATGCATCTTTAATATTGTGAATTTTCATATTATTTCCAAAAAATCAGTGGTTCACTATGCCTCTTCAACACCCAGGAGTTCACCGATTGTCATGTCTCGTATTTCCGGATATGCAGAGGCTACCCGACCAAGAAAATCACACCCCGGGTTTCCTCTTTTGAACCTGTTAGTAAATGTATGCAGTTCAGACTTACCGGAAGGCTCTCTGCCGTTAATTTTGATAAACATATCCCGGTAGGTAACACCTTTCTTTTTCAGAGCATTGAGCCTCTTCAGGGCGTTTTCTACGTATATTCTTTCTGACATTACGTTGTAGCCGGTATTCCTATTATGATTGTGCAACAGAGTAGAACCTATAATAAAAAATGTCAAATATGACTTGCTTTAGATGTCAATTATGACTTATTATTTGTTTCGTATTCACTATTTTAACGGAAATAATTATATGAAAACTGCATTTCAATATGGTCAGGAAGCACATAGCAACGGCATCCACCGAATTTGTGAGGACCAGTCTTTTATGTCGGCATTTTGCAATCGTCCAGTGGGCAATGCCATGCCGTACATGAAGGAGTGGAAAAATGGGTGGCGCGCTGCAAACGAAAAAGAGTTTTTAGCAAAATTCCCAAAAGCCGCGGATCCAAATTAATGAGTATTAAGGCGCCAACAACTCGTCCAGGTTACAAAGTGTCGCAGATTTTATTGATGTGCTGCACATATCAAGAGACGACATTGCAGCAGAGCGTGAACAGATGACATTGATTGCGTCGATTTACTAACCAGATAACCATTGCAATACCAAATAACAATGTGACAGTACAGCACAGCGTTGTTCAATCCAAAATAGCTTTGTTGTTATTGGGGGTTGACGGATAAGAAACTCTCTGTATGGAGTCACATAGTTTGTAATTAACAGCATAGGCAGCGAGAAACTATTATGACTGACTCTATTCACTTTCCCTTACCCCTTGAATACAACTGTTGTAAAAAGGGCGTGTTACCCGATATGAAGCATTTTTCTCACCTTGAGATTAGTGGGCATTATTTAGCATCCGGCATTGAAGACAATTCATTCACTGAGTCAATTGAAGGTATAGCCTCTGGCACGGTAGAGCTGAACAGTCTCGGACTCGATATTAATGAGGATGATATTTTCTTTACTATTTATGGAAGAGAAAATAATGGGAATGTGCAAGCTTTACATGATGTTGACACCCTTAAACAAGCAAAGGGTATTGCTTTGGAGTTGGGCCGGGTGTTTCCGTTTCTCTCCGGCCCAAAATTGATGTAGGAAGCAACAGTTAAAATAAAGCTTCAGACAATGCAATTCATTTAGTTCAACGGTTTCTGAAGTAACCAGGTTAACTGTTGGCAATAGTAGTTTACTGTCATTTTATTGTTTTTGTCATGAACGACGCCTATCAGGTGCAGCAAGTTTCCGGTAGGCATCGGAGCACATGCCTGGCTGTATTGAATATCGTTTCCGGGCAGATGGTCACGGCTTGAAAAGTGCCTTTTGTCCGTTGATACGCATATTAATTCAAGCGTACCATCGTCGAGCTTTCTGCCTCTAAGCTCGTCATGAGCCATGGCACACAATCCATGAACCATATCTGGTGTAAGCAAACGGTTGCTAAACTGAACACCATCGAATTCTGTCAGTGGGAAATGCATCTCGATGAGCGCCAGTTCTCGCTCTACATTAGACCAATAGGATTCCACATCAAAATTTTCCGGTACCGTATTACTCGCTATTACCTGTTGAAGCCGATTTGAGGGCGCTTGAGGTTCTTCGCTATTCTCACTACATCCTAACGATAGCAGGGCTATTAATGGCAAGCTAAACAGGCGTCGATTGTACAGTTTTGTCTTCATAAGAGCTCATTTTCTGGTTGATAAGTCCTGTGGCTGTGCCACAGGATATGACTTGTTATCTTAAATGATTTTTATGTCCGGACTAAACCGATAAAATAATCATCCGTTTGCAGGATCTGTGATTGACCCATATCCAGTGCTACCACCTGGTCAACGGTCACCTCTTGAGTTTCCGGGATCTGGATCTCGCCTATGACTGATTGCGCCGTTTTTAAATCTGTCAGCCTTACTATATTTATTTTCAGGTTGAACACATCTGACTGACAGCAATCATTCACAGGAATGAGTTGTAGTTTGGTTCCCAATGATAGCTCTGCAGTTATTACTGATGATGTTGTCGTGTCCGGTGCAACGGTTCGCTCAATGCCGGCAATATAGCTACGCCTTTCGACGGTCGAACTATGAACCATGGGATGTTGTTTATCGTAGTTTATCGTGAACTCTTCTTGATATTCGCAGGATTTTTTCAAGCAGATGACTACATATACCAATTCACTTTCTGCTGAAAGCGTGGCTTTTGCCTTGTTCATTAAGTCTGAAAATCGATCCTCATCGGGAGCCTGCACAGTCGCACATGCGGATGTTAAGGCTATCAGACCCAGCATGACCAGAATTTTCATAGGGTGCTTTTTCATACTTACCTCTCATAGTGTTATTTAAAGTTTTGTAACTCATAATATTTTTATTATGTCTATGACGATGTAAGCCCAACCTTCTGTTGCCGGTATTTTGTATTACTTTACAGTACTTGTTTACACGTATGCCGATGAAATTGTTTTTTGGCAATCATCAGCACGATAAGTAACGTGACAAACCAGCCGGTAATATCTGCTCCAAGATGATCCCATTGCACGAAATATTCGGTGGTTGGATCCACTTCCAGTCGGTCAAAATGATCCTGAATCATTTCATTAGCAAAACTCCAAAACAATGTCGCAAATGAAGCAATTTTGATTGATAAAAAACAACCGTATACCAAGCCTGTAAATCCCACTCCAAACAGAAAATGGTACACCCAGTATGCATGCTTCATCAGATTGAAATGGTATTCCAGCAATAATACAAGAGTTATTGATAATACAAATAAGCCTACACCAATCAAATGCAGTTTAAGGTTCTTAGTGTTAAAAGACATTATTTATCCTTCTCTCAAGTGTTTTTTTTGCAACTGGTGTTATAAATTATTTGGTTTGCGCGGCGCAGATATGATTCGACCATGTTCATCAAAATCAATGTGTTGAACATCATACCCCTCGCTATCAAGTAATCGCAACAGCTCTGCAGCTAAACACTCTGACATTGTCACACCTTTTTTCCCGGTTTCCTTTAATCCAACGTTACTCTGTCCTCTTTGGCGGTGTTTAGGACCACCATTGGGAGTTAATGTAAACAATCTTGCCCAGTCATTCTGGGAGCACCCGGTTACTTGTCTGGCTGTAATGTAAATTTGTTGGTTACGTGCTTTGGTATCCATTGTAGAATCCTTAGTTCTTTAAGGGCTGTAAATCATCAATACAGTAAGGAGTACTGTCCCTTGTCTTGTCGACTAAAGGGCGCAGAATGTATTTGGTCGTGGTAAATAGACCAAAGTTTAAGTAATAGCTATCACATTTACCAAATCCCATTTTCTGGCTAGCACTCCCAACCTGACGGACAAGAAAGTCTCTGCTAACGAAGAGTAATAATGATGTTTGCATGCGTGTCCAACCTAATACTACATTCTGTTCATGTAGCCGTTCCACCAGCAGCTTGTGCAAGATCATTTGTGCTTACTGTTCGTTCACCTTTGGAATTTGATAAAACTCACATCAAGATTCCCAACTTGCCATAATTTTTTTCTCGGACAATAAATTGCGTTTTGCGCCTCAGACAACGAAATATCTGTTTCCAGCGTTTTCCCTTCGCCTGATAGCACCGATGTTTCAATGAAAATAGAGTGGTTGGCATGTAATTTATCCGGCATGGTAATGTGAAAATCTCTGACAAAATTGTCATTAATTTCAATCGCATCCGCTGCAATAGCCTCTTCAATAAAAGAAGAATCAGGCAACTCGCTGATTGAAAAATGAAAACACTGAGCATTTTCATTGGCAATCTCGCTATACCAAGAAGACATTACGTGGAAATTGAGCTTTTCCTGTTCGCTCATCAGCATAAGCATAGCTTCGTCAGACGTCATCGGTGAATCATCATCCCTGGTGTATCTGAAAATATCAACTGAATGTAAATCAGCATGTTCAACCAACTGGCCAAGGTAGGCGGTCGCAAATCGGTGTCTGATATAATTTAGCAACGCTTCTTGCGCTGCACTTTCAGTTTGAAATAAAAATGGCCCGTGGATCTTGTTTGGCAGATCAGTTGTAAATTTAGATGCTTCAAAATAGAGCAAAGAAAACACGGTTTTCATGGAATAACCTCGCTGATTTTATTAGGAGGCTGGTAGGAGACAGCCTCAATCAAAGTTAAAAAATGTTAGACGACGTTCGTTCACCCAGTTCATAGTCTGAGAAACCATTGCCAGCTTCCAGTGCGAGTAAGAATGCTTTCTGCTCTGACTCAGAGTAACCTGAAAAGTCATGCTCTGAAGCATCTACGTCGTTTGGAAAACTTTCAATTGCGAAGTCTGCACCTTCTATAAATGCCTCTGCTTCTTCGTCGCTATCAAAGACATGTAATTCAGGCTTGGTTTCTGCTCTCGTAGCAGCCTCTCCCCAATGTATTTCTACCGCAGGAATTTCAGCCACACATCCTTCATTGTCAATTTTTATCCCCTCAACATTGCACTTAGATACATGCCAACCGACAAAGTTTGAATTGATATGTTCTGTAAGTTCAGCATCTGTTAAATCTATGATATTGGACTCAATAGTTGGATAATTGCAGGGGGTGTAAGCAAACTGAAAGTATTGCGTATCACTGACTTTGCTAAAAAAGGCCAGCTTACTTGATTCATTGGTAACAAAAAGGTTATTTCCTCTTTCACTCATTGAATCTTCTAACAGGGATTGTATAAACGTTTCAATACTCATTTTGATACCTCGCTTTGTATAAAAAGGCGCCCTGGCAGGAGACAGGGCGGAAGTTAAATTAATTATTCAATACGAAACAGTCATACTGTGAAGCATCACTATCAAACTCAACCAAACGAAAGCCCGCTTTATGAGCTTCCTGGAGGATATGATGAAAATCATTGCTCATAGAAGCGTAGGTGAGATTTGCTTCTGCTTCTGGATACAGTTTTATAAACCAGCCAGTGCTTCTTTTCATAATCATGTTGCAATCATCGTCATCGGCAAGCACATCGAGCTGGAGCAGATCTTTGTCGGTCAGGTGAGCCGTGGAAATACCAATACATTCGTATTTTTCTTCAGTGCATGAAATCTCGGTATTAGTGCTTGTTAAGCAATGGGTTAGTTTCGCCTCAAGTTGCATTAGTTGAGTTTCGTTTTGGAGCACCCTGTTGTCACCATCAACAAAATAATCTAATGACTCATTACTAAGTTCAGAGATAAGGCATTTTACAGCACATGCCAGAGTAGCCATTTCAGCTTCGTTAAATATCATATCAGACCTCGCATTTATCGAATTGTGGGTAGTAGGAGATACCCGGTTTTAATTATTATACATATCTAAAAGATATGCGCAAGGGTTTTTGCGACTTCGCGAACTTTGAATTGATGGTATTTTCTATAGTACACTAGTCAATACAATGCTATCAGGCACCTCGCGGATAGTGTTGTAGGCGCAGATGGTGTAGGAGCCTCTGCGCCGTTCGATCAAATTGATTTTCAGCGCCCATTGAAATCAGGTATATCTTAGGTGTAGCGACTTAAACTCAGACAAACTCGCTTCGTGGGTATGCTCTATCCTTCGTGTGCGCTCAAGAAACTTATCAACATTGCCGTGTTCTTCACATTTCTTTGAATGCCATGTATATAGCTAAATAGTATTCAGGGCCTTCTGAAATTCTTCTTGGGACACTTCAGCTCTGGTAAGTATTTTAGTGGCGAGCCATGCGGGAACTACATCATCTTTGACGCCGTGAGTTCCTAAAATATAAATACGCTTTCCTGGACGAAATATTTTCAATTCGCTTCCTTTTCCTGATTCAACACAAAGACCTAATGATTGGCATAGCTTGAAAAATTTCTGTCTTCTGATTTTAGGAATGTTAGTAAAACTTAACCTTTTGGGCGCGACATCTTGGTTTCTATTTTCTTCATTTTTTTTGACGCCGGAAACATATCCCTGCCAGGTTGAGTACAGCAAGTTGTCTTCATCAATCTGCTTAACTTTTATTCCTTCTAGAGCCGCAATGTATTTGGGCAGAAGTGCGCTATGTACTTGGTTAACTAAAAAGTTATGGAGGACAGATTGTTTTTTAACAGGCAACCACTCACTTAATCCATTTAATATGTCACCTGACCAGGTAAAACTAAAAGCAGCAGGTAACTTATTATTGGTTCTGAAGTCTACTACCTGATTGGCGGTGGTTGCTATCTTAACTTCCATCATGACAGTATCAGGATTGAGTATGACCATCATATAGCCAAGCCCCTTGGGTAATTCGAATATATTTTTGTTAGGAGAGAACCCCCTCAACAAAAGCGGATACATCTCGCAAATATCGCTGAACATATCCGATATTCTATCTGTGATGTTTACATCCAAAAAATCAGTCATCTTGGATTTTACCTCTTCTTCAAACTTGCAATTGGATAGGAATTTGAAGTAAGTAGAATCACCAATTTGAGAGTCTACTGGTGACTCTGGGAAATGCATCCTGTACTCCGTCATGATGTACCTATCCCACGAAAATGTTAGGAGATGGCTATCAGACAAAGGTTTTACAATCAGTCTTGAAATCAGGTGGTCTATAGTGTCTTTCCAAAAAAACTGGAAGGTATTGGATTCATGGTATGCCGTAGCTTCAAAGAATGGGCTGATATATTTAACCAATGCTTTTGACGCTGCTACGCTTACATCCCTTTTATAAACATTGCGTAGTTTATGAAATACTATGTCGATAATGTCATTGGAAAGCGCTGTAATTTCTCGTTTCAACTCAATTTCGTTTTCACTAACAGTGGCACTATACGCCAGATCATTGTATTTCTGCCCTTTGTGAAGGCACATTAGATCCTCAGTCCTTGAAAGGAGTTCATCACACTTTTTTCTTGTATTAAATCCAAATAAATCCACAAAGGAAACTGGACTCTTCGCGTGAGCAATATCGAAATCCAGCATCTTTTCGAGAGCATCTATATCGACTCCTTTTCTTCTTAGCCGCTTCAGCTCTGAATTTTGTGCATACTTAATGACGCTGGAGTGTTTCATATTTAAATTCATTGGGTTAACTAGTACCTAAAAAGTGTAGTTTTGTTTGCTGGCAAAGCAAATTGGAACAGATTGACATCTTACTAATTAGGGGTACTTGTTACATATATTGCGTGACAGGTAAGTCACGCAATAAAGTGTTGATAAGTAATGTGCGATAAGCACATAGTGAAGCTTTTTATTCGTGGTTGTCATGAAAGTTTTTCCTGAATTCTGGTAGACGCAGCAATGAATTTTCTCGCTATACAAAAATCAAGTTGACTGATGGCCTAAAAAATATTTTCCGGTGCATTTAAGGGTAGGGAGGTTTTACTTCCTGACGGCCACTACCATTATTTAAGTACCATAATGATGGTTGCAGGCATTGAGGGGGAACAGGTAATCATATTGATGTTCAGGCTCTCTGGTTCATTATTTCAATAGCCTTACTTCGTGATAAATCCGTCAGTGTAAAGGCCAATCTGAACTGTTTACTCCGGTACTGATCAAGCCAGCCTCTTTCAACAAGAGTTTTGCAGGAAACCCTGAAATTTTGGCGATGCACTTGTTTACCTTCAGGTCTAATACAGTTTACCATATCCATCAGCACCGCTTGAGGAATTGGTCCTCGTTTGTCTGAAAACTCAAATAGTGCAAGACAGTTAAGTACATCTTTTTGTGTCAGCGATAATCTAAAACCCTTATTCATGTCTGACATGATTAAAACCCTCTTCTGAACTGTTCGTCAGTTTTAATTAAAGCTCAACGGTTTGCGAGTACGATGAATATCTATCCTGGCACATCCCTGAATTGATGAAACATCCGTAACTATTCTCAGCTGCTGTTTGTAACAGATGTTTCATTTTATTGTTTAGTTGAGCCGTGATGTAAATTGCGTACTGACTGGATTAAATCTCCTTTGTGGACACAATATGTGTACCATTTTCAGTAAAAATCAACTCAAATATTCCTTTTAAGGAGTCGCCTTCGGACTGGTTTTCAAAAAACACTACCTTTTGCCAAAGGTTATTTTTAATGTCCCAGCCGGAATCATCGATAACCACTCGTTCACCAAAGTCAAACTGTTCGAAGGCTTTGTTGGCCAACTCAGAACGCGCCTCCATTAATGAACCATAATCATCCATATCAAAGCAGTAACCTATATGTTTTGCTTCAGTGAAATCCACTGGCGTCCAGGTTCCTCGATCTTCATATTCTGGAATAACCGCCAATTTGTTTGATGTGTTACTCAATATATGGACAACATTTTCGTCTGGACTGATAC
The DNA here is from genome assembly GCF_055755215.1 of Planctobacterium sp. R6. Lineage (NCBI taxonomy): Bacteria > Pseudomonadati > Pseudomonadota > Gammaproteobacteria > Alteromonadales > Alteromonadaceae > Planctobacterium > Planctobacterium sp. R6. The sequence continues at coordinate 13,035 of NZ_JBVTQY010000057.1, forward strand.
CTGCACTTAGCGCCGGAACACCATCTCTAATCTCAATAGAGCAATGCAGTCCTGACTTGTGGATTTTGTCACCATGTTCATCAGAGGCTTTGTTGTAGACTGAAATCCAGATTTTATCTGCTGGTGTATCTTTCTCGATACGCAGTGAGTATTGACACTTATTTTCTTCAGGTACATACGCTGCGGTATCTTCACCAGCTGTAAGTTGCCAGTCACAGATCACCGCATCCAGTAGGATCGTGGTTGATGATGTGTTTGATACAAGAATTTTATTTGCCTTCATTTGTTCAATCACGTATTCCCAGCTCCAGTCTTTTCCGGGTGTTACGTTAAAGCGTTTAATGTCAATCTGTAATGCTGCGGCAAGATTGTTTGCGATATCGTTGATTGTCTTTTTTGACGCATCGTTACCTGGTTCGGTAGTCGTGATGATGTTTCCATTTAACGCTACTGCTTCTTCGTAGCCGTTTTGTCTTACCTGAATAATTGCCAGTAGCATGATTTACCTCGCTGATTTGGTTGAGATAGCCCAGTAGGAGATGGGCTATATGCGTTCATTTATCTCGTAGTATTACTTGTTTTATTTTATTTCATTGCTGGTGGTATTATCGCGGTTATATTCCTGCAATTCAGATTCAAACCCAGTTTTCAGGTCGACCAGAACTTGAATTACATCGTCGTGAGTCAGGTAAGAGCAGTAGGGTTCCAGCTCATAGCCAACAGCGTCCACATGAATATTCAGGCTGGCAGAAAGTTGTACTGCATCGTAAATTTCTTCAGGTGACAATACTTTTGCCACGTCAGCATTTTGTTCACCAGATTGTAAATCAAACATAATATTTGCGGCATGTGCCTTAGCTGCTTTTTCAATATCAACTTTGCCGGGCAGTGAATCTGATGCTGGTAAGTAGCCATTATGCAATTCAAACAAATGCGCGGCTTCTTTTTCCGTTTCTTCAGATGAAATCGTTTCTGTATTCTCACCCCGGTCCTCTTGACACTTACGAGCCAGTTTCATCCATGCCATAAACTGGTCTTCTTGTAGGTGCGTAAAAGAAAATGACTCGACCACGTTAATATGGCAGTCATCAGTGAGAAAATCAGTCAGACGTTCATTGAGAATGCAGTATTCGTCAGAGTCAAAAGAAACACCGGTCTTTTTAAGTTCTTCAAGTGCTACGTGAACAGCATTATCCACATGAGATGCTGATAAGATCATTTTGATACCTCGCTTTTGTATATAGATGGCCAGGTAGGAGACTGGCCAGTAGACTTAGACTAAAGAATAACCCTTTGCATGGAGTTAACGCATCCGACAAAAACTCTGTCTTCCTGCCCAATGACGACTTTATCTCCAAGGACTTTAGTAAGCTCTTCATTGGTCATTCCTTCAAGGTCTAGTTCAGTGTCTATGCGAATCCAATCTTCGTTATGATCACTGTCCTGGATGCAAATCGTGTAGCGCTTCAGACGGTCAAACAGTTCCCCTTCTTGTGGTTCTTCAGAGGAGGTTAATACGGTTGGTTGATCAGTATGAAATAGAGCGTAATCCGCTATCCATCCCTCACCCAATTCAGGGCGAAAGAACTCATTTAATCCATCGGCTATCTCATCGGGATCAGTTGCGTGTAGTGCAAGCTGAATGTTTAAGATGGAGTGTTGCGTTTTCGGCTTGATGTCATGTGGCATGTTGTTACCTCGCGTCAATTTACTAATCAGGGGTAGTAGGAGTTACCCAAATAAAATCAGATTAAAGAATACATATCTTAAAGATATAAATCAATAACAAGTTGTATTGTCGTATGCGCATTGATTTGCAAGCTTGTACACAATAGTGCTGTGAGTTACAACATTATTGCGTAGAGACACATTCAGAGTGAGCCGCACTTATCGGTTTGTTTTTTCCGCATTATCGGAGGCGAGTTTTAACAGCTGCTCTTGCAAGGTATCCAGCTGCGCACTTAGCGCTTTATTCTGCTCCAATAGACTCTGAGTTTGACTTTCTGCTTTGATCCGCAATTCTTTCTGCTCGTCCAGTAGCACTCCTTTTTCAGTCAATTGCTGTTTCAGCCTGGTGTCACTGTCGGTTAATATCGCCAGATTGTTACCGGCAGCATCAAGGTTTGCCTGAAGTTTTGCATTATCTTTATCCAGAGACTTGTTTTCTTTGGTCAGAGCATTGTTCTGCTCGGTGAATTGCTTTAACTCAGTTTTGAGCGAATCGCAAAGCTGATTGACCGACTTGATTTCTCCCCGGGTCTGAGATGCGTCCTTTTGGGCCTGTTCAAGCTGGTGGTCGGTTTCTGCCAGCCGGTTATGCAGTTCCACCAGCGCTTTCTCCTGCTTCTTATTTTCCGCTGTCAATATCTCTGCTTTGCTACGCTCTTTTCTTAAATCTTCTTTAAGTGCTTCTATGGCCTCCTCCAGATCGGCCAATTCATCACGCGCATCTTCAAGCCGTTCCAGCGCATCGGTTTGCTCCTGTACTGATTCGGCCTGCGCCTTTGCTGCTTCAGCCGCCCTTTTGTTCGCTTCTTTGATAGCGTTATTCAACCGTTTTTCGGCGGTATTGTGTGCTACATTGTTGATAGTTTCTACTGCGCTTTGAAGGTCGGATAATAACACCTGCACCCTTTCTGACACTTCTGGCGGCAACTCAAAAGATTGTACCAGTGGCGCATCTTCCTTCACCATCGGCATATTATCCAGTTTCCCATCACTACTGAGTTCTTCCAGCACTTTGGCGATAGCCGAAGGACGACCTTTTCCCATCGCTTTTGCGATGCTTGCTGGATTCACCGCTCTGCCATTTCCCTGCAATTGTTTAACAGCATGTAATATCTCGTCGTCCGTAAAGCTTCTGGTGCGTGCCATTTGTTTTTCCCAATTATTTGTCATCGTTTAATCAAAGGTAGCACATTGACTACAAACAAACAAACAAACAAACAAACAAACAAACAAACAAACAAACAAACAAACAAAAGAGCAGGCGAACATAGACAGTCATCAATCATCGGCAAATAATTCAATGAAAATGGATGGTCAGGCGAAGACACTTTTGTGAGCGCTACAATTAACGGGACCTGTTGATTTGATTTTGAGATGCAATTACTTTCCATTGTAAGTTTTGTCTCATTTTTAGTGGTAGCCAGGATAATGGCGTTGTCAGTATTGGCCTCGCAAAGAAAATAAAGCAGTAAGGGAAAGTTAACCCGCAAATTCCAGGAGAACACCGGTTCCTCTGCAGGGTGAATTACAACCAATGAGCAAGCTACTATGAAAAGACTGATTTATGAGACATGTTTCAGTGGTGTTAGCGTATGTTAAGAGCAGCAGTGTGTGAATCGTCATTCGTTCGCCAATGAACAGCAAAGTGGGCCTAAAAATACCGCGCTGAGAGTTAACTATGCCCGGTTAACCGGTTCTTCACCTTGCTATTTGCCAAACATCCAGAGGCAGTAATTATCCATAATGTGAAGAGATGTCGGTTGGCCTTTTGGGGCATCATGGCATCCATGCACTTTTCCTTTAGGCCCTTAGTATAAAGCCTTTCACAGGACAGAATTGTATACTTATGTCTTTTCAGTCTAAATGAATCAACTTTATTACTATTTATTTTATACAAAGATTCATGGTGTAAAAGATTATTGAAATTCGAGACGGAGTTAAAAGAGTTACGCTTTAAAGTAAGGCCACACTAACTGAAAAATACAGCGATGATAAATCGCCCCGGACACACCATATCTTGGGTTGCAAACGATGCAAAGTCCTTTTATCTTGTTTAGCAGGGTGGTTTTTAGCAATAAAAAAGGCCACCTGGGAATCCAGTGGCCTCTTTTATCTTCTAGTAAAACGTGTGGTGTGTTTAAGACTAGAAATTAAAAGATAGGTGATGCGCTTTTCGTAGTCAACCGTTAAGTTAAGTGCCTATTCATAAGTTGCTGGGTATACTCAATTTTTTGTGGAGTATTGATCTATGAAGAAGAAGAGAGCATTTGTGCTCAGCATTCCTCACATGATTACGCTTAAAGTAATTTTTATCACCGAACGTTTATAGTTCATTGTATTTGTAAAGCCCTGTTATCAGGGCTTTTATCCAACCAAAATACTTTTATCTGCTTGATCTTAACATCCTGTCCGTCAGCATATTTGGAAGAATTACTAACTACGCATAATTTAATCTTCAGGGGGAAAGATAAAGGATACACGCTGACTTCGAGCGCGCTCACTGTTTTTTAGTTTTCGAAGAGTGCACGTAGTAAAGCGCACATTGCACACCAGAAGTGCAAATTCCTGCAAACATAATCCATCGCCCAAACGCATTAAACTCAGTCAGGTTCCTGAACACAATCCCTGTCATTACAAGCGTCCCCGCCAGATATATAAATATTCTTTGAAAATGAATTCCCGTTTTTAAGTTTAAGAATATCACCACCCACATGAACCCTATAAGGGCATCAATAAACACTGTCATTTTAAAAATGATTACCTCCTGGTATATTCCCCCTAACTTTCAGAGAAAGAATCACTGATAAAACTCGCCACGAATGGCCATGTACAGATGTTCTCGTAATGTGGCCTTAAAGGTGCACTTGGAGATAGTGTTCTTTAGTCCCTGCTCAGTCATTGGATAACCCATTGCATTCAATCTTTCAGTCAGTAAAGCATAAGACACATTATTCAGCAGCATCTCAGCTTTTAATTCTCGCTTAATCTTGTCTGCCGCCATGGCATCCAGTTTTTTTTGTTCGTCAGATATTCGCTTTTTTCCTGTCAACATCTGTTCTAACAGCTTTTAATCTATTTAGGTTATGTCATTCATTGTATTAGGTTATTTAACCATTGACAAGTAACCATTTTAGGTTAGTATGTTAACTTTATTAGGTTATTTTTGGTGAACCAGGAAAGCCTGGATGATTCTGGTGATTTCGAAAAAATGGAAAATTACATGCAGGGACACTAAAGGCGGTCCATATCAATATTGCGTTGTCCAGTCATTCAAAGAGTTCAGGAATCCTACTGTCATTGCATACGGTCATACGGCTTATGTAAGCACTTAGTTTACTGGTTCAATTACAACAACCAAGTAACGTTTATTCAACTTTGAATTGGGAAGCATTGCATGAAAATGGGGGAAGTACAGGAGATTGCAAACGAATTATTTGATGGTGATTCAACCCGCTTCAATGAGTTGATCCAAGGTGTAAAATCTAATTTTGACCGTTTAGAAAAACTGGAACGTCTTTGTCAGGAAATGGTCGATAAGCCACCAGGTAAAGTCTATTTTAATCCATGGGCTGAAAAGCTAAAGGCCTTCGGAATAGTTAAATCCACCAGCGAGGAATTTCGCACATGTTTGACTCATATCAAAAACGAGTAAAAAAGTGGCTTATTGCATGTTTCGGTGAAGCCATATCCAATGATGTCACCGAACGGAATCATAGATTTTTGGAAGAAGCGCTTGAGCTTGTGCAATCAACTGGTTGTACAAGGTCGGAAGCACACCAATTGGTTGATTATGTGTTTGGTAGAGAGACTGGAGAAATAAAACAGGAGTGCGGTGGCGTTATGGTAACCCTCGCTGCACTATGCCAGGCACACAACATTGATATGAATGAGTGCGGAGAAGTTGAACTGGCGCGTGTTTGGTCCTGTAAAGATAAAATAAGGGCGAAACAGGCTGCAAAACCCAAACATTCACCATTACCCGAATAAATTCGAACACTCTTCGGAGTAAATACCAAAGTTATCGTTAAAGCGTTGTAAATAGTAAGTGAATAAAGTTGTAGACCTTTTTAGAAGTTCGAGATTGCCGAGAGTTAGCTCCTGGCTTTCTTTTCGGTAATTCTTCTGACAGCAGCTTTAGGTAGACAAACAGGAGAACTGAACATATGAGCCAATCATCCGCAAAACCAGAACAATCCACTTTTGTCGCATGGACATTACGCTTGTCGCTCATAAAGCGATGGGGCAGAATGCATACATTCATTCCCGAAAACGTCTCTGAACACTCCCATCAGGTAGCCGCGATAGCACATCTTCTTACAGTTATTGCCAACGTCAAATACGGGTCAAGCCTGTCGCCGGATAAAGCGGCCAGCCTTGCTGTTTTTCACGAAAATTCAGAGAGTTTACTGCAGGATGCAAATTCGTGTGTGAAATACCATAACCCTGCATTTACCGAGTTGTATAAGCAGATGGAAGAGGTCACCGAAACTGCCTGTGTTGAAACACTTCCAGAGTTTTTACAGGATTATTACAGGGAATACATCATTCAAAGTGAAGTTGATCCAGAGTACCGTTCGATCCTGAAAGCTGCTGACAAGCTGGCTGCGCTGTTTAAGGCAGCAAAAGAGGTTTCTTTGGGCAATATAGAGTTTACCCAGGCACATGACAATTTGTCTGAATTGATCGCTCAGTTCGCTTTAACGATGCCAGAAGTGGGCTATTTCATGGACGTGTTTGCTGAAAAATGCACAGTTCCAGTAGATGAGCTTATTCGCACAGACCAGGCTCATGCCGATCTTGTCGGTCTGACAAACGGCCCTTCGAAGCAAAGAACTTAACAATGCAAAGCGTTGCGGCTTTGATGTCGACTATCCCGAATGGCGCGACGCTATTGTATTTCCCTGTGCTGTTTGTCAATACTTGCCGGATACTTGCTGGTGGCTTGCCTGTCTTTTGCCTTTCACGAGAATCACTGAACCGCTATCTTTGCCAGATATTCAAACTTTAGGAACTATCATGCCTGTCGCGAATGCTGAAATAATTAAATCAAAACGCCATCAATTCGGATGGTCCCAAGAGGAGGCTGCAGCAGCTGCCGGAATATCAGTACGTACTTTGCGCAATATAGAAAGCGCTAAGGTCGTTTCGGTGGAGTCTGTGCGTGCAATTGCGGGCGCATTCAATATTCCTGATTTTAGAGCGGTTTTGGTCTCAGATGAATCTCCTGCACCTGAAATCGATGAGCAGCTACCTTCACCGCCAGTGATGCCAGCCATAATCTCGCCACTTGATTATCCCTATTACTTTCACACCGGATTGTTACAACGCAAAAGCATATATGTGGTACTCCTTGTCATTGCGTTGGTTATAGCTGGTATGTTGCTTAACTGGTTAGTGCCAACGAAATTTATTCAGGAACTTTCGGGTTGGGCTAACTACTTTGTGGTGGCCGTGTATTTTGCGATTACTTCGTTTGCCTTTTTCATAATGTTAACGTCCTTTATCCGGCCTTTGGTGTGTCTGTTGTTTTATCGTGAAAAAGCGAAAGTTGCATCTCACCTTCATGATGACTTCCATAAGAGTATGATTCGGTACCCCCCTGTGTCAGGATAGTTGTCGCCTCAGTTTTTCGTATTGTTAGACAGGGGGTGGATGACAGGTTTGA
>NZ_JBVTQY010000058.1:0-19607 GCF_055755215.1 Planctobacterium sp. R6
TTTCACTCAAACCTGTCATCCACCCCCTGTCTAACAATACGAAAAACTGAGGCGACAACTATCCTGACACAGGGGGCCATCGTCGTTCGTACCAACTTGTTCGATATCACCGCGTAAAACTATCGTGGCGTCTTGAGTACGCGACACCAATAAATCAACCGTGGTCACGTAGTCACCCGGCAAAATGTGCGTTGCGCCTAATGCGAATTTCCACTCTGAAGATAGTTCGTAATCCGGATCAAGGTAGTTGATTTCAAAATTATCACCTACGCCACCCGCTACTGCATCATACAACTCCTGCGGAATGCCGTAACCCGGGCCATTTGGTACCCCTTGCTCTAATCCTGCGTAAACGACATCATCGTCAAACAAGGAACGTGAACCATCGGTGTAACCAAATGAGCGACCACGCTGACCAAACTGTAATACATTGTTTGCAGAGAAGTTGTTAGACATCCAAACAACCGGATTACCACCGGTGTAGAGACCCACACCACCGCGAAGTGTGGTGTCATCACTTAAGGTGTAAGTAAAGCCAACACGAGGTTGTAATAAGCCTTCACCATCCAGGTTCGTTGAGTTTGAGAAGCCGTAGTCAGCGACAAAATCAGGGTTTTCAAGCGGGGCGTCGCTGGTCGTATACCAGTCGTAACGCAGGCCCACTTTCAGGATCAGGTCGTAAATAGGCTCGAATTCGTCCTGAATATAAACAGCATTTTGCGTGTAACCCCATTCAGCTGCGGCGTCTTCAGGAATATTGGAGGGTGCGTTGTTGTAGTAAATGGCATCAGCAAAACCATTGCGGAAGTTTTCGATGCCATCAAAGCGAATTTCAGTCTCAGAGTGTTGCACAAACATGTTAAATACATCCAGAGACTTAGACTCGACACCGAAGGACAAGGTGTGACCATTGTCAAAGTAGTAGTTACCTTTGAAGATAATGTCTGACTGATCGTAATACAACTTGTTGGCCTGGCGGCTATCATCACCACCGATGTACACATCAACATCGTCAGTTTCAATCCGAATTTCACCAAAGTCTGTACCGCCAACACTGATCTGACGATTGTCCAGTTCCAGATAACCCAATCGCAATTCGGTAGTGAATTTATCTGACCAGTCTGAATAGATAGACATAACGTAGGAATTCAGCTCAGCGCCACGCTCGTACAGGTGATTTTCAAATTCAAACTCGTTTAAATCACCATCTGATTCTGTGTAATTGTTACCATCGTTATACAGATAAGTGAAGGATGCGCGATGATCAGAATTAATGTTCCAATCCAGTTTGACCAGTAATTTTTCGTCATAGTTATCTAAACTGGAAGGAATTGCACCTGGATCGTAGTTGTAGACGTTTCGTGCAATATCTGCAATCTCATCCAGCTCGGCCTGGGTAATGTTTATTTCGTTCACAGCACCTGAACCAATAGCGCCGCGGTCAAACAGGTTTGCACCATTTGCTTCTTCATAGGCAACGTAAGCAAACAATTTATCTTTGATGATTGGGAAACCCACATCAAAACCAAATTCTTTCCGGCTGTAATCACTTAAAGTGACATCATCTGATTCCAGTGAATCACCACGCAGTGAATCATTGGTATATTCAAAGAAAATACCGCCGTGAATTTCATTGGAGCCGGACTTAGTTACGGCGTTGATATTACAGGCTGTAAAGCCACCGTATTGCACATCAAACGGCGCCAACTCTACTGCAACCTGTTCAATCGCATCGTAAGGGAAAGGCATACGTTCTGTGGGATAACCATTGGAGTTAAGACCAAAGGAGTCATTCATTTGTACCCCATCAACCGTCAAACTATTGAAGCGAGGATTCTTACCACCACACTGAATAGAGTTGATGCTGCCCCGTGATTCGTCCACGAAGATTCTTGGGTCAATACGTACGATATCAGAAATATTTCGGTTAATTGACGGTGCGTTTTGCAGCTCTTCTAAACCAAAGTTTGCAGAAGGTCCAAACTCACCACCCGCCAGGGTAGAAATTTGAGATCCGGTAACCACGATACTTTCCACGGCTTGTTCCGCTTCCAATGCAATATCAAATACCGAAGGTTCACCCAGATTCAGATAGACATCATTGATGGTGGTATCTTCTAAGGTCGAACTATCTACCTCAATTGTATAAGGCCCGCCTACACGTAAACCACGCGCACTGAACTGACCCGCACCATTTACGGTCGCAGTACGCACTGTTCCCGATGGAATGTGGGTAATGGTTACCGTTGCTCCTTCTGCTGCATTTCCAGCGGGACCAACTACGTTACCACGAATACTGGATGAGGTTTCCTGGGCAACAGCCACAGACGAAAGCCCACCAGCAAGTGCAACCGCCAAAGCGACTTTACTCAACTTAGTATTTTTAAACATTGTGTTTTCCTGGTTTAAAGTGTGTAGAGAAATTGATGGCTAAAGCCAATTCTTATTCATATTGCACGATTAATATTAGTACGAACTTTGTAACAATTGAATATTTTTTCACCAACAGAAAGACGGCAGCACCCCGCTACCTCTCCCATCAGACATTTCTATATTGGCTTAAAACTGTCTGGGTGGTCAAGAAATCGACGAAAGGATAGTTGAAATTGATGACATTAATATTGCTGAGTACAGCAAAACAGAGAAAAAAATCAAAAAAAAAACCGGGTTATAGAACCCGGTTTCGACTCTTATCAGTGTTACTACCACTTAGAAAGTGTAACGAACACCGACTTTAATACGCCATGTAGAATCTTCAACATTAAAACGGCTGAAGTTACTGGTGTTAGTACCGCCAAAGCGTTCCTGATAAACGTATTGGCCCTGGTCATTCAGATCCCAGTCAAACAAGATTTGTTGTGGGTACTGCATGTCGTAGTGCTTACCCCAGTCGTCATTTAACAGGTTGGCGAAGTTATCAATATTCAGATAAACCGTCGCTTTGTGACCTTCCATAAAGCCAGGGACTTCCTGATTAATAGACAGGTCCATAGTGGTAACCCAGGGTTGTCTACCGGAATATTTAGGTACATAACCCCCTGCGTTACCAGCGACTCCCGCCTGGCTTGCAATCGCCATGATCTCGTCATAGCTCAGGCCAGCATCAAAATCAAAGTTGGCATCAGATGCACTGCCTGGCAGATAGGGGATATAAATATCACTGTCGTCGAACTCACCTTGATCACCAAAGTGCGCATCGCGGAATGAACCTAAGGTCCAGGCAAAAGGTTCGCCAGAACGACGCTCAAAGAACAGGTTGAAGGTGGTTGCATAACCTTCAAAGAACTCTTTCTCATAGGAAAGGTTCACAACCCATCTGTGCTCAATTTCGTAGTACGCTGTACCTTCAGTAGGGATATTGCGATTCTGAGTAACTTCAAACTGGAAGTTAGATTCAGCAGTAGAGCTGGTGCCCGGGTTAACTTCAGTAATATTCTGGTTAGTATATGAGGTACTCAAAGTCAGACCATTGTCCCACTCTTTGTATAATGAAGTACTCCAGATAATGCTGCGGCCACCATCGCTGGCATTGGTTAACTGTAAGTCCCAGTTACCTTGCAGATCCGGATCGTCATAAACAGAACCCCAGATAATGCGGCCATCTGTTGCCGTACCTACCTGCTCGCGAGACAAGTCTACCCAAAACGCAGAGTCTTTCTTGTCAACATAACTAAACTCTGTACTCCAGGCAAAATCATCGCCAACACCAGGAATATCAAAGGTCAGATCTACCGCTAACTGGTAACGCCAGTCGTTAGGCAGTTCAAAGTCAGGATCAATAGTGTTGGTGCTACCTGCGCCTGCAACCAGTGAATCCTGTACCGAACCAGGAATGGTGGTGAAATCCACATTGTCAGGGTTGGCAATCGCCTCATTGGTGGCACTTGAAGGTGCATTTACGTTTGTCACACCGTCACGCGTATAGGCGTTGGCAATCCATACCAGAGGTGTTCCACCTGTATAACGGCCTACACCACCACGGATAGTCATTTCGTCGTTGACATCGTAAGTAAAACCGATACGAGGTAACAGAATATCTAAACCGTCCTGGTTTTCTGTGTTTGCATAGCCATACTGGGCCTGGAAGTTTTCGTTAAGGCGCGGTGCACCATCAACACCAATACGCTCATAACGCAAACCAGCTGTCAGCATGAAACCGTCGAACAATTCTAAGTTCGCTTCACCGTAAGCAGCATATTTGTTGCTGTCTACGTCATAAGCGATGTCGTTAATATTGCCGGTATAGGCGCTGGCATACTCTAATCTTGAAGGCGCTTTATTTTCGAAATCGTCTAAAGAATCAAAAGACCAGGTACCTGCAGAGTCACGACCGAAGATATTGAAGTTAGATAAATCTTCGTACTCAACACCAAAGCGATATTCTACGTCACCCGCCAGATAAACAGCGTGTAAACCGAACTTCAACTCTTCGTTTGCCAGGCGGTTGGCATGACGGCTCTCATCCTGACCTGCAGCGATTGAACCATTTTCAGTCTGAACATTGATCTCACCCCAGCCCACTGAAGTGTTAGAAGCCTGCTCATACTCTTTATACGAGAAGCTGGCTTCAGTCGAGAATGCATCATTCCAGTCAGAGTAAACGTGACCTGTTAATAATGTGGTTTCAGAAGCCTGGAACCAAAGACCTGAGCCCATGTCCAGTGTAAAATCTGAGTCTGTATAGTTACGCGCCGCAGTGTTGTCCTGGTAGCTATAGGTCAGGTCAGCACGGTGATCTTGCGTAATGTTCCAGTCTAATTTAACCAGAGTTTTCTTGTCGCTATCGTTAGGTGGAGTGCCACCCAATGAATCTGTCAGGCCGTATACGTTAGACATGATGCCAATAAAACGGTCAACTTCTGCATTGGTTACACTGTGTCCACTGCCAGCCAGATCGTTCAGGTCATATTCGAATAATACGCCTTCTTCCCATTCTTCATAAGAAGCAAAGAAAAACAGTTTGTCCTGAATAATCGGACCACCAACGGTAACACCAAAAGTAGTTTCATCCGTGTCTACCGGAATATCGACACCAGGATTACGCTCAGTGTCTTCCGCATCACCAGACTCAACAGTATCTTCATAGAAGAAACTACCGTGGAATTCATTGGTACCCGATTTGGTAACTACATTCACGTTACCACCGGAGAAGTTCGCAGCACGGGCATTGAACGGCGCGAAATCAACAGAGATCTGCTCTACCGCATCCAGTGAAATAGGCGGACGCTGTGCCGGATAACCATTGGAATTAAGACCAAAAGTATCGCTGACCCCCACACCATCTACTGTCAGTGAGTTAAACTTCGGGTTAGTACCAGCGATGCTTAACTCAGTACCATCAGGTGATACAACCGCCAGAGGGTTTAAACGAACGATGTCTTTGATATCGCGGTTGAAGGTATTGCCCTTCATAATTTGGTCTTCGCCAAATACGCTACTGCCACCGTTGTTAGAGAAAAAGTTGCGGGTACCGGTAACCGTAATGGTTTCCAGATCCTGCATGGCGTTCAGTTGTGTATCCAGGTTAAGCGGCTGGTTCAGCTCAAGGTAAACGTTTTCGATTACCTGACTTTCGAACTCTTTGGACACGATCATCACAGTGTAAGGACCACCTACACGCAGACCACGCGCAGTAAATGCACCCTCAGCATTGACTTCAACTTCTTTCACTGTGCCAGAAGGCTGGTGAATCATTGTAATCGTGGTACCTACTGCTGGCGAGCCTGTTGGCCCTTCAATAACACCACGAATGGATGAAGACTGACCGGTATTAGCAACAGCAGCTGTAGACAAACCTACAGACACGGCTACCGCTAACGCGATACGGCTTAGTTTAGAACGTTGCAACATTGTGTTTTCCTGGTTTTATAAAAATTGTGATTATAAGTTGTGACTATTTACATTTTGTTACTGGTATGTCGTAAATAGTGCGGTGCTGCGTTTATGACACCAATCTGAATCCTTTCAGTGATGTTACATTCAATTAACAAATTCGAACGCAAAAAAAGCAGCCAACACAGCACCCTGTGATGCACTTATTTTCTCAATCAGACAAAAAACAGGAAGACTTTAATGCCATTCATAATCTTTCGTTAATATATGTTAAATATCAATAGGTTACATATATTAAGTAAATTTACTGGTTGAAATAAGTAAGTTTAGCTGGTGAAATAGCGGCTGATTTTTGTGCATTCACATTAAGAAATGAGAAACTATCCCCTATCCCTGACGAGTTTAATACTCATTGCGTTGGTACTCGCCGGATTGACGTTTGAAATAAGTCGTAACGCCTTCCCACTAAAAATAGACGTTATACCGACCGTGCTATCTTTTCGGGACAATTGCAAAACCATATCAGGTAAAAACAATGACGCGCTGGTCCTGGCAGTTCAAATTGAAAACATGGCCAAAGAACTGATGACGTCGTTGTGTAAAAATCCCACCGTCTCTAAACAATTCGGCGAAGTTCGCGCCCACTGGATGCCAAATGAGCGTGAAATGCTGGATTTTGTAGGCAAAGGACTGGTGGACCTGGTGTTAATTAAAGACAATTTTATACATGCCTTTAACTCTGACGAAGTGTATGGCTACGAAGAAGTCGCCAGTTACAATAAATATGCTGCGTTTTTTATCGGCTTACGTGAAAAACCCATTTTGAATAAAGAGTACCTGCTGGGAAAACGCATTGGAATTTTGGATTATGCCAGCAGCCGCTCCGGCCATATTGCGCCAATGACCTTGTTTAAAGAGCTGGACCTGGATGAAAACCAGGTACAACTGGTGTATGGCAAATCCCATCAGCAGTTGCGCTGGTTTCTGGAAAATGGCTCAGTGGATATTATTTCCACCTATTGGTCTGACGCTGATGCAGAACGGTTTAATAGTGAATACCGCACAGCGTTGGTTTCAGAAATAGAAGGCAGTAAATGGTATTTAAAAGAAGCGGATAAAAACACCGCATTGAAGTGCGCTATTCAGCAAGAGCTGAGTAATTTAGCGCTACAGGACCAGGGATATTATCGGCAACTTACGGTTACCCGCCCCTGCGCGCAACAAGGTACAAACTAAGATGAACCTGCAACTGATAAAAAGTAATCCGCTGGTGCAAAGCGCACTACTGTTTGTGCTGCTTACCCTGGTGACTATCCAGGGTAATTCGCTTAGCCGACAACAGCAGATTGACGATGCCTTGCTGTTATTAAAAAATCGGGTCTCCCTCGATGTACTGGATCTGAACATTGCCAATGAACTAAGTGCCAAAGTAAAAGACAATATTACCGTGCGCCGCTATATGCACAGTCTTAATGAATATCTGGATTCGGTTAAGTTCCCGCTGAAACTCAAACGCATTGCCAACTTTAACTACGAAGGCCCGTTTGATTTGACTGTTACTGAAGTAAGGCACTTCGAACTGAAAACCTCCCGCACCAGCATCGATGTTGAGGCCAGCATCGTAGTCAGGCATTTTCAGGCCTGGACTATGTTGTTTCCACCCTTTTTTACTCTGTTGTTTTACCTTTTGAGTCAGGCCAACAGTAAAAAACGCAGTGTCACAACGCTCCCGGTCAGCGAAGAACAAACCCACCCTGCTATCATGGTCATCGATCTCAGGGATCGCAGCTTGTATATGGACCAGTCTCCCGACATTAAAACCACACTGGCCAATAAACCACTGTGTTTTTATGTCGCCATGTTGAAATATTGCAGCGAACAGGAAGCTCCACAGCTGTACCACAATAAAAATCTGCCGGAATCCTTTATTGAACTGGCCAACAAATATTTTTATCGGCTGTTAGAACTGGGCCACTCCCGAAGAAAACGCCCGGACTTTGACAGTAATATCGATAAAATGCTCAGTGAGATTCGCACCGCACTGGATGAAATACTCACCAACTATCCCGATGTGAAGTGCCACTTTTACCCGCAAAAAGCACAAGGAGAAGGCTCCCGTTCAAAGTTACACAACTTTGCACTGGTTACCTTGTCAGCGGAGCAATTTCAATTGATTGGCGATTAATTCGACCAAATGGTCAAGTTTTAGTTGATATTTTGCATTTATTTGCGTTAAATCAATCATGACTGCTGGCATTTTTTCACTTCGCTGGTAGTCTTGACTAAAACTGTCCTGTTTACCAATTATGAGTCTTGAAACTAAGGTGATCGCGATATCCGGCGGCTCCGGCTCAGGAAAATCCCTGTTCACCGACAAAATTAAACACTACTTCAAAGAAAATGGCGCTGATATTCAGGTGATCAGAGAAGACAACTATTATCGTTGTCAGGATCATCTGGAGATGGAAGAGCGCATCAAAACCAATTACGACCATCCGAAAGCGTTCGAACATGAACTGTTGGTGACCCATCTGGGACAATTAAAAGCGGGTAACGCGATTGAATGTCCGGAATACTGTTACAAAACCCATACACGGCTGAAAGAAACCCGCACGGTTCATCCTGCGCAGGTTATCGTTGTTGAAGGCATCATGTTGTTAGCCAGTCCGGAGCTTATCCCTCTGTTTGACGTAAAAGTGTTTATCGATACACCGCTGGATATTTGCCTGTTGCGTCGTATCAAACGGGATTTATTAGAACGAGACAGAAGTCTGGAGTCCATCAGCAAACAATATCAGAAAACCGTAAAACCTATGTATCACCAGTTTATTGCGCCCAGCCGATTTATTGCTGACGTAGTTGTGACACAAGGCGGAAAAAATCAGATAGCGCTGGATGTGATAAAGTCCCACATAAAACAAATATTACAATAAAGGAACATCATGATTAGTATCTTGGGAATCATTGCTTTGCTGGGAGCCGCCTGGCTGCTCTCCTACGACAGAAAAGCCATCAACTGGCGTACGGTGGGTGGTGCGTTTGCGATTCAGGCCAGCGTCGGTTTATTGGTATTGTATTTTCCGCCGGGCAAACAGTTCTTACTCTGGATTGCCGGTGGTGTTTCACGGGTACTGGAATACAGCCAGGCAGGTATCGATTTTTTGTTCGGTCCCATAGGCGACAAATCCCTCGGTTTTGTATTTGCCTTTAACGTGTTGCCGGTTATCGTATTTTTCTCTGCCCTTATCAGTGTGCTTTATCACCTGGGGGTTATGACTATTATCATTCGGGCCATTGGCGGCTTTTTACAAAAAGTTTTGCACACCAGCAAACCCGAATCCATGAACGCCGCCGCCAACATTTTTGTTGGTCAAACCGAAGCACCACTGGTTGTAAAACCCTTTATTCCCAATATGACCCGCTCTGAGCTGTTTGCGCTCATGGTAGGCGGTATGGCATCTATTGCAGGCTCGGTTATGGCGGGCTATGCCGGTATGGGCGTTGAAATTAAATATCTGGTTGCGGCATCTTTTATGGCAGCGCCCGGTGGCCTGCTAATGGCGAAAATGGTCTTACCTGAATCTGGCGCCCCCAAAGACGAGCTGGAACAACTCAATCCAAAAATGGAAGAGAATACCAACATCTTTGATGCCGCTGCACAGGGTGCGGCTTCGGGCCTTAAAATTGCGGCCAATGTCGGCGCGATGCTGCTGGCCTTTATCGCCCTGATAGCCCTGCTAAATGGTTTAATTGGCGGTATCGGCGGCTGGTTTGGTATGCCCGATCTGAGTTTCCAGATGATTCTGGGGTATGTGTTTCAGCCCCTGGCCTGGTTGCTGGGTGTTCCCTGGAACGAAGCCAATTTAGCGGGCAGCTTCATCGGTCAAAAATTAGTAGTGAACGAGTTTGTGGCTTACCTGGACTTTATCACTCACCGTGAAAACCTCAGCGCCTCAACACAGGCTATCGTGACCTTTGCCTTGTGTGGGTTTGCGAACTTTTCTTCAATCGCCATTTTAATGGGTGGAATTGGCGCCATGGCTCCCAACAGACGCAAAGATTTAGCGTCGCTGGGCTTGCGGGCTGTTATCGCCGCCAGTTTTGCCAACCTGATGAGTGCCGCACTGGCTGGCTTCTTCATCTCCATCTCTTAACATTTTGCGGAGGCAACTATGCAATTAGTAGCAATCGACTACCAGGCAGAAAACGCTGCCGAGTTGTTTACCCGTTCACTGCGTGAAACAGGTTTTGGTGTACTAAAAAACCACCCCATTCAACAGTCTGCGGTAGAATCCATCTACAAAAACTGGCAAACCTTCTTTGATAGTGAACAAAAAAACGATTTTGTTTACAACAAAGATACCCAGGATGGCTTTTTCCCCGCCAGTGTCTCGGAAGTAGCCAAAGGCTTTAAGGCAAAAGACATCAAGGAGTATTTTCATTTTTACCCCTGGGGACAATGCCCTGACCACCTAAGAGCGGAGCTGGCCAATTACTACAAAATGGCCAATGAACTGGCCAAAGAATTATTGAGCTGGGTTGAGCAATACTCACCGGAAGATGTTGCGGCCGGTTACCGACAATCGTTGTCCAGCATGATTGATGGCAGTGAGCAAACCTTGCTGCGGGTATTGCATTATCCGCCATTGCAGGGAGATGAAGAACCAGACGCTATTCGCGCCGCCGCCCATGAAGATATTAATCTGTTAACCATTTTACCCTCGGCTAACGAACCTGGCCTGCAGGTGCAGGCCAAAGACGGCAGTTGGATGGATGTCCCTTGTGATTTTGGCACCCTGATAGTCAATATAGGTGACATGCTCCAGGAGGCTTCGGGTCACTATTATCCGTCCACCAGTCACCGGGTCGTCAATCCCGAAGGACAGGACACCTCGCGCTCCAGAATTTCATTACCACTGTTTCTGCACCCCAAACCAGAAGTCGTGCTGTCTGACCGCTATACCGCTGACAGCTATCTGAAAGAGCGTCTGAGAGAGCTTGGCGTGATTTAGACCCGTGTTGCAGTAATGCTACAAAAGTAACGTTACGCATTAATAAGAAAGTTTGAATTGGCAAATAGACCTTTGTTTATTCGCCAATTTTGTTTCTGTTTGATATGTTTTAGGGATACCCAACAGGAACTTGATATGAAAAAATTTTTTGCCTTACTTGCGTTAATCGCATCGGCCAATGTTATGGCCGAAAAACCTAAACTGGTGGTACAAATTACCGTAGATCAGTTGCGGGGAGATTTATTATTCCGCTACCAGCACAATTTTCTCAACACTGAAAACCAAAAGGGATTCAATCGCTTCCTCGAAGATGGCACCATTTATACCAATGCCCATTATCGCCATGCCGCTACGCTTACCGCAGTGGGTCACGCGACGCTGGCCACCGGCGCCATTCCGTCGCAACACGGTTTGATTGGCAACAATTGGTATGACGTCGCTACGCAATCGGATATGTATTGTGTTGCCGACAAAACCACCAATATCCTGTTGGGTGATGGTTACAGTGCGTCACCTAAAAACCTGATGGCCTCCACCTTTTCTGATGAATTGCACTTTGCCAGCAATGGCAAAGCTAAAATCTATTCCGTGTCAGTAAAAGATCGCGGTGCGGTGCTTACCGGTGGGCATTTTGGCAAGGCATTTTGGATGGACAAAAATACCGGGAATTTTGTCACCAGTTCTTATTACTACTCTGACTTTCCTCAGTGGGCCACGGGTTTTAATGAGTCCGGCGTAAAAGACAGTTTTGTAGCCACACAGTGGGACTTGTCCAGACCCGAGGTTGCCTATGTGAACAGTACCGGAAATCAGATATTTCAGATTCCGCCACGTGGATTCTCACGCGGCTTTCCCCACCAGTTACCCCAGGAAGCGGGCAAGGAATATTACAAAGCGTTGAACCTGACTCCCTATGCTGATTCCCTCACCGCGGAATTTGCCAAACACATCACCACTCAGCAGGGGCTGGGCAAAGACGAAGTTACCGACTTTCTGGCCATCAGTTTTTCATTGAATGATTACATTGGTCATAATTATGGCCCCTATAGCCGTGAAGCCGAAGACGGCCTGTACCGTCTCGATAGCGTGTTAGCTGATTTGTTCACTTTCCTGGATAAAGAAATTGGTCTGGACCAGGTCCTACTGGCCTTTTCTGCCGATCACGGTGTCGATGCCATCCCCGAATACAAAAAGTCTTTAGGCTTTGCGGGTCTGAGAGGGGATGTTTCCAATAAATTTAAACGCTTTGTCAGTGACTACGCCACGAAAAACAAAGTAGAGGGAGATTTGCTGTTCTCCATTCGCCTGCCCAACATTTATATCAACCACGATACCGTGGCAAGCAATAATCTGGAGCTGGACAAGCTCCTGTCGGATTTCACCACAGAATTGGCCAGTTATCCCGAAATTGCCTCAGTTTATAGCAGCAAGGAGTTAGCAGCGGGTACCAGTAAGTCTGATCCAATATCGCAAAAAGTCAGCAATAATTTTGTTGCTGAGCGCTCCGGTGATTTGGTGGTGGTGCAGCAAACGTCCACCATGACCGCCAGCTACTCTGCAGCGACCCATGGTTCGCCATACAAGTACGATACTCACGTACCTGTGTATTTTACTGGCTGGAAAGTGCCGGCGCAGCGCATTACACGCCTGACCTCTCCTGAGGACCTGGCGGTAACCTTATCCGCAACTCTGGATATCGGCTATCCGGATAAATCTACAGGCAATGTGTTACCCGAAATTGCGGATTTAAAATAATCCGGGTTTACGGATACCAAAGGCCAGGCGCTTCGCCTGGCTTTTTCATTCCCACGTATATTCCTGCAACTTGCGCCAGACAAACACTCAACACTATACTTTCAGGCACCACTTTCTGACCGGGCCGTTATTTTGTTAAAACTTGTTGGATTTGCATTTGCTTTTATTTCCATCACTGTCATGGCACAGCAGAATAGTGCTGATGGCCTGAATCTCTGCCCTGAAAAGTGGTTCGATATTCGCTTACCGGAAGGCAGTAAAACCTGTCGGGTTTTTGGCGTCAAAAAACCATCAACCTTGAGTTTTTTTATCAAATCCACGCCTGAAATCGTGTCGGAAAGCCTGGCAGCACAATTAAATACTGCGTCTGTTGCGAAACAGGGAAAATACCTGACACTGCGCAGCCAGGACAAGCAGTATCGGGCTTACATCTATGCAGACGGGCCGGGAACTCAGGTTAACCTTATAGTTAATTAAGGCGATTTCCCGGGTTTTTAGCGAGCTTCTTTAATCAACTGCTAACTCTGGCACTGACTTTGCTTTGAGTGATAACAGAAAAGCGTATTTCAGTTAGCAGGAGAAAATATGGAACTCGCAATCGTTTTATTTATGTTACTTATCGTTGTTACGGTGGGAGCTATCAAATTAAATGACGGTGGCCTCGCCTTTCCATTTGCCCGAAAAACAAATTTGTTTACCCCGGTGGAACGCCAGTTTCTGGATCTGCTGGAAGCCTCAGTAGGTGACAAATACCGCATAATTTGTCGTGTGCGCCTGATGGATATTCTGGCTGTGCGCCCCAAAACCGAAAAGAAAACACTGCGTACGGCCATGCAAAGGGCCGCAGGTCATCATCTGGATTTCGTCCTGTGCGATAAGACGGATTTGTCGCCGGTTATCGCAGTTGATCTGGTGCATCAAAAAAGCAAAAAGGATGGTTACAAAACCCAACGGGATTGGTTTTTAAGCGGCGCTCTGGATGCTGCCCGGATTCCGCACCTGCGTATCAAGGTAAAAGGTGGCTACAAACCGGCTGACATTCGCGCCTGCATCAATGCCAAACTGGCTCCCATTAAGTACAAAGAGCCTAAAAAGCCACTGGTTGCTGGTACTAATAACCCGGATCGCAAGGCGACTTTCACGCGCCCCATCGCCGCCTGATAGCGCAACGACTTCATCGACCTCCGGTCACCCCTTAATTGCCAGACTGCGTCTGGCATTTTTTTATTTACGACTGTTTTTTACGTGAGCCTGTCGTTAAACTGTAGGTTCGAATTCAGTCACAAAATGCTGCCAGAGTATAACGGCGGCCACGGAACACATTCCGGCTTACCAACAGGATTTATAAACAGCTATGAAGATCGGTATTTTAGGCGCAATGGATCAGGAAATTGCACTGTTAAAACAACGTATGCAATTAAAAGAAACCTTCCATTTTGCACACCTTGAATATTACGTCGGTACGATAAATGATGTCGAAGTGGTATTAGTAAAATGCGGTATAGGAAAAGTCGCAGCATCTGTCTCTACCACAGTAATGATAGACAGATTTGCACCGGATTTTGTGGTCAATACGGGATCTGCCGGTGGTTTTGATACCCAGCTGAATATTGGCGATGTAGTGATCGCCACCGGTGTACAACACCACGATGTCGATGTTACCCATTTCGGCTACAAACGCGGTCAGGTCTATGGCATGCCAGACATTTACCCCTGTGATGTCAGAATGGTGGACGCGGCTGTAAATGCTGCAAATAACATTACCCACACCACCATTAAGAGAGGACTGGTATGTACCGGGGATTCTTTCATTGGCTGCGACGAAGCGGTAACCCGACTTAGAGGTCTGTTCCCGGATATGTCTGCCGTCGAAATGGAAGGTGCTGCAATCGGGCAAACCTGCTTCATGCTGGATACCCCATTTTTGGTGATCCGTTCACTATCAGATATCGCCGGTAAGGAGTCTTCCGTATCCTTTTCGGAATATCTCGAACAAGCAGGTAAAAACTCCGCCGAACTGGTGATGGCCATGATTCAGGAGCTGGCGAAATATCAGGATTAATGGGCTAAATGGCACTATTCTCTGAGTTAAACCCCGCGCTGCTCAGTGCGGGCATACTGGTTGTGGCTTTATTAGCCGAAGCCAATATTCGATGGAGTGACAAGAGTCACCCCTTAACCTTTTTGAAATTCTTTGCCCGCGCTTTAGGCAAAAAGGCCGCAAACAGCCAGCGTTCAGTGGGACAACAGCGGATTGCCGGTATCATGGCCATGGTAGTTTTGCTCGCACCACTGGCAATTTTGATATTCACTATCAAGTGGTTTGCCGAATACGACTGGTTCTTTGAAGCTTTCTATCTGTTTATTGCATTGCGGTTTAGTGCCGTTAATTTAAAAACCCGACAAATTATTCAGCAATTGCGGCAGGACAAAAGAGCGCTGGCCCGCAACACCTTATCCGGGATAGTGTTAAGAGAAACCAGCAGCCTCTCCAAAGTAGGCATCATTAAAGCCAGCATGGAAACCCGCCTGCTGCGTTTTCATTACCAGTATTTGACTGTGATCTTCTGGTACCTGATAGGTGGAGGCGTTACAGCCTTGCTCTACCGCTGCTTGTATGAAATGAGTCAGGAATGGAACCTGAAAATCAAACAGTTCAGCTACTTTGGCAAACCGGCCGCCTGGTTAATGTTTGTAATGCAATGGCTTCCGGTTCGAATTTCTACCCTATTCTTTAGTATTACGTTAGGATTGTCCGGCTCCTTTGCCGCAGTCAAACGCCTGGGCTCACAGGTATCCAGCCATAGCTTGATTTTGGCGGTATTTGCCGGTGCATTAAAGTGTGAACTGGGCGGACCGGCCTTCTATGGCATCAAAAAAATTCGTCTGCCAAAATGTGGGACTGATACCTTACCCGGCATCGAAGATGCCCGCCGCTTAGGCATATTAATGATCCAACATGGCATATTGTTGTGTATGTTAGTATTTCTGGCCTACACCAGTGCCTGGTTTATTTTCAACAATGCGGCTAAAAGCTTCACGGGTTAAGCCGACATAAAAACATAACTATTTATTACAACTAATATTCAATTGAGCATAACTATGAATCAAAACAATACCGTTCTTGAAACGGGCGATTTTAAAGTCGCTGACATGTCTTTGGCTGACTGGGGCCGAAAAGAACTCACTATCGCCGAAAGCGAAATGCCAGCGCTGATGCGCATCCGTGAAAAATATCGTGCTGAGCAGCCCCTGGCTGGCGCCAAAATCCTTGGCTGTATCCACATGACAATTCAGACCGGTGTGCTGATTGAAACTTTAGTGGCATTAGGCGCCGAGGTGCGTTGGTCATCTTGTAATATCTTCTCCACCCAGGACCATGCGGCTGCCGCAATTGTTGCCGCCGGTGTACCGGTATACGCCTGGAAAGGGGAAACCGAAGCCGAATACGAATGGTGTCTTGAGCAAACCATTTTGCAAGATGGTACCCCCTGGGATACCAATATGGTGCTGGACGACGGCGGTGATTTGACTGCCATGTTGCACGAAAAATATCCTCAGGTGCTGGACAAGGTTCACGGTATCACTGAAGAAACCACCACCGGTGTTCACCGTTTGTTAGAAATGTTAGAAGCAGGCACTCTGAAAGTCCCGGCCATCAATGTTAACGACTCAGTAACCAAGTCTAAAAACGACAACAAATACGGCTGCCGTCACAGCCTGAATGACGCTATTAAGCGCGCCACTGACCATCTGTTATCAGGTAAAAAAGCTCTGGTCATTGGTTACGGTGACGTAGGTAAAGGTTCTGCGCTGTCTTTACGTCAGGAAGGCATGATTGTAAAAGTAGCTGAGATCGACCCCATCTGTGCCATGCAGGCCTGCATGGACGGTTTTGAGGTGGTATCTACCTATAACGCCGGTAAAAACACCGGAAAAGCTGAAGATATCAACAGCCAGTTATTACAAAACACAGACTTACTGGTAACCACCACAGGTAACGTTAATGTCTGTGACGCCAACACTTTAAGCGCCATCAAATCCGGTGCGGTAGTCTGTAACATCGGTCATTTTGACAACGAAATTGATACTGCGTACATGCGCGACAACTGGCGCTGGGAAGAGATTAAACCCCAGGTACACAAGGTTTATCGCAGCGAAGATGACAACGATCATTTGTTGCTGTTATCCGAAGGTCGTCTGGTAAACCTGGGCAATGCCACAGGGCACCCTTCACGTATCATGGATGGCTCGTTTGCCAATCAGGTACTGGCGCAAATCCACCTGTTCCAACTGGGCTTTGCCAATATGGATGCAGACGCGAAACAAGCGGCCATGTCGGTAGAAGTATTGCCTAAACAACTGGATGAAGAAGTAGCCCGCTATATGGTAGAAGGCTTTGGCGGCGTCATCACTCAGCTTACTGAAACTCAGGCCAAATACATCGGCGTGGCGGTTGAAGGTCCCTTCAAACCCGAAACCTACCGCTACTAACACATCAAGGGTCGGAATGGTTAGAAACTTTCAACCATTCTGACCCCTTGTTCTGCTTTACAGTTTCCCGGATGCTACGTAGACTTCATGGCTTAACATCGCAACTCTGAAATCGTTTTGGAAATTACCCTCACTACACCAGCTATGCTGTTCCCGGCTATATCTTTACTTCTGTTGGCCTACACTAACAGGTTTGTAACGCTTGCCACTTTAATCCGTAATTTCGATGAAAACAGTGACGATGAAAGTACCTTCCAACAAATAGACAACTTACGTAAACGCATCCAATACATAAAAAAAATGCAGGAAACCGGGGTATTTAGTTTTTTCCTTTGTGTTCTTTCAATGCTGGCTATTTATCTGCAATACAACACCGCCGGAGGCTGGATTTTCGCCCTGAGTCTGGTGTTCTTGTTGTATTCATTGTGGATGTCAGTGAAGGAAATTCACATCTCGGTGGAAGCGTTAGATGTCTTCTTAAAGAATTTTAAAAGCAGATGAACACCCAAATACACTACAAACAATACGAGCCAGAAGACTTTGCTGGCGTCATCAAACTGGGCAATATCGTGCATGGCGATAACTACCTGGACGATGAAAAGTGCCAAAAGTATTACAACACCAGCTTTAAGGACGGCATTAATGCCTCCTTTGTGGCCTATGATGGCGACGAATTGGTGGGTTTTCGTTTAACCCAGGCAGCGAACAAGTGGGACATCAATGAATGGTGCTCCCCGCAGCTTTGGCAACTTTCCGAGGATCAGGTTTGCTACTTTAAAAGCAACACAGTGAACGCCAATTATCGCGGACATGGCATTGGCTCCTCTTTGCTCATGCTGTCTATCGAACAGGCCAAATTACAAGGTGCGAAAGCAGGCCTGGCGCATATCTGGTTAGCCAGCCCGGGCAACAGCGCCTTTAAGTATTTTAAAAAATGCGGTGGTGAGTTAATTAAAGAGCATCCAAACCGCTGGGCCGGATGGTATGAAAGCCATGGCTACATTTGTCCGGTTTGTGGTCCGGATTGTGATTGTACCGCCGCAGAAATGATGATTCGTTTTTAAGACCCGTTCCTTTATGTATGACCCTTTCATTGATGATGCTACGGCATCATCGCAGCCATTGCCTGAATCCTACTGGGCTTCGACTGTTACAGAAACCACCCAGTTTTCGCAATTAACTGAACAGCGCCACTGTGACATTGCCATTATTGGTTCAGGTTTTACCGGCATGTCCTGTGCTCACTATCTGCAACAGCAACAAGGCGTGAATGCTGTGGTATTAGAAGCCAATCAGCCTGGCTGGGGTTGCAGCGGTCGCAATGCCGGATTCGTATTGCCTGGTAGCGGACGTCTGGATTTTGGCAGCTTATGTAAGCAATATGGCGAACAGCAGGCCCAAACCACCATCAACGAGTATTACCAGGCACTGGAAACGCTGGAAGATCTGGTGCAATACGCTGATGCCAAATGCGACCTCAGTACCGGTGGCTATTTAAAGATTGGGCATTCGCAACAGGCCTTTGAAAATCTGTGCCGTGGCACTGAACGTTTACCTGAAGAGTTTGCCGCACAATATGAGATAATCAGCGCCGAACAGGTAAAAAGCGATTATATTCCTGACTATCCCAGTTTCGGCGGGGTCTATCGCAAAGCGGGTCAGTCACTGAATCCGTTGAAATTATCTCTGGCACTGGCGAATAAACTGGCATCGGATTCAGTGCCAATCTATGGTAATTCACCAGTTTTGAATATTGTAAAAACCGCTCAAGGCTACCAGGTAAACACGCCTCAGGGCACACTGACCTGCGAAAAAGTAGTACTGGCCAGTAACGCCTACAGCCTGAAAAACCTGTTGCCCGGTCTGTCAGAAAAGCAATTCCCGGTGCTGTCCAGTGTATTGGTCACCTCCGGGCTGCCACAAGCCGTGGCCGAACAATGGCAAGCCAATTTAATGGCGATGGATACCCGTTCCCTGAAGTACTATTTCCGGTTGCTTCCTGATAACCGGCTGTTGTTCGGCGGACGCGGCGCAATCACAGGGGCAGAAGCCAACACGAAACAAAGTCAGCTAAAACTAAAAGCAGCGTTTGACCGGTATTTTCCGGCCCTGAAGCAATTGTCCACCGACTGGTTCTGGAGTGGTTGGGTGAGTGTTTCAGCAGATGATATTCCGCACGTTTTACAGAGCGAGCAATATCCCGGGATATATTATGCAACCGGCTATTGTGGTTCAGGTCTGGCCTATTCCTGTCAGGCAGGAAAACGACTGGCTGACTATATCCTGACCCCGGAAAAAGTGCCGCAAAGTCCGGTGTATCAAAAGCCACTACCGGCTTTTCCTTTTAGCGCCTTTCGTCGCACAGGATTGCAGTTGTTTTACGCCTGGCATCGCCTGGTCGAACAAATCACCATGAAATAAAAAAGGCGCTATTTACAGCTGTCTCTTGATCACAAGTCTGATTCAAGAGACTTAGCCAATTCATAGCCTTCAAGGATGGCTTGTAGTTTGAGC
>NZ_JBVTQY010000059.1:0-19556 GCF_055755215.1 Planctobacterium sp. R6
TCACTCAAACCTGTCATCCACCCCCTGTCTAACAATACGAAAAACTGAGGCGACAACTATCCTGACACAGGGGGGTATTGGCTTTTTCCACAAACAGGTAGTCGTCAGTGATTTGCTGTAATTCCTGTTGCAGGGCGTCCTGGAGTTGCGTTTTTTCACCTTCCGTAGCCGAGGCTATTTTGCGCAGGTAGCTGAGCTCTGTGTCGCGTTTTGCCACTTCAAACCGGGTTTTAACCATGTCTATGCGATCAAAGACGCATTCCAGCTTTTTGGATTTATCCATAACGTATTCAGGCGTGGCAATCTTGCCGCAATCGTGAAGCCATCCTGCAATACTGAGTTCGTTCTTTTCTTCTTCGCTCATGTCAAAATCTTTGAGGGGGCCGTCACTGTAGCGGCATACGGCATCTGCGATCATCATGGTCAGTTCAGGAACCCGGCGGCAGTGCCCGCCTGTGTAAGGGGACTTTTCATCGATGGCCTGAGCGATAAGACGGGTGAATGACTGAAACAGATTTTCCATACTGTCTATCAATTGCCTGTTGGTTAACGCAACTGCGGCAAGTGAGGCGAGTGCTCTGATGGATTTTTCCACATCGGGTGAGAACGCAATAACCCGGTCCTGCTGGTCCTGCGCATTGATCAGTTGCAGGACCCCATTCAAATCCCCTTCGTGATTGGTCATGGGAATACAAAGTACTGACTGGGTGTGATAACCGGTTTTACTGTCCATAGTACGAGGCCCGGACAAATCGTATTCGGTCACCGAATAAACATCTTCAATATTGATTACTTTCTGTATGGCTGCGGAATGCGCCACCAACGCGGACGTATTCACCGTGCCGTCTTCTTTAAATATGGGGATTGCCGGGAAGGGAATGGGGGTACCTGATGAGCCGCCCATATACATTTCCATGCTGTCATTAAAAAGTGTGTCGAACTTTAATTGTTTTTCTGCGGTTACCCCATAAATGGTACCACCGTCGGCATTGGATAATCGTTTGGCCGCCAATAAAATCTTTTCCAGCAGTTTGGTGGTGTCATTTTCCGTAGACAACTCGATGCCAACATGTACCAATTCCAGTAACGTTTTATCGACTTCCATCAGGTGCTCCTACTTCGACGTGTGGGTGTAACTACCATCCCAGTCATCGGGTAATGTTTGGTCTTTTAGTAGTTCAATGCGCTCTAAATACAAAGTGTAAAGGATATCTTTCGGGTTTGCTTCAGTAAGTTGCTTAAATTGCTCACTGGCTTGTTGCCATTGCTGCGCCAGGTAACTGTTATAGGCTTTGTGGTACGCCGTCAACTCTTGTTCAAAGGTGTCGTTTATACGCTCAGGGGCAATGGGTTCAACGATAGCAACGGCTTCATTTTTACCTTTTACTTTAACACGATCAATTCTGCGGTGGGGGATACCCTCACATTGGTTTATCGTAGCCTCACTGACCAGCAGTTCGACACCGTAGAATTTGGTCAGTCCTTCCAGTCTGGAGCCCAAATTTACCGCATCGCCTAAAACGGTGTAGGCTTTTCTGAAGGTGGAACCCATGTCACCGACGTTCATATCACCGGTATTGATTCCTATGCCAACCTTGACTTCCGGCAATCCGTCCGCTTTAAACTCTTTTCGCAATCGGGCGGTTATGCGCAGCATTTCGAACGCCGTTTCGACCGCATTTTGGGCGTGTCTGGGGTCATCCAGCGGAGCCCCCCAAAATGCCATTACCATGTCACCAACATATTTATCAATGGTGCCCTGGTGCGTAAAGATGGTTTCGGTTATGGGATCGAAATACCGATTCAGTAGTAATTTCAGTTCATTTGCGGAGAGCTTTTCGGATATTGTGGTAAAGCTGCGAATGTCAGAAAACAGCACGGATAGTTCCTTCCGTTCCCCTTCCATGGAGACGCTGTCGGGTTCTTCCAGCATTTTGTCAATGTGGGCCGGTGGTACGTATTGATCAAAAATACCTTTGATTTGTTGACGCCGTTTATTTTCAGCAAAAAAACCGGTGCCTATGTTATACATCATGAGCAGCAGTACCAATAAGATCGATGAAGCCATTGGCAATGCGATATTGGCGTCTGTCCACAACAAAACATTGCCATAAATACTGCCACCCAGCGCAATAATGCCGGTAATTGCCATCCAGGAGGGTCCCAAAAGTGGCATCATTAAAGCCAGGATGATACCCAGAATGATGATATAAAGGGCCACTGAGGCTTCCCACCAGTCGGGTCGATACTTCAGTATGCTGGGGTCTAACAAACCTTCCAGTACATTGGCATGGACTTCTACGCCAGGGAACTGCACACCCACAGGCGTTGAACGCAAATCCGCTAAACCTACCGCAGAGGTACCAATGAAAACCACCGAACTGTCAAAAATGTCCGGATTCTTGACCTGATTATTCAGCACGTCGATGGCAGATATATAAGGAAAGCTGAATTGTGGGCCGCGATAGGGTATTAACACCCGTCCTTCGGCGTCAGTGGGAATGAGCTGATTACCTATTTTGATGCCTTCGACATTAACCAGATTACCCGCTTGTTGTGTTTTAACTTCGATACTGTCTGCCAGTGCGTAGAGTCTGGCAGCTTCCAGAGAGATGGAAGGCAGCAATTTGTTGCCATAACGCAACACTAATGGGCTGCGTCGAATAAATCCATCAGAATCAGGTGAGGAGTTCATGAAACCTTCACCTACGGAAGCATCGTGAAATTCAGGAATGCTGGATTCAAACCCGGAGTAATTGATGATACCCAGCTGAGCAGGAGGATGATCACTGCTGATGTTATGTGTGGGTAAGACACCACGGCGTAAATCACTTTGATTCAACAGATAGCTAAACATAACATCTGTGGCGTCAAAACTTTCCATGAATGCTTTATCACCATCCATTTCTTCGATTAAATTGACCACATCATTCAGCGCTAACGCTTTTTGGGCCAGCGCCTGGTGTACTTCCCGGGCAGGATTGCGCTCCCGGTCGGCAAATAACACGTCGAATACCACTACCACGGCTCCCATATCCGCCAGGTTATACACTAACTCTGCAAGTCGGGCTCTTGGCCAGGGCCAGCCAATAGCCTCCATGGTTTTGCCATCCAGATCAACTATGACGATGTCAGCAAACCCGGTAGAGCGATTGTCCAGTGTGGACTTTAAACGCAGATCAAAAATGAAGCCGTCGATACGATTGAATTGCAATGCCAGGGGAGTATTGGGATAGCGCGATACATAGAACTGCAACAAAAACACCAAAAACACCAGGCCGAAACCGGCCAGGATGGCTCTGCGATGTTCCCTGAGCGTTCTGATCGCGGTCATGGTTTATCGAAATCGATACACATGCCTTCCCGCGCAGCAAACAGATCCAGATCGGATTGGGCGACTTCAATGACATCACGACAGTGGGTCTCCACCTTTTCAATATCCTTATCTGTGCGGATGTGGTCGTGACTGTAAAGTGCCAGTCTTTTCGCGCGGCTGGCCATAGCCAGTTTTACGGCTTCCTCTGCCACTGAATGCCCCCATCCGGATTTGGCTGGCATATCGGACAGCATATATTGGGCATCATGGATAATCAGGTCGGCTTTTTCCGAGAATGACACCCATTCTAAAAAATCGGTTTCTTTTTGATAGGGAGGATATAACTCATTATCTGTGATGTAGGCAATTTTGGCCCCGTCGGCTTCGATCAGGTAGGAGCTGCCACTACCTGGATGGTTCATAGAATGACGGGTAATAGTTGCGCTGTTGAGTTTCCAGCTGATTTGCTCTTTGGGATAACTGACAATTTGAATATCCGACTGCAATGAACTGTATTTTACCGGAAAGTAACTGCCGCCCATCTGTTTCAGAAAGGCTTCGGGTTCGTCCGGGGTTGTTAAACCCGGTGTCACAAAAATCTTGCGCCCTGGAATGTAAATGGGAACAAAGAAAGGAAACCCCTGAATGTGATCCCAATGATTGTGAGTGAGAAGCAGATGAATTTCCTTATCGGATTTGGCCAGTTTTTCTCCCAATTTTTTAATGCCGGTGCCAGCGTCAAGAATAATGTCGGTACCGTCATTCAGTTCAACGTGGCAACAGGCAGTATTGCCACCGTATATTACGTATTCAGGCCCGGGGGAGGGGATTGAGCCACGAACCCCATAAAATGTTAGTTTCATTAATTTTCTTCTTCTTTTTGATAAGGGCCTGCCGCAATTGGGAATCTAACCGTAAAAAACTGCCATTGCTGGTCCACCTGGGTACTCCCTGTCACAAATACGTTACCCATAGAGTCTATGGCAATATCGCGCATCTTGTTGATTGGGGAATAGCGCCGTACCCCACCAAAATCACTTATTAAAGTACCGTTAGGTTTGTAGCGTAGCAAGGTAAATTCATTTTCAGTGTTCACTAATATGAATAGCGCACCAAAGGCGTCCACATTTACCGCTGTTGCCGTGTCGATTGATGATGAATCAATATCCGAGGTTAGGATTCCGGTCGAATTCCAGGACTCCGCCAGCGTGGCCTGATTATCCAGTGCGACCACCAACATGTCATCGTTTGATTCACCAACGGCATAGATGACGCCATCGCCATCTACAGTAACGTCAAAGAAACGCTGTTCAGAACTGGCTACCTGATATTCATAAATGCCATCACCGCTAAAGCTGCTATCCAGGGTTCCATCTGGTGAGAACTTAACGATCAGACCATCGATATCACCGCTATTATCGTAATAGCCAACTGCGACTAAACTACCATCTGAAGTAGACGTAATCGCCGTCAGATAGCTATCGGAATAGCTGCTCAGTTCAATGGTGCCCGAGGACGAGTTGAAGCTGCTATCAAAACTGCCAAAGGGATCATAGCGGAAAGCCACTCCTATATTGTTGGTGCTACCTACTACATATAGGTAACCATCATCTGCCAGATACTGGCCACCTAACAGATCATTCGAACCACTAAGCAAATCAATTAGCCCCGTACCGTAGGATAAAATATCAATAACGGCATTGTCAGATGCGATTCGGGCGTTGTATATGTCGGTATTAAGGCTATTCAACTTCAGGCCGGATTTTGAATTAAGCTGCTTATTTTTACTTAAGGTGTTTTTAACTACTATATTAACATCGGCTTGACTTTCACCTGTGGCAAAATATTGTCCTGCGTTGCTCACACTGAAACCATGGAATTGGCTGGATTCATTGTTTGGACTGTACATTTCAATGGCGTTGGCGGTTTGACCGTAGGAACCAAAACTATTGTCGCCATTGCCCGAATTATCAAATTTAGCGATGGCCATATCGTCGTCATAATCTGTGAGGTTTCGGCCATAGCCTGCCAATATCGGCCCTGAATAAGCATCCAGCGCAATCGCCAATGCGTGTTCACCGTAGCCATGGTCGAACACTATTTGATTATCGTGATTATTAACTTCGCCGATAGCAGACATAGTGACCAGGGTAAAATCATTGTTGGTGGTGCCAAAAAGCAATGCTTCGTCTGACGCTGTCAGTGCAAATCCGGCGATACTGCCCCAATTGAATACTCCGTGAGAGAACTGCGTGCTCCCGGCATTGACAAAGCTACTGTCAAATACCCCATTTGAGGTGAGTTTGACCATGCTTTCCTGGCTACCGTTTTTGGACACCTGTATCCACAAGTCGCCGCTACTGTCTGTTTGCATTGATGAGGTGGAGGTAGCTGAAATCTCATAGTTATTCAGCGCTAACAGGCCATCGTCATCAAAGCTGCTGTCCAGGCTGCCAGCGGCATTCACCTTAATAACAGAGGCGGCCTGGGAACTGGTATCTTTGCTCAGGATGTAAATGGAAGTCCCATCGGTGGCCCCTGTGAAACCCACATGCGCCGAGCCCTGGTCAAAAGTCTGAATACCACTGCTACCAAAACCTGTGTCTATCAGCCCGTCGGCATCCATTTTAATCAGTGCCGCTTTGTTGTAGGTGTCGAAATAGCCGCCAATCAGGTATATGTCACCTGAGTTTAACTGCACCATATCATAGACACTGAAGTTAGCATCGTTCAGCACTGTGTAGTTTACCCCTGCGTCAGCCGAGGAGATGTTGGTGCCCGCACCAAAACTATTATCATCACTGCCATCGGCATTAAAACGGTACACCCAGGGATAAAAATTGCTGCCATCTTTGCCTGCTATTAAGAATGTATCTGTGGCGGAATGATATAAACCTTGTGACGGGGTTAAGCTGACACTCCCACCAAAATCTCTGATGCCATCAGAATCGAAGCCGCTGTCCAGTTCACCACTACTGGTTAGTTTGGCAAGATACAAATCATCTGTGCCGGTTTCAACGCCTGCAATCACCAGATCCTGACTTCCCAATCCGATAACGTCATAGGGGGTAATGGAGGTAGATGCACCCGCATCTATTCGGACGTAGCCATGATCGCCAAAGGCGGTGTCGAAGTTGCCCTGGTCATCAGTTTTTATCACCACGAAATCTTTGTTGCTGTCATCCTGGCCGAGACTCCATCCGGCAATAAAGTAGTTGTTGTCACTGGCTTTGGTTATGTCGATTGCCTGATCCTGAGTTTTATTGCTGGTAGCGCGATATTCTCCTGTATAGTCACAAAACCCAAATGACGGTGCTGCCAGAATATAGTCAAACGTCACGGAAATATGCGCATCACTACCGGCATCCTCCGTATCAAAAATCAGCAATTGTCCCATGGCATCGGTGCGTAAAATCGTCGGCGTGTTGCTGACCCCACTGGACAAACTCAGGGTTTTAACACCACTGGTGCCATAACTGGTATCCAGTGTCCCGTCAGCAGAGATACGAATGATGCTGGTATTGGTACCTTGTTTCCCGGCGATATAGTAGTTGCCTCGGTAGTCGGGCACCATGCTGTAGGCAAAATCTGTGGATGCGCCATTAAGATCAATGATGTTTTCACCGGTTGACGAGTTAAAACTGCTGTCTTGTGCTACATCCCATTCTGAATTCGTATTATCCCAGGTGACGGTAAACTTATACAGAGCAAAATCATCGTCCTGGGTTCCGGCGACTATAATATTCCCATCAATGTCAAAGGCGAGGTCGTAACCATACTCATCAGCGCTATCGTTGAAGTAAAATAGCGGCGCATAGCTCTCGGCGTTGGCAAAATCATTGTCGGAACCATCATCAACGCTGAAACGCGCCAGGATGATATCACTGTCGGTGTTATTGCTACCGTGAGCGATAACATAAATATTACCTTCACCGTCTTCGATGGCGGCTTCCGGATTGACATCATCAATCCCGTAAATACTCAGCGCAGAGCCACTGTTAAAGCTGCTATCGATACTGCCCCCGCTATTTAACTGCACTGCGATAAGCTTATAGTTACCACTTTCAAAGGATTGGCCAACTAAGGTGATATCTGCATTGTCGTGGACCAACACTTCTGCCAGTAAGTCATTACCACTGAAACCACCGGCATCAAGGGTATGAATGCCGTCTGTACTAAAATTATTATCCAGCGAGCCATCACTGTGTAGTGCCATCACTGCGAAATCGTAATCTGAGGCGCCTGCGGCATTGGTATGTCCGGCAATGATCAATCCGTTGTCGGGACGGACTTTGACACTGATGGCGACATCATCAGCTCCCCCGAAATCATAGGTTTTCACAGCTCCTGAATTGAAAGCACTATCTGTGGTGCCGTCTCTGAGTAGACGGGTTACCGCAAAGTCGCCATCAGAGGTGCCCACCACCACAATGTTGCCGTAATTGTCTATTACGGCGTCATAAACCACTTCGGTTGTACCACCAAAATCAAAGTCCAGATTATTGCTGGTGGCAAATTCTTCGACCACAGTCAGATCGAATGTCACTGAGTCTGAATCAAAACCATCGGTGGAACTAAAGGTAATGGTGGTTGTGCCTACATCACTGGTAGTCGGTGTGCCAGTCAGGGTGGCGGTGATGCCATCAATGGTGTTCAGGGTCATCCATGCAGGCTCTCCGGAAATACTGAAGGTTTGATTTTCTTCATCGTGATCAAGTACTTTAAAGGTTTGACTGTAACTTTCCCCTGCCTGGGCATAAGCTGCCGGTATGGTGCATACATCTGGAGTAAAGTTCGCGCGTTTGATGGTAAGTGATGCTGTACCCTGAGTCGTGTAGGTGCCATCGGACACCTGATAAACAAAGGAGTCTGATAAATTATTGCTGCTGTTGTGCTCATAACTAAATGAGCCATCTGCATTTAATGTAAAGGTACTGGCATAGGCCGGGTTACTGACAATGGATGCAGTCAGTGAGTCAGCGTTGGGGTCGGTATCATTGGCCAGCACGCCTACGGTACTTTCCACCGTTGCGCTAATTCCACTGACGGAAAGCAGGGTGTAGTTATCATTAACTGAAACCGGCGAGTTATTGGTGACGGTAATGGTGATGCTGCCAGATGCTGAGCCGCCATTGCCATCGGATGCCGTGTAACTGATGGTGTCTGTCGTCGCAGCGCCAGCCGGAGCGGTATAGTCCAGAGTCGTACCGGAACCCGTGATACTGACATTCCCGTTGGTGGCTGAAGCACTGCTGATGGTCAATGGATCACTGTCACTGTCACTGTCATTACTCAATGGGGATAAGGTGACAGTAGTGCCTTGTTCGACGGTATCAATATCGTTTTGTACAACAGGAATTGCGTTCACATTGATGGTAATAGTGCCTGAATCTGTGCCGCCATCTTCATCTTCTACAATGTAGGTAATAAAGTCCTGATTACCTGTGAGTGCTGATTGTAATGTGGCGGTATAGCTGACGGTTCGGTCACCGGACTCAATACTGGCACTGCCGGCAGAACCGCTGACACTGGTGAGTATCAAAGCACTGTTTGCGGATTCTACATCTGTATCATTGTCTAATGGTGAAATAGACAGGGTGGCGAGTTCATTAATGGTGATACTGTCATTTACTGCTGTTGGGCGATTGGTCACGGTAAAGCTGATGCTGGCGCTGTCGGTTAAGCCATACGCATCCGTTATCTGGTAAGTTATGGTGGCGGCACCGGCAGTTGGATTAGAATAGGAAATCTGACTGTCGTTGAGTTTTATCGCCGTACCTGCAGAGGCATTGACACTGGTTATCACAAAGCTATCACCATCGGCATCGGAATCATTGCTCAATGGGGAAAGTGTGTGAGATTGATCTTCCAAACCCGAGAAGCTGTCATTCACTGCATCGGGTGCATTATTGATGGTAATACTTATGCTGGCACTGTCAGTACCGCCATTACCGTCTGAAATAGTATAACTGATGGTGTCCGAGCCGGTACTGGCGGTAGCTGTATAATCAATATTAAGCCCACCATTGGAGATCACAGATGTGCCTACGCTGGCGCTGGAGGAGGTAATTACGAGGGAATCGCTGTTGGCGTCTGTATCATTGCTTAATGGTGTCAGGTTGTTCACTGAACTGGGGGTAACGACATAACTGTCGTTATTGGCCACAGGGGCGATATTACCTGCTGTAATTGCGTTGAGGGAAATAACCCCTGTATCACTGCCACCGTATTCGTCGGATACCGTGTAATTAATCGAATTGGCACCTGCCGTGGCAGAGGTAAAAGACAGACTTAAACCGTCGCCACTGATTACCGCACTTCCTGAAACACTGGATGCGGCCGTAATGGTCAAACTGTCTCCATCGGCATCCGTGTCATTACTCAGCGGAAACAGGCTGGCAGCTGTGCCTACCGTGACATCTGACAGGTTATCATCAACTGCCACCGGCGCAGAGTTGGGCACAAGATTAACGGTTAAGGTTGCGCTGTCTGTACCGCCATTACCGTCACTGACAGTATAAGTCACCGTTTCAGTCGCAGTCAGTGAAGCAGGAGCGTTGTATTCTATTGCAGCATTGTCGCTGCTGATATTAAAGCCGGAAGCCGTTGTGGATAGGCTGGTGATAGTCAGTGGGTCACTGTCGGCGTCAGTATCATTACTGAGTACCTGGTAACTGTATATATGGCTACCTACAGCGTTGACCGTATCATTGTTGGCAATTGGGGCATTATTGGCACCATGCACCGATAGATAGCTAAAGAAAGTCGTTGTATTAATTCCGTCACTAACGACTAGTTTCATCTGAACTGTACCGCTAAACGAGGTAGCAGGTGTATAGGTGATGGTTTCATCAGTATTAATGATAACTGTGCCTGAAGCCACTTCCACGTCAATTAAGGTGACTGGATCAGACTCAGGGTCGGTTACGTGACTTAATATGTCAAAATTAGCTACCGTATTTAACGTTGTCGAAAACCCTGGCTCAGTGAATATCGGTTCCTGATTAAAACTAATTGAGTTAGGTTCACCCGGTATATCGTTCCTGGGTTCATAGAATCTGATTTTAGGGTAGTCAGATAATTCAAGATTCGGCGGTCCATACGAATAGCCCTGATATTGATCTCTGACTTCGTAATCCAACACCCAAATTCGATTTCCTTCCAGACGAATCGGCAGCCAGTAACGCGATTGCCAGACATAACAGCTTTGATTGTCACTGTCAGTACATTGCGAATATTGATAACGAAAGGTATCTGACGAATTATAATTACTGAGTGCTGAGATCACCACTTCGGCACCAGCATTGATTTGCCATTGCATATCGTAATCAGAGACGACGGTATCGTTATCGTGATCGAAGTAGGTGGATAGCGCCTTAGACAATCCGGAATTATCAAAATAGTAACCATTGCCGATGGAGTCGTTGAGTAAACCATCGTGATCAAAGTTAAATGGATTACTCAGGTTGTCGCCAATTTCCAGATAGTTACCATTAATCAGGGCATTAATTTCTGAGGTAGTCGTTGCCTCCGGTACTAACCAGTAATCAAGGGTAGAGTAGATCTTGTTGTTTGTATCTGAGGCTTTAACGAATACAGTGTTTTCTACATCACTGTGGTCCAGCCAGCGATAAACGGCACTTAGCGAATTGCCAAAATCTACTGCTACCGAACCGTCGGTTTCAACAGACCAGCTAAAAGATTGTTCCGTGATACTGCAACTTCCGGAGCCAGCATCACTGCCCGCTGAACTCTCTGTAAAGGAACACATATCGCTGGCAAATTGTTCAAAGTTGCCGGAGCTATCAGCTATGGCTACGGGGACAAACTGGCTGCCTTCAATGTCACTGGTGGTGAGAGGTAAAAAGTCGAATTTACTGGTATCCAGCATTTCCTGATAATCACCGGAATAACTGATTGCCACGCCACTACTGGCAGAAGTAATTTCCGGATAGGTACCGCTGTCTATCTGGAATATCTGATGCAATGTAATGTTAACTTCGTAATAGTAGCCGTGCAGTCGGATGGCATCGAGTTCATGGCCGGTAGTTGTGATATTTACAGGCACAAAGTTATCGTTGTGTGCTGCGACATAGGCGTCAGCTTCAGCCCGGGTGATAACACCCAGTGAACCGTCATTATTTACTTCGTCGTCCAGATCATACACATTGTAGTAAATGGTTTCTGCCACCGGGGTATCAAAATTGACGCTAACATTGCCATTGCTGTCTTTGCTCCAGGTCACCGTATCCGTATAGGTCGGTGTGCTGAGACGGCCAGAACCGGAACTATGTAAATCGTAAAGAAATCCATTTTCAAAGCCTGTAGCTAATGCTGTATTGACTGTGCTGTGCCGGGTTATCAGCAAATACTCGGTTTTATCCGCAAAATCATTCTCGATGTCCGTTTCACCAAAATAAACCAGGTTTGGCGTAGTCAGGCTCAGGTCATCGGGCGCAAAACTATAGGTGACGCCGTCAATGACATAATAAAGTTGCGCAATATTAGTTTCACCAGAGGGGTAAACGAACTCAAATGCACCATCGGCATGGCGTGCAACTACATGGGTTTTACCATCTACCTCATAATAAACAGCGGACACTTCTTCGCCAAACAGCACCTTAAAGTCACTGCCGTCAACGCTAATTACAAAGTCATCGACGTTGGAGTCGTCAAAATTGTAACTGCCACTGAAAATGGGGAGGGTTACAGCCACACTGATAGTGGCGCTGTCTGTACCAGTGCGTCCATCTGAAATCGTATACGAAATGGTGGCAGTTCCCTCAAAACTTGCCGGTGCGGTGAAGTCCAGCTCGGTATTGGTGTCGTCGATTTCCACCTCACCCACATCGGTACTGGCAGAGATAATGGTTAACAGATCGCCGTTCTCATCAGTATCATTGTCCAGCGGGAACAGGGCTGTCTGAATACCGCTGAATGCGGTGTCGTTGTCATTATTGGCCACAGGCGCGACATTTTCGGTTAACACGGAAATGACACCAACTGGGTATACCCGATTGATACCGTCAGAGACTTCAAGATAAAAATCCACATCACCAATGAAATCCACTTCCGGCACATAGCTCAGACTATTGTCTGAATTAATCGTCAGCGTGCCTGTATTGGCCGACGCAGACAATATTGTCAGTGCATTCGCCTCAGGATCAGCAAAGTTGCTAAGCATATTCAGGTTGCTGACAGGGGTATTGATATCGGTGTTAAAATCAACCATATGCCAGACGGGTTCCTGATTGAAATTAATGCTATCAGGGGCTCCCGGAATTTGGCTATTGAGTTCGTAGTAGTTGATACGCGGGCTGATGTGCTCTTCGTAACTGACCACGCCATCAAAAAATGGGCCTTCAGGGTTCATTTTCACCATTTCCCACACCCACAATCTGTCGCCACTGACAGCGATCGGGTACCAGACTCTGACTTCCCAGGCAAAACAACTGGCATCATCGCTATCTGTGCATTGATCGTAGGCATAACTAAATGCATTGCCACTGCTCAGGGAGGACAGGCTGGAGATATGTATGGCACCACTGTGCAATTCCCAACGACGATCTGTGTCTGTCAGAGTTGTGCCGACAAACTCAAAGCGGCTGCTAAGGTTTTTGCCAAGGCCACTGTCGTCAAAGTAGAAACCAAAGGTTTCGTCGATTTTAATGGATTTATCCGTGTCTCTGGCATCAGGGTTAGACTTGCTAAAGGCACTGTCAAAATAGTGATTGGATAGCAGGCTGGTGGTTTCGGTATCTGAAATGGTTGCAACAGATAGCCAGTACACATGGGTACTGTAGTGCTGTTGTTCTGTACCTGTGCCAACCGTCAATTCAACCGAAAAGGTGTTTTCAACGGCTAAATCGTCCAGCCAGCGATAAGCCGCACTGATCTGATTGCCAAAATCCAGGGTCAGCACATCGCTGGTGATACTCCAGTTGAATTCCTGGCCACTATGGGTGCAGGTGCCCATTCCGGTCTTGGGCGTTTGCGCAGATTCTGAGAAATAACAAAAATCAGCAATAAAACCCTCAAACTCATCGTTGTCAAATAGCGGAACATCTGTTGCGATACCGGCGGCCAGATCGTCATAGGTTAGTTTTTGAATTTTTAGTGAGTCAATATCCCACAACTGTCGCGTTTCTCTCTCCGTGGGGAAGTCAGGTGTCACACCGGCGTCAGCGCTGGTTATTTCCGGTATTTCACTGCTGTCGATGCGGAAGTTGAGATACAAATCTATTTCTGCATCAACAAATATTCTGTTGTCCCGTAAAAAGCGGAATACCTGACGAGCTTCAGTGATATACACAGATACAATCGCATCACTGTGTGCGGCAACATAGGCGTCGGCCTCGGCTTTAGTTATGACATGCAGTGCCACCCCGTCAGAATTATCATCGTCAAGGTCATAGACGTTAAACTGTGCAGTAAATTCTTCAGCGTTAATAAACTGAATATCCAGTTCACCGTCAGTTTCTTGCCAGGTTACATTCAGATCATAGTCTGCGCCCCGGACCATCCCGGTACCACCGACATTTAAGATGTAATGCTCACCGTTTTCGACACCCAACCTTAAAGGGCCAGTGAATGATTGTTGCCGAACATAAAAGTCGTGACTGTCAATTCCAATAAAATCATCGTTAAGTGATGCAGGTGGCCCAAAGGCAACATTGGCATTGCCGTTGTTTAGGTTCG
Source organism: Planctobacterium sp. R6 (assembly GCF_055755215.1). Classification (NCBI taxonomy): domain Bacteria; kingdom Pseudomonadati; phylum Pseudomonadota; class Gammaproteobacteria; order Alteromonadales; family Alteromonadaceae; genus Planctobacterium; species Planctobacterium sp. R6. The sequence continues at coordinate 14,015 of NZ_JBVTQY010000059.1, forward strand.
AAACGGTAAATGAGTACTCGATACCGTTGATGGTGTAGTAAACCGTATTGATTGTGGCAGGCAACACAAAATCTCTTGGTGCAGAGGATTTAATGCCGCCGAATTGTTTCGCGCTTTTATCGGACGTACTGGTTCCTTCGATGGTGAGCTCAAATACGCCTTCATCATTGGCAGCAACAGAGACAAAACTGTCGTCTTCCTGATAATAGACAGCATCGACATCTTCACCAAATGTCACTGTGTAGTCATTGCCATCTGCACTGGCTGTTACATCGGAGTTGCCATCGCCGTCGGTATCAAACTCACCTTCCAGAGTTCGTTGTGTAATAGATATGGAGGCGGTTGATGATGCCGTTGCCCCGGAGGGATCACTGATGGTATAGCTCACAGTATCCGTTGTTGTGGTATCCGATGGAGCGGTATAGCTTATGAACGACTCATCACTGCTGATAGTGACCGTACCAAGGGTGGCTGATGCTTGTGTAATAGACAGCGTATCACCATCGACATCTGAATCATTGGCCAGTACATCCAGCTCTGTTGTTTCACCAGCGAATACGTCAAAACTATCACTTTTGGCCACAGGTGTCGTGTTTACGTTGTTCACTGTCACTGTAATGGTGCCCGTGTCAGAATCAGTCCCATCCGTTACTGTGTAACTGATGGTGTCGGTGCCGGAGAAATTCGTTTCAGCGGTATAGGTCAAAGATTGGGCATCGGTTGAGATTGTAACGACACCATTTTGGGCTGAGGCCGCAGAGATACTTAAATCATCACCTTCCACATCACTGTCGTTATCCAGTGGCGTAAGGGTGATAGATTCGCCCTCGTCAACTGTGGCGGTATCATCTGTAGCGATAGGGGCATCGTTAACGGCGATAACGGTAATTGAAATTCTTGCGGTGTCACTGGCATTGCTGCTATCAAACAAGGTATAGCTGATTCTGGCTGAACCATTAAAATCTGTCTCCGGGGTGAAGGTAACACTATTGTCAGCATTGACTACCGAAGTACCGTTAGTGGTGGTGATTATTTCTATGGTTAAGGGGTCATTTTCTGCATCACTGTCATTGGCCAGCGGGGAGACGGTTACAGATGTATCTTCGTTAGTGGACGCACTATCATTTCTGGCGTCTGGTGCGTCATTGACTGGAGTTACGGTGATCGTAATAGTGGCGCTATCACTGTTACCCTCTGTGTCGGTAGCAGTGTAAACAATACTGGCAGTGCCGAAAAAGTTGTCTTCAGGGCTGTAAATGATAGTCTCTGATGCGGTGACTTCTGCAGAACCATTGGTTACCGAGTTAATTGTTACACTCAGCGAATCGCCGTCTTCATCCGTGTCGTTTTCCAGTGGTGAAATCTCCACGGCGGTGTCTTCATTGGTCGATACACTGTCATCTTCAGCAACAGGGGCATCCTGAACGTTATTGATCGTGATGTTAATAGTGGCTGTGGCCGTTTCACCATCGGGATCTGAAATAGTGTAGGTGACAGTGTCTTCGCCCGGCGTGTCTGGCGCTGTGTAGGTGATATCCGTGTCCGAGAAACTGACATCCCCGGAAGTGGCCTGGGCACTGATTATACTCAGTGAGTCGCCATCAACATCGGAGTCATTGTCCATGGGAGTCAGAGTAATAGTTTCTTCTTCAGCGACAGAAATTTCATCATCCTGCGCTTGTGGGGCATCGTTTACGGCGGTCACTGTAATAGTAATTGTGCCATTGGCACTGTTGCCACCCGGATCGGTAATACTGTATATGATACTGGCTGTGCCATTAAAATCTGTATCAGGGGTAAACTCGATTGCCGCTTCTGATGTTATTTGCGCGCTGCCTTCGGTTACCGAGACAATCGCCAGAGTTAACGGATCGCCGTCCGGATCAGAGTCATTTTCCAGAGGAAGCAAGGTGATGGCTGTGTCTTCCGCTGTCTGAGCGCTGTCGTCGACTGCCTCAGGGGTATCATCCACATTGGTAATTGTAACGCTGATAGTGGCACTGGCCTGCTCGCCTTCTGTATCAGCAATGGTATAAGTGATCGTGTCTGTGCCAGGCTCTTGTGGGGCAACATAGGTAATGCTGTCTGCCGAAAAGGTGAGTTCTCCGGTTAATGCCGTGGCCGCAATAATGCTAAATGACGTACTGTCTATGTCTGAGTCGTTTTCTAATGGTTGAAATACCAGGGTTTCGCGTTCAGCGATGCTAAAGCTATCGTCCTGGGCCACCGGGGGGTCGTTAACCGGAACAACGTTAATGGTGATCACACCATCGGCAGAAGCGTCTGAAGGGTCCGTGATTCGGTAGGCCAATGTAACTGTGCCGCTGAAGTTTTCTTCCGGTATATAAGTAATGCTGGTGGTTGAAGCCAGTTCCGCTGTCCCGGCGCTTACTGAAATAATACTCAGTGTTAATGTATCGTCATTCGGGTCGCTGTCGTTGTCCATTGGCGAGATAACCACCGGTGTATCTTCATTGGTTTCTACCAGGTCATCAACCGCTACCGGCGGAGCGTTTGATGGCAACACCGTGATGATAATCGTTCCCTGGGTTATGCCACCCAACGAATCAGAGGCAGAATAATTAATGCTGACTTCGCCATCAAAATCGGTTTCAGGGGTGAATATGATATCTGTCTCCGCGGATACTACGGCGTTACCGGAGGACACGGAGTTGATGATAACGGACAAAGTATCCCCATCAGGATCACTGTCGTTTTCAAGTGGCGTAATAGTGACGGGCGTATTTTCATCAGTGGTGGCGGTATCGTCGTTAACCACCGGGGCGTCGTTAACCGCAACCACCTCGATAGTTACCGTTGCCTGTGAAGTGCCGTCAGCAAAAACCAGCTGATAACTGAAAGCATCGGTACCGTTGAAGTTCTCGTCAGGCGTGTAGCTAAAACTGCCATCGCCATTGAGGTTTAAATCTCCTGACTGTGTACCAGATAAAACGGCGACACTGAACTGATTCCCTGTGATATTGTCGTCGTTGGCCAGTACACCCGAAGCCGCATCCACCAATAAAGGTTCATCTTCGTTGATGCTGTAAAAGTCATCTTCTGCAATCGGCGATTCGGGCTGGCTGAGTACTTCAATCAATACTGTAGCTGTTGCAGTTTCACCCTCACTGTCAGCAACCTGATAGCTGAAGCTGTCTGAACCGAAAAAGTCAGGGGCGGGAGTATAAGTGAACGTCCCGTTTGATTGCAGGCTGACGGTTCCATTACCCGGTTGGCTGAGCAGTGTTGTTGTCAGCCCGGAAAATCGCTGCTCGCCCGGTAGGTCGGCGTCACTGTCATTAGCCAATACACCTTGCGTTGGGTCGGTAACCGATAAAACATTATCTTCATTAACCTGGTAAGTATCATTCGCGGCCACAGGTAGGTCATTAACTGCAGCGACTGCAATGGTCACCGTTGCCGTATCGGTTGCGCCATTGCCGTCATCTAGCTGGTAACTAAAGCTGTCAGTACCAAAAAATTGTGCATTTGGCTGGTAGCTAAATGAACCATCCTGGTCCAGAGACAAAGTACCATTGTCTGGCAAGCGACTAACACTGGTGCTGAGGCTGTCGCCGTCTATATCTGAGTCATTGCTCAATAGTCCATTGTTGGCTGACACTGACAATATTGCATCTTCAGCCACCTGAAAACTATCGTTATTAGCCGTTGGTGCGTCATTCACAGGACGAACTGTAATACTGACTGTACCTATTTCTGAGCCGCCCTGGGGATCATTAACGACATAGGTAAAACTGTCTTGGCCATTGAAATCAGGGGCTGGTTGATAGCGAAAGTCCCCATTTTCACTGAGCGTTACTTCGCCATTGTTTGGGGAAAAGTTTAGTTCAGCGGTGAGGGGTTGTTCCTCCGGATCGCTGTCGTTGCTCAGCACATTGCCCGTTACGCTGCTGTCTTCGTCGACACTGATGTTTTCAGATACTACTTCAGGGTCTTCGTTGTTCAGTGCTTCAATGCGGAATATCTGACTGTAGGCACTTTCACCACTGGTATCTGTGCCGGTGATCAGGCCAAAAAGCCCCAGCTCGTCATCGATATCCTCTATTGTTTGAGAGGTTGCGCGCAAAGCACGAAATGTGACACTGTCGGGCAGGCTATCAATATTATTAGGGCTGATTTCAGCTTCTGAGGCGACGTACAAATTATACAGGCTGTAGCCACTGAGTCCTGACCAGTTTATTTCGATAGAGCCAAAGATGCGGGTGATCTCAATGCCGGATATTTCCGGTGGCGTCCAGCTAAAGCGCACACTGTCGATGACGCGCTCACTGCCATTTTTGATGACCACAATTTGCGCCTGATGACTGCCAATACTGAGATTGTAATCACGCGGGTTTATCCCGGCATCAGTAAAGGATTCAGTGTTGCCACAATTGTTGCACACGGTTATCTGGCGGGCGGCGTTACCGTCAAAACGCAAGCGTACCGAACCAATTCCATCGGGGTCTTCCACTTTACCGGAAAACAGCAGGTTCCCATTAAAGGTATGATTATCACCGGGATAACGAAATTCACCCGTGGGAGCCGCAGCGGCTATCGAACTGAACAGGCATAATAAGCTGAAAAGGAAGTAACCAGTTTTGTTTAATTGCATAAGTTTCTGCATCATTACCACCCTTCATTATTCCCTTATTAAGAAGTTGCCGCTGACTCTGTTACCGCCCTGAGTTAAGCTAAAGTTTCCATTTAATACATCACCTTCATTGGCAAAAAAGGCTGAAATGTCACCCGTTCCCACTTGTACGGAATTGGGAATGCCGGGTTGGCCATAGGTGACACGGGTCATATCTAATTCCAGATCCGATTCAACAATCACGCCCTGGAATGCGGCATCCCAATTGCCCCCGTTATCTTCAACGGATAAATTTCCTTCACTGAAAGAGGTATCAAAGTTCACTCCAATACTGACATTGAGGTTACGTGGATTCTGATTGCCCGATAAAGAACTACTGATCAGCGTCGAGTAGGTAGCCGAACCGGTTCTGGCTGCAATGATCTCAGGGGAAACCCGTGTGTTATTGTCGATAACCTGTTCGATCTCTTCATCTCTGAGCTGTTCAGTTTCATCATTGAGTGGTGAGGTTTCGTTGCCCAATCCCGTTGATTGAGTATTAGTGTTTGTATCCAGCGATGGTGTGCCGTCCGATGTGGTGTCTATAGAGCCGGAATCGCTGCCGCCGGATGTTGTGCCCGAGCCTTGCTGATTGTTGTTGCCGGAAGAGCCGCTGCTCTGTCCTGAACCTTGTTGAGCGCCGGAAGAATCATCACTGCCATCTCCGGAAGTATCATTGTTTTCTGTATCTGATTCATTATTACTGCCAGTATCGTCAGAACTGTCATTGTCGTTGTCCTGTGATTGCTCTGAATCGTCGCTTTCATCAGAACTATCAGATTCGTCAGATTCATCGGATTCGTCAGATTCGTCGGATTCGTCGGATTCGTCAGATTCGTCAGATTCGTCAGATTCGTCAGATTCGTCAGATTCGTCAGATTCGTCAGATTCGTCAGATTCGTCAGATTC